>CAMATH010000070.1 GCA_945860955.1 Planctomicrobium piriforme
AAGCGACTGCGACCCCCGCACCCGAGACCGGATAATGGCAGCGGCCTGAGGCAACTTCTCCACCTCCGTAAACTCGCGCACTCAATCGACGCCTGCGACGAGCGCCGCCGGACCGCGCGCCGACCGCGGGGTTATTGAGCAGTTACCGAGCCGACCGTTGTCGTGCGTTTCAAATAGGCTCCCTTGTTTGTTGTTCCGTACGGGTAATTCCCGTCGCAATTCGCTTCGGTTCCGTTCAGACTCGTGCCAAACGAAAACGGCGTCACACTCTCTTGCGTTCGGCAAGCGTACTCCCATTCTGCCTCCGTGGGTAGGGTGTATTGCCAACCGGCGGGCAGCCGTCCCGCTTTGCGCTCCGCTTCTGTGAACTTTTTGCAGAATTCGAGTGCGTCATCATAGGAGACTGTCTCAACGGGAAATTCCGCGGTTTGCTGACCACTTACATCTGATTTTCCCTTGCCAGTCGCGCAGAAATAGCTGGGGTTCTTTCCCATGATCTTCTCGTACTGCGACTGAGTCACCTCGAATTTCCCCAGCCAGAAGCCGCTCGACAACGTCACGTCGACCTGGTCTTCGTCATCCTGCCGCCCGGTTTCGCTTTTGGGACTTCCCATCCGAAAACTGCCGGGGGGGCACCAGACCAGTTTCAGCTTCAACGCGTTGTCGTCCCGCTCTTGACCGGGACGCGTGCCAATAATCCTTGAATTGTTCGTTTCCTCGCTCGGTGAAGGGAGATCGCGTGGCGGAGTCTTGACCGCCGTCCGGGAAACCCGCGCCAGCACCGGGCGCTTGATCATGTTCTCGAGCTTGTGCGGCGTTTGCAGTTCACCCATCCGTTCCGCGTCGGCGACGATGGCCCGGTCGGGGAACCATTCCTTCGCCCGATCGTTCACTCGGGCTGTCACATAATTGGTCAACCCGTTCCATGTCACTTCCCCTTTCTCGTCAGCCGCTTCGCCCCGCAGTCCTTCCAACACGTGATGGATGAACACCCCGTGTCCGCCCCCCGCTTTGTCAGTCTCGAGGGACTTTTGCTTCGCCGCACAACTGAAAAACAGCGCGGTGTCTTTCGGCAGCCGCCCGTTGAGTTCGTCCCCCGTCAACGACTTGTCGCTCTCCCCTTTCGTGGGGTCGACTGGCTCGTCCCGGCAGGCGTCGACCAGCACCAGGTTGATCCCCCCTTTGCGGCGCAACGTCTTCATCAATTCGGTGAGGCTCACCATCGACTCCGGCTCACCGCGCACGGCGTCGACGGGACAGTAAAAGGCGTCCTGTTGCAACTCGCCTTCATCATTGCGAATCGGCTTCCCCTGTTTGTCGAGCAACGGTTGTTGCGTCCCGTGCCCGGAAAAACCGAGCAGTACCAGATCGACCGCATCCACATCCTTGAGCAACTGTTGAATGGCCGCGTCGATGTTCGGCTTCGAGGCGCGATCGCCTCCGTCAAGGCTCCCCTTCAGCACACGTACGGTGGAAAAGCCCTGTTTCCGCAATTCGACGGCGAGCGCGTCGACGTCCCGTTCGGCGTATTTGAGCGGCCGATCGACAAATCCGCGTTTTGAATACTTGTTGACCCCGACCAGCAAGGCGACCTTTTTCGGGTCGGCGGCGAGACTGGCGGCGGCCGACCACAACGAACCCCCCGCGCCCGCCAGGCCGGCGAGCGACAGGTGCAGAAATTCACGACGGTGCGACGTGGGGATTTCCTGGAATCGAGGCGGTTGCAGCATAGTCGCCGGGGACGTGCGATGCGAGGGAATTATCGCGGTGTACCGTGTAAGACGTAGCGCACGCGGAAATCTTCCCGGACAGGGGAGAACGTTCAAACCGCAACCGCCAATCCAACCACGTGAAGGGAGGGCGAAGCGGTTTACGGGAGGGCGAGGCTCCTGCCGAGCCGCCGCTGTGCCTTCGCATTCCAAAAACCGTTGTCTGGGGTGCCGCCGACGTTCGTTTGAAATCGGCAGCGCGCGGAGGCGGAACCAATGTGCCCGCAACGGCAAAATGCGTGGACGGGGCGCAATCCGCCCCACGGGAGGGCGAGGCTCCTGCCGAGCCGCCGCAGTGCTTTCGCATTCCAAAAACCGTTGTCTGGGGTGCCGCCGACGCACACCCGGTCTTGATCGCGATTCCGAATAACGGTTCCATTGATCGCCGAGCGCCTCCCCGCGAAGGGTTTTTGGCATTTGTTCGCACATTGGCGGCTCACGGGGACGTTCGCCCTCCCGCGGGGTCGAGTGCGCCCCTGTTGACGCGGTTTGGCTGGCGGTTGTCCATTGGATTTCGGTTGGTTGTCGAGGGCTGCCCGGTCGGACGGTTTTCGGTGGGTGATCGCACACTGGCGGCTCGGCAGGAGCCTCGCCCTCCCGTGGGGTCGATTGCGCCTCGGACACGGTTTTCTGCATGCGGAGGCACAGCGGTGGTGTCCCAGGACGTCAAAGCCGTCGTTCGGGGCGATCGACATCGCCTACCGCGAATACCGCACTGTCACAAACTCGTGCGGCACCGCGATCTCGTACCGTGCGACCTTCTGGTTCACCGTTTCACTTGGGCCGAATCCGGTTTCGTGCGAAGCACTTTTGGGGCTGGCACCTTCGGGCAGCGGGTCGGCGAATGAGTATTGCACGTGAATCGCACCGACTTTTTCACGCGAAGTGATTCCTGCCTTCGTCACCGCCCCTTTCCCCAGTTCGGTCACCAGGAATCGCAGGTGGTTATCGTTTCCCTCAACCGACTTGTGCCAGCCGACGATTGTCAGCGTTCCGTCGTGAACACTGCCGTCAGCGTTTTTGTAGTTCTTGGGTGGCACGACCCAACGCAGGCCAGGGGACTGGCTGAAATAGAACACGCTCAGTCCGTCGACCGACGCGTCGACCACGACGTGCCGATTCGTGCGGTTGGTGACCACCAGCTCGTACACGTCGTCGATTTCCAACGGAACATTGGCCAGACCTTCGACCAGCTTGACTTCCCGTGGTACGTAGTCCCCGGTGCTTTTCAACGACTTGGCCCGAATCGCCAGATCGATCTGGCTGGTCTTCGAGCTGGAAATCAGCGTGTTGCCTTGGCCGTGCAGAAACGGTGGCGCGCGGTCGAGCAACAGCTTCGCCATCTCCTCCTGGCGAATCGCCTTTTGCTCGGCCTCGCTCTTCCCTTCAAACTTTGGCGACCCTTCGCCAGGAATCGCCCCGTTGAAGCCAAAAGCGAGCGCCAGGTCGCGGGTGCTGTCGATCTGGGCGAAGTGTTTCGCCTCACTCAGTCCCTTGATCGGCAGCAAAATCTGCACGTCCATTCCGTTGCGTTTGGTCAGTTCGGGTTTGATTGTCAGCCGTAAGGGCTGCCCCTTTTGCAAATCGTCGGAATCGGTGACGAAGAATTCCCCCTTGAGAACCAGGTTCGCCTCATCGGAATGGGAGACCTCGTGCCTTTTCAGTTCTTCGCGAAACAGCTCGTCGATCAGTGGTTTGATCTGGCCGCTGAGCGAGGCCCGCGACAGATCGGTGAACCCTTTGAACGAGACCTTTTGCGAGCCATTCATCGCCGAGACGATCTTTTGAACCGATTCGGAGACCTGCTCGGACAAATTGCCGTTGGCGGCGAGAAGCTGAGAGTCGGATAGAAGCGCAGCGGCCAGCAGCAGGCCGGTTGACACATGGAGGAAACGCATGAGGGTTGGCCTTGTTGAGGGATTCAAAGTGGATGTGGTCGAGGCGATTCGGAATGAAAAAGACGGACGGACGGATTAGACAGGATTACAGGATTGACAGGATTACGAAAAAAGGAAAAGAAGAAGCGATCAAGCGAGGGCTGGTGTGATCGGGAGTTCCTGTTTTCTTTAATCCTGTAAATCCTTGGAATCCTGTCTAAAACTTTTTTTCTGGCCGGGTTGTTGTTGTCGTTGTTGTTGTCATTTCACTGGGGTGAAGCCCAGTTCGGCGGCGACTTTTTGCATGAGGCTTTGTTCGGTGCGGGTGCCGCCGGTTTCCCAGTCGAGTCGCGAGATGACGCCGTTCGGTTGGGTCAGGACTTCGATGCCGAGTTCCTTAAACCGCCGGGCACCGACGGCCTGGGTGAACTGGTCCGTCTTTTCGAAATCGAGTTCGCTTGCCGCCGTCGCGAGATCGACAAATCCGAGACGATATCGCCGCGAAACCTCTCCGACCGGTTCGATAGTTTCAGTGACCGCCTTAAGAAATTGGGTGTCGGCAGCGGCGTTCGCGGGATTCCCCGCCGGGACCAGAAACCGGCCCATCGCATTGGACAGTGCTAACACAAACCGCTGGCGATCCTGTTTGGCCAGTCGCTCCCAGACGTCTGCCGGCGGGTACAGTCGCTGAACTTGGCGTAGCGGTTCGCCAAACAGGGCGCTGTGGTCACGCACGGTGTCGGTGAAGTCGATCATCCCGAGTTTGTGACACGACATGCACGAGACGCCGTTGACGATCGCCGGTGTCCCAGAAGTCTTGAGCGCGTCGCTCACCACCTCGATTGGTCCTTCGTCGATCCGATTCCCCTGGCCATCAATGAGCAGATAACCTTGCAGCCCGCAGGGAAGATTGAAGATCGCTTCGCCCCCATCCTGTTGGAACGCCGTCTCGTCATGCGGGTGCTGTTTGGCGGGAAACAGGTTGCGCGGACCATTGGGGAACAGCGCGAGATTCGAGCGCGGCGAGCCCGGTTTGAAGTCGTTGCTCAACCAGTACGCTCCGAACGTCGCTTCGAGCCGGGCGAGATGCCGATTCTGGCCCGAGACCCCACTGCGGGCGAAACCCGCGTAGGCGATGCGATCGGGTTGGGGGCTTTGGAAATTCGCGGCGAACCGCACCTGGAGGTAGTCTTCGAGATCAATGCGGGTCATCTTTTTGGGATTCCCCTTCGCTGCGCTGGCTGGGTCGATCCGCCGTTGTTTGAGGGCCGGCAGGTGGTTGTCAAACAGTAGCGCGTGATACAAGGGCGGGCGCGTCGCTGTCGCCACGAACCAGTCGGCACGAACAAGCGGCACGTTGCAGCCGGTCTCGTGGCGCACGAACTCGTCGAGTTTCGCCAGTTTTTCGTCGCGGGCGTTGCGATAGGCCAGTCCATACGGATAGGCGGCCATCACCTCCTGCCAGAGGTCGTCGTCGTCCCAGCCCAGGTCGCGGAGATCGACGGCGAAAACCGTGTCGTCGACGTCGAGCGGTTTGGGGAGTGTGATCCGCGGTTTCCAGTGCAGGCTGTTGAGCGCCTTGGAGAGCGCGGCTCTTTCCAGCCGCAGATCCTCGGCCGTCGTCTGGGGATGACTGAAACGCGTGTGCAGAGTGAAATAGCGCTGCCATGGTCGATGTTCGGGCGGCGTGCCGTCGAGGTGCTTTTTCACAGACTCCAGAACATCGACCAGTGACTTGAATCGGCGGGTCGGGGCGACCGGTTCGGGCGCGCCGGCGGCGACCCATTTCCACAGCGTCGCCAGGTCGGCCGCGCGAGGGGCGGGGTTTCCCTGGGGAGGCATCGTTCCCTGCACAATCCGCTCGATGGCCAGCGATTCGCCCGGTTTGCCGGGTTGAATGATCGCTTCGCCCGTCGACGCCAAGCCGGTGTAATCGGCACGGCGGAGCAGGTCGAAACCACCCCCTTCCGACCCGGGTCCGTGATGGCACCGCAGGCAGAATTGCTTGAAGACGGCCCCGGCCTCGGCAGCGAGCGGTTCCTAGGGAGAGTCGTCCGCGTGGACGAATGTGGCCGTCATGACCGACAGCGATAGGATCAGCGAATACGAAAAGCGGTGCCGCATGATGTCTGCTCGGAAAATACTGGCCTGGACCCGATTCGCTGAGGATATCGGGCGGAGGAATGGGGTTCCAGTGGATGTCAACGGGGATGGGGTTGAAAGAGAAGACGTAACGGCGGCGGAAATTTTCCCGAAAAATTTGAAACTGAGAGAGGCCTCGGCGAAAGGCCTGGGCTCACCACGGGCCGAAGTCGTGATTTCCCACGGCGACCGGTACATTAATACACACCTCGAATTCTTCTGAATCCGCAACCATTTTGTGTTATTTCTGGACCCCAGAAATGGACCCCCGGTGACACCCACCAGACACTTATCACAAATCTCCGCTCAATCGCCGGAACCCACATTGGCAAAGTCATTTACGTCACACTTAGCAGAGCCAGAGCAAGGTTTTTTGTGACGCCATCGCGGGACACCCATCAGCCAGTTCGCGAAACCGCGTTTTGACTCCACCGAGTGTGATGTAGCCAGTGGCGGTTTCTCGCCGACATGGCCCGTGGCAATCCGCGAAGCATCGCCGTTATCACGTTGAACGGCCGAGACCGCCGCGGCAGGGTGTCGGCTGGCCGGTATTTCGCGTGGATGGGGGACGGCGCGCCAGTGTAGCCATAAACCCGGCGGCTTACGGCGGCCGGATCGCCAGTTTGGTTTCTGGCGACAGCGGGGCAAAAGGGGGACATCGTGAGTTTCAAACCTTCTTCGGTCTTCCTGGCGGTCGCAAACAGGATTCCAGGCCCAATCCCTGGGCGGTAGGACGCATCCAGTCGTCGTTGCCGAACGGCCGAACACGCCGCACCGAATGACGCAATCGCTTCAAGTCGCCGCTCGAAAGCGGTTCGTTGACACACTCTCACCACGCCGCATCACGCGGCGCCGGCGTGCCCCGCCAGAGCAGCGGGTCCTCAGCGGACATCCAGCCGGCCAGGGGCCGGTCGCTTAAGACGATCCGATCGCGTGTTTGCCACAGCCGGTTGTGGTTCCGTTTCGCGGGAACCACCCAAGAGATCGACCGAAACCCGCCGCTGGGCGTCGTTCATCGTCGCCACAAAGGCGTCGCAATCGGCCGGCTTGTGGAACACTGTCTCGCGGCGGTTCCCGCGATTCAATGCGTGAGCGACTTGAGCGTGTCATTGAGTGGTCCGTGGCAAAGTCGCATGGTGGCCCCCGCGAGTCTCCGAGTCAAGAACACGATTCGTTGCGGGTTCAAGTTGGCAGATCTGGTGAGAGTCGAGTGGTCAAATCGCCTCTCAGAGGCAGGATTCGAATTCGGGACTTTCCGTCGTCGATGATGAGCAGCGAACCGGATTCGAGGGACAACTGGTATCGATGAAGCACCGAAATCACCTGAAGGCCGATTGACTCGGGAAGCGAATCGTGAGTTCGAAGCAGCACGACGCTGGGAGCGTTCGCGTTGGTTGCGGCAAGAATCGCGCCGAAATCGAGGTCTTGAGTCAACACAATCCGTCCCTCGGTGAGCGCCCAGGTCAGAATCCCTTCGTCCAACGCGGTTGCGGGACCAACGGTATACCAGTGAACTGCGTCCCAGCCCTCCGCAGTCAATGCCTCACACCATTCCGGCGTCAAATTCATATCCACCACGAATTTCATGGTGTCGCCAGCGGCAGGTCCACCTCCTCGGATCGCCACGCAGCGTAGGCTAACGCCTGCCGAATGTCTTCTTCTTCCAGGTAGGGATATGCCTGCAGGATTCGGTCGTGTGAATGCCCGCTGGCGACCAACCCGACGATCATTCCGACCGTCACGCGCAACCCACGCAAACAGGGCTTGCCGCCCATCCGCCGCTGGTCGAACGTGATTCTGTCGAGTGCAATCATGCGAAACTTCCGGGCGAATTGGGTACGGGCATTCAAGGGTTGGAAGAACGACCAATATACCCCGCGACGAAAGCAAACAACAGAATTGAAGACTTTGCCGCCGATTTTTTTGCCGCTTTTTCTGACGTCAACCTCGGTGACACCCACCAATCAGCCACAGAAATTCTCCGTCCAAGCGCCGGAACCTCGATCAAAGTAACTTGATACGTCAGGACACAAAAGAGAGACAGAATGAGTTTCAAGACTTCTTCGGTCTTCCTGGCGGTCACAAACAGGATTCCTGGCGCAAAGCCTGGGCGGAAGGGCGCGTCCAGTCGTCGTTGCCGAACGGCCGACCACGCAGCACCGAATGACGCAATCGCCGCAAGTCGCCGCTCGAGAGCGGCTCGATGACACGCTCTGACCACGCCGCATCACGCGGTGCCGGCGCGCCACGCCAGAGCAGCGGGTCATCAGCGGACAACCAGCCGGGCAGGGGGCCTGTCGCTTGAGACGATCCGATCGCGTGTTTGCCACAGCCGGTTGTGGTTCCGCTGCGCGGGAACCACAACCGGAGCGACGCCGCGGAGCGTCGTCGCGACAAAAGCGACAGCCCCCAGGCTCGACCGAAACCCGACGCTGGGCGTCGTTCATCGCCGACACAACGGCGTCGAAGTCCGCCGGCTTGTGGTTCAGCGTCTCCCGGCGGTTCCCGCGACTCAAAACGTGGTAGATCATCCCGCCAACAGCGGCTCGAGTGGTCCGTGGCGTCCTCGGAGGGTGGCCGAACCGAGTCTCCAAGTCGAGAACGCGCTATGTCCCCATTTTTTCCTGTCGCAACGGGTGAAGCGGGTTTCTGGGGACGGTGGCAGGACTACGTTCAAACAGGCCACTGCGGGACTGTCGCACTCAAATCACGCGATCCGAGCGACGACCGTGTCTCGATTTTGGAATTTGCCGGTACTGCGTCGAACGCAGATGATGTTCTTGCGATGGAGCAGCAGTGGAAGGCGAAGTTGCAGAGCCAGGAAATGGGTCTGAATCGGAATTGACTGCGGGGTGCCTGCTTCGAGCACAACCAAAGATCCCCCTCATTCGTCAGCGTCGGGTGCCGACTCCGATTCCCGGAGAAGTTCGAGCAACTCCAAGTCCGTCAGCACCCGAATACCCCCCGCCTCGCAATGCGCCCGCACGTCGGGATGCTGCAGATGGCGGTCCCGGGTGCAGAGCATGTCGGCGTGGCCGGCGATCGCCGTCGCTACGATGCCATCGTCGGCTGGATCATGTAGAACAACCGGAACGGCGGGCTCGTTCGGAAGTTCAACGGTCGCCCCCGCCGACTGCAGGTCGGCGATGTACTGGTCGATGCCCGCGTCGTCGAGGCCGTGCAGGTTTCGCACGCGTTCGTACCGCAGTATGCGGCTCAATTCCGAGAGAATGTAACCCGACAGCAACAGAACGTTCGGGTCTTCCGTGGCCTTCAAAAGCAACGCGCGCGCCGGCCCGGAATTGGGCGTCGCGGCACGAGCCAGAATGTTGGTATCGAGCAGGATCCGCATCAGGGTGTTCGCGGACGGACGTGCTCCATCGCCTCTTCGATTGCCGCGTCCGCCTCGTCTGCCGAGAGGCCGTGCTTCACGGCATTCCTGTCGATTGCCTCGAACGTCTTCATGAGTTGTTGACGTGCGGCAGCTCGCACTGCCGGGTCTGGCGCCACGCCAGGCGTGTAGGCGATTACGAACACTTGCTGTTCCGGCGAAAGCTTCCCCCCCAGCAGCGCTTCGAGGGCGGTCCGTTCGCCCGACGGCATCTCGTTCACATTTCGGGTGGTCATGGTTTCCATGGATTCCATTCTACCCTGGCGATTAGGGCGAGCCAAATGAATTCTTGTAGACGCCAATCCGAGGTCGGAGACAAAACGGGGACAGAGTGAGTTTCAAGACCTCTTCGGTCTTCCTGCGGTCGCAAACAGGGTTCCAGGCCCAACGCTTGAGTGGTAGAACGCGTCCAGTCGTCGTTGCCGACCGGCCGGCCGCGCTGATTGACGCAATCGCTGCAAGTCGCCGCTCGAGAGCGGTTCGTTGACACTCGCCCATCATGCCGCATGTCGCGGCGCCGGCGTGCCACGCCAGAGCCGCCGGTCATCAGCGGACAACCAGCCGGGCAGGGGGACTGTCGCTTGAGACGATTCGACTGCGTTTTTGCCACAACCGGAGCGACGCCGCAGGAGCGTCGTCGCGACATGGACCACATCAGGGCTTTGCCTCTTCGCCGTCTTGTATCGCCAATTCCCGCCCCAATCCCCACCCAAAAAAAATGAAAAAACGTCCACTTCACACTTGAATCCTAAATAATACGCACGTATACTGAAACGTATGAGTACTTCATCGACGCAGCTCCAAGAGGATTCGAACGCGGTGTCCTATGAATTCAAGGGTGATTCACACATCTGACCCGGGGGGAACCGGTCGGGGGAAACGACGCCCGCCGGCTTCCGAGTCGACACAGGAGACGGTTGATCAGATCCAGGTCCGGGACTGGAGCGTTGACGAAGAGTCGCTCCTGGAGCCCGACTGGATCTGGCAACGGTGGCTTCCCCGGGGACGTGTCACAGTGCTGGGAACCCCCTCGGGAAGTGATTTCTCGGGGCTGGTCGCCGACCTTGTCGCCCGGGTCACTGCGGGGACCACGTTTCCGGGTCTTGGCCCTCCGACCGGCCTGTACTGCAAGCAATTCGCGCAAAGAGTCGCCGTCGTGACCGCTGGAGGCGATCCGCGGCGCGATTTCGGTCGGCTGGTTGCGCTGGCTGGCGGTCGGCTCGACCAGGTGCACCTGACCAGTGGCATTGTCGAACCCGTCGGCCCGGAGGGGCACCCGACTAAGCGACCGTTCAACCTGCCGGCCGATTTCCCGCTGTTGCGCCAATGGCAATTTGAGGAGAATCTGCCCCCCGCGCACTTGACCATACCTCGTTCGTCGGAACACGAACCGGTCGCGCTTCTCGTGATCGAAGCCCTCCCCCGGCAGGTCTCGAAATGGCGCGAGTCGGAGCTGCGCACGCTGCTCGATCAGCTCAACCGTCTGGCCTTCGAACGCCACATGGCGATCCTGTTGGTGACTCCGCTCACGGTTCTGCCAGCCCGATTGTCGGCCGGGAAAGTCACACTGGCGAAGGCATTCGGCAGCTCCATGCTGGTCGAGTCGGCCGGCGCGCTGTGGCATATTGATCAGAACCCTTCACATCCCGATCGCTTCGACCTCGTTTGTCACAAACTCTGCCAACGTCCCCCTGCGCTGTCGTTTTCGGTGGCCGAGAATGGAGTCCAGTGGGAGATTGCCGACTGGCTTGATCCCCGTTCTGCGCCGTCGATTCCTAAACCCATTGTCGCCGTTGTCCCCGCGGCGTTTGAATTGCCCGCAATGTCTGACGTGCCCACGTTGTTCGCCACTCCCCCGGTGGCGGCAACGGAAAGCGCGCCACCTTCCACACCCCCCTCGTCAATACCACCACCCCGGCGAAGTCCTCCCGCGATAACGAAACGCAAACAGTCCCCGCCGCAGAATCCGCAGCGGGAGCCAGTCACCTGGTCCGAAGCGAAATCGCAGCGGGAACGGGCATCACGAGCGTCGCCGGTAATGGAGTCGACAGCTCCGCGACCGGCGGTCGACGGCTCGCCACCAATTCGGAGGACCGAGGACGAATTGCGACAGACACCCGAATGGAAACGGGCGTCGCGAAGCGAACGCAAACGACTTCTCAGAAACGCGCGAGCGGGAATCGTGGCGAATTGAGTCGCCTTTCAACGATGATCCGCCATGGAATTCCGATTCTTGGCTTTCCTACCCTTCCGTCGGGATTCTGACCTATACTACCGGTTTCCCGCCCCACCGACCGACGGTTCCTCCGTCATGATGCCACACACCTCCATTTACTGTTTCCTCGCCTGCTATGTGGTGGCGTTCGGGCTGGAATTGACGCGGTTTCGCGGCAAGAGCACGGTCAGCCGCCTGTTCAGCCTCGGTTTCACCGGAGCCGGTTTGCTGGCGCACACCTGGTACCTGCTGAACCGCAGCTACGAGACCAGTCTGCCTCCCCTGCTTTCTTCGACCCATGACTGGATGCTGGTGGCCGCCTGGCTAGTGGTGTTGATCTACCTCGTTCTCGCCGTCCTGCAGAACGAGATGGCGATCGGAGTGTTCGTGCTTCCGGTCGTGCTGGTGCTGGTCGCGTCGACCTACGGGTTGAACCACGCGCCGAACAACGAAATCTACGCGATGCAGGCCCGTCGCAGTTGGGGATTGCTGCATGCCGGTCTGCTTGTTTTTGGCGTCGTGGCGGCCGCGGGGGGATTGCTTTCGGCCATCATGTACCTGCTTCAGCACCGTCGGCTGAAAACCCGGCACGCGCAGCCGGGCGGGTTTCAGATGCCGAGTCTCCCCCGTCTCGCCCAGGCGAATCGCTGGGCGTTTCTGTTGTCGTTCGTCCTATTGACGCTGGGCTATGCGTCGGGACTGATGCTCACGATCGCCGCCCCCGATGAGGAAGCATCGGTTTCGTTGATGGAACCGGTTGTGCTGATCAGTGGCGGGGTCTGGACTTTGATGGCCGGGGTCGTGGGCTGGCTGCTGGTGCATCGCGGTCCGGTGGGCAGGCAGGTCGCCTGGCTGACGATTGTCGGCCTGGGCTGTCTGTTGCTCACCCTCTTCGGGCTGCAACTGGCGACGGGGAATATTCATAGCGGAAGCCGGTCGGCGGCGCACGCGGTTCAGCCGGAGGTGCGACGATGAGTGTCAGGCTCCACAACCCCCCCAGCGAATTCCGGGAGACCGCACCGTGAATCTGCAGGTGGTGTATTGCAATTATCAGTCAGCGGAAATCTCGGTTCGCGAAAAGCTGGGGTTCGCCAAAGATCGGCTGCCCGAGGCGTACGCCGCCTTGCGCTCGGCGTTTCCCCGCGCGGAATGGGTGGTTCTCTCCACCTGCAACCGGGTGGAGGTCTACACAGCCCAGGAAGACCCGGCGCAGCTTCCGAGCCACCACGAACTGGCGCAGTTTTTCTCGGACTTCCACCAGGTTCCGGTGCATGAGTTTTTTGACGATCTCTTGGAACGCACCGGGCCCGACGTGGTCCGCCATCTGTTCCAGGTCGCCGCCAGTCTCGACAGCATGGTTCTGGGAGAGCCCCAGATCGTCGCTCAGGTGAAAGAGGCGTATTCGCTGGCGCAACAGCATTCCGGAAGCGGCCCGTTGACCAACGCGCTGTTTCAAAGGGCGCTGGGAGTGGCGAAGCGGGTGCGGACCGAGACGGGTCTTGCGGAGGGGCGGGTTTCGATCGCCAGCGTCGCGGTGGGGGACTTCGGCCGAAAGATCTTCGATCGGTTTGACGACAAGAAAATCCTGGTGATCGGCGCTGGGGAAATGGCGATCGAGGCGGTGCGCTATCTCAAAGACGTGGGGGGCCGACAGATTTGGGTCTGCAACCGCACACAGGAACGGGCCGAGTCACTCGCACGGGAGTGGGGCGGAGAGGTCCGCCCGTTCGAGCGTCTGGACGACTGGCTGTCGCAGGCCGACGTCATTGTCTCGACCACGGGTGCCGACCCGTGTCTCGTTCCGGTGAGCCGCTTCAAACAGGCGCGGGCGAAAGCGAAGTACAAGCCGGTGTTCGTTCTCGATTTGGGTGTCCCGAGAGACTTCGAGCCGGCGATTCGTGATCTGGATGACAACGTCTTTCTGTATTGCATCGACGATCTCGAAGCGATCTGCGAACAAAACCGCCGATCGAGGCAACGGGAAGTCGATAAAGCCCTGACGATTGTCGATCAGGAAGTCGACAAGCTGATGGGAGAGCTGTATCACCGGGCCACCGGACCGATCGTCAAGCGGTTGCGTGACCAGTGGCGCGACGTGGTCGACCAGGAGAAGAAACGGCTGTTTCAACGGTTGCCCCACCTGGAAAAGGATCGTTCGGAGATCGAACGGTCGATTGAACAGATGGTCAACAAACTCCTGCATCCCCCACTGGAAGCGTTGCGTGATGAAGCCCGCGAGGGGACGCCGCATGGCCTGCTTGACGCGCTCCGTCGGCTGTTTCGTCTGCAGGAGTGAACCGGTGCCAACACCGGTTCAAGCAACGGCGGCAAAACTCCCTCAGAATGTCGAAACAAAAGCCGGTTGAGAGTCAGGTCAGAGACTCGCCGGAGGGAGGCACAGCGTCGCTTCCACCCGAACGACGGATAAACCCCAGTGCCTTGGCCCGCTTGCCGGGCGGCAGTGGCGGCTTTTTGAATTGTAACGCCCGTTCAAAACACGCCACCGCTTCATTCACCGATCCCCGGGCGATCGAGAGTTGACCCAGGTTGTATTGCAGCCAGGCATTCTCCGGCTGTAAGGCCAGCGACTCCTGAAACGCTGCGTCGGCTTCGTCGAGTCGGCCCAGTCCGGTGAGAATTTTCCCGAGTCCATTCAAGCAATACGGGAGGTAGTTCCGCTCGGAACTCCGTGACACCGCGACCGCCTTTTCCAAGTCAACGAGCGCGAGCTCAAACTCGCCCAGTTCGGCCAGGACCTGTCCCCGACCGTTCCACAGGCCGGCCGTCGGTTCCTCGCACAATTGGAGAGCCCGCTCATAGTCGTCGAGCGCTTCGGAAAACTGGTCGGAATACCAGTAGGCTCCCGCCCGACACCGGTACGGTTCCATCTCCTCGGGACCAAACTCGATCGCTTCCGCGGCGGCGGCGATGGCCTCGGCGTAGTCTTCATTCGCCCGCGCCAGTTCCGACTTCATCAGCAATCGGGCGATTTCCAGGGAATTGGCGTCTTCTGGCGACGACTGGACGGCCGCTTCGAGGTCTTCACGCGATCGGTCGGAATCTCCGGTCTGATCCCAGACCAGACTGCGGCCGATCAACGCTGGGGTGAATTCCGGATGGTCGCGCAGAATGGCGTCGTAATCGCGCCTGGCCTGCTCGTAATTCCCCAGTCGCAAACTGACCTGTGCCCGGGACAAGAGCGCGGGAAGCAGATTGGGGACGGAACTGAGGGCGGCATCGAGATCGCGCCGGGCCGACTCGAGATCATACTCCGCCATCCGAATTCGCGACCGCGCCAGATGGCAGTCGCTGTTTTCCGGATCGAGCGCCAGCGCCTTTTCGAGCGCGTCGAGCGCCTGGGGAACGTCGTTCCTTTTTTCGTACACCAGCGCACGTCCGCGCCAGGCGTCGGTCGACTTGGGATTCGCCTCGATCACGAAATCGAAGTCCAGGGCGGCGTCGTCGAGATTGCCAGTCGAAAGTCGCAGGAACCCCCGCATCAGGCGTGGCTCCAACCACGATGGTCCCACCCGGACCGCGTCATCCAGGCTCTGGAGCGCCTCGTCCACCTCTCCCTGGGCGACTCGCAGGCGCGCCAGGTGCCAGTAGGTGGCCGCGTTCTCGGGATCCAACTCCTGTGCCCGCGTCAGGTCGGAGGCAGCCGCTTCATGATCCTCTCGTAGCAATCGACCGATTCCCCGGACGAGGTATGCCCGATGCAATTCGATTCCCGAATCGAGCGCGGCCGTGGCGTACTGTTCGGCGGCGTCGGGATCCTGCGACTCGAGACTGATCTGCGCCAGCAGCACAAGCACTGGCGGGAATTTTGGATCACCACTCAACGCCCGTTCGCAGTCGGCCCGCGCCAACTCCAGCTTACCCGCGTCGAACAGCGTCTCCGCCCGGAGCCACAACAACACCAAGTGATCGGGTTGTTGTTCCAGACATCGTGAATAGACCTCCAGCGACTCTTCGACCCGCCCGAGCTGTTTCAACAATTCCGCCTGCATTTGCCACGCCTTCAACGCCCCCCCCGACCGGTCGCAATACAATTCCGCCGCCGCGAGCGCCTCGGCGGTTTTCCCTTCATTCGCCAACAGTGTCGGTCGCAATTCAAACGGAGGAAGGAACTCCGGGTCGATCGTGTTCGCGGCGTCCAGGCAACGGTACGCCTCGGGGAAGTCATTGACACTCGCGAAGACCCGCGCGGCGGTGTGCCAAAACTGCGACGAGCGGTTCTCGGTCGGTGCAGAGCGAATCGTTCGCAGCGCCTCTTTGGGGGTGTCAAAAGACAATTGCAGGTGAGCCAGGAGCGCGTAAGATTCCGCGACTTCAGGATTTTCCGTCATCAGTCGGCGGCAAAGGACGGCAGCATGCTCGCCCCGATTCACCGACAGCAGGAAGAGCGCGTAGGCGAATCGCATCCCGGGATCCAGGGGCGACCTCGCTCCTTGTTGTTCGGCGATGATCGCCGCCTCGTCAATGCGCCCCTCTGATCGCAAAAGCTCCAGGCGCAAATGCGTGAGATTGTCATCCTCAGGAAATAGGGCCACCCAGGGAAGACAGTCGTCCGCAGTCAGGTGAAGTGGGGGATCGGGGAATTCAACCTGATGAACCCGCATCGCGAGATCCACCACCCTGATTTCGGTCGACACAGCCAACTGTTTGTACCAACGGTGAAACGGAGGGGCCAATTCACTCCGCGGAAGCCAGTCTCCCTGCGGGCTCTGTTGCACCACGAACGCCAGAGGATAATTGCAGGGCACGGTTGGCAGTTTGGCGAGCCGGGATTGGAGTGCCGCGGACCGATCGATCCCCCCCAATGAGAGGATCTGAAGGTCGAATTCATTCCGGCGTCCCGGGAGGATCAACTGACTGACCTGAATGAGATCAAACTCATCTGGGGGAAACTCTTTGAAAAAGTCCCTGATGGTTTCACTGGTTCGCCTGATCTGAAGCGCCAGAATCTGCCAAAGTATGCCGGAATCAACCAGCTCGGAGGAAGTTGAATAGACAAACACCCGTTGATGCAGCACCAGGGCCCCGTCGACAAAATGGGCCAAGTCGCCTGGCGTCCGACCCTTGGTTCCCACCGCCCCCGGGTCGATCGTGATCCAAGTGCCTGGAATCGCAGAGAGCAACTGCCCGAGTTCAGGCGATTGACACGCCAGGGGGGCGAGAAACTCCTGACGTTGTTTTTCGGAGACCGGCGGCTTTTTCCGAAACCAGACCGCGATAAAAATCGCGATCACCATCGCAACCGGGAACACCCAGGGGAATGTCGCCGCCAGCAGAATCCCCAAGGTGACGATCGGGACGACGATCATCACTCGCAGGTCTTCCTCGTGCGTGACGAACGCTGGCTGCCGGGCGCATTTCGGACAGATCGACAGAGGGAAGTCGAAGTGGAAATCGTCGTGCCAGACTGTGACCGGAAACAATCCCGTTGTCGAACGCGCGCAGCAAAGGCAGGCCGACTCGCGTGGCATCGATTCGAGTGCGGCGCGAAGCGGCGTCGAGTGCGCCGCCAGGAGGCGCCAAGTGGGACTGCTGTATTGCAGCGTGGCTTGATCGGCACGCCCCTCCTCGCTCGGCGCTCTGTTTGAAGTTTGCGACATCGGTCTGGCTTTCGGTATTCCCGGGAATCCGCGGCTTCACGTGGAACCAAAAAAGACGGCGGGGGTCACCCCCACCCATCAGGGGACTATTTTCTCAACCGCTGAATCTGGCGTTTCAGAAACCGACCCGGGAACTGCGGTTGATAGTTCAGACGGTCGGCGAGTTCGAGAAGTTCCAGCCGCTCGCGACAGCCGGCGTCCACGAGAACGCACAACGCGAGCGACTTCAGCTCGACCGAGGGACAGGTCAAATCCATCGCTCCGCGGTAATCAAATTCGGTCGGTGCCTCGAGCAACCCGGCCAATTTCCAACCACGATTCGCAGCCGACTTCCGCAACGCCGTGGCGGCCTCCTGGCGGTACCGCCGCGCACGTTCGGGATCCCCCGCCTCGCTCCAGGTGAGGCTGAGCGCCAGTTCTCCATAACCCGCCGGCATCAAAGGGGGGACACCCAGTTTCTCCAGCCCCTCGGTTTCACCCCGCCCCAGCAGCGAAATCACAAGATTTTGCGTTCGAATTTCCGGATCCTTGGTCGACTCGGCGAAGATCGCGAGTTGTTCGTACTCGCCCCGCATGTCCAGGAGCGACAGCTCCAGCACCCGCTGCAACTCGCTATTGTCTTCGTCGGTTCGCGAGTGGTGGTCGATGACGATTTCGTCGAGTTGCGCGGGATGTCCCGCGGCGGCCTGAACCTGCAGCAGGAAAAGTCGCAACGAGATGTCGTCCGGGGTGACCCGCAGTTGTTCCTTGAGTTCGCTCTCCATCTGCTTCCAGTCGCGCGAAGCCATGCGGATCTCTGTGACATGTGCCTGAAAACGAAGCTCTTTCGGGTTCAGCGTGACCGCCGCCAGTCCGCGTTCAAACGCCTCGTCAAATCGCCCCGCCTGATGCAATCGCACCGCGCACAAATCCCACGCCGCCGCGACCTCCGGCGCGCTCTGGCACATCACAAGCGAGATCCCCAGGTTCGGTTCCATTCGGCCTCGCAGGTAAATCCACCCTTGGTCCACATTCCCTGGTTCCAGCCGATCATCGTACCGCTTCCTCAATGCCGTTTCCCCAGCGTCGGTCGTGGTCAGGTCCTGCAGCGCTTCATGCCAGCGGAGTCGCGGCGGTTGATCATCAAACCTTCGTTCCAGAAACTCACGCGCGTGATCCGTCGCGTTCAGGTGCCGCGACACTTGCGCATAGCTCTCGACAAGTGACGAATCGTCGGGATTCGCGTCGAGATGCCGCTCAGCGAAAGCGAGAGGGTCGCCCGCGTACTTCATGTCGGAAAACAAAGACATCAGCAGATGGGCGGGCGCTTCGTTACAAAAGTCGACCCGACTGCGAACCCCCTGCCGGTCATCGTTTCGCACCGACAGCGTCTTGGGAAAGTCACGAAACGGAAACTCCACGTTGTCGTATTGGATCAGGCGATCCCCCAGATGGATTCGGTACGGAACCCGTCGCAATTTCCCATCGGGATTCGCGACATACCTGGTCTCCTGCCAGAACAGCGCCGCGGTGCCGCTGGGGTCCAGAACACAGAGTGGATGGCTCTTGTAGCGTTGGGTCCAGTGCTGGCTCACCTCGAACTCCATGGGGGGAAGCGCCGAGTGTTCTCCCCGCAGTTCGCAGCGATGCGACCCTTCATAAGTCTCCAGATATTGGCGGCCCATGGGCGGAATGGTCAGATCGCGGTCGTCAAACCGGACCTCCAGCGGGGAATGCGTGCCGTTCACGATCCAGATCGGGTAGTGCCGGGCGAGATACTGACCGTATCCGATCCACCCCGCGAACAGCAGGGCGCTGACCGCGACACCCCACCGTACATAACGCCACAGAGAACGCCGGCTCCACCGCAATCGGAGCGGGATCTTCAGACTCTGTTCGCATTCGTCAATCGACTTCTCGACGTCGGCGTTCTTACGCAGTTCCGGGTCGATGCTCACCTGCGCCAGGAGAATCTCCCGCGCTTCCTGCGGGCGATTTTGTCCGCGATAAACCTCCGCCAGTTTGAGGAACTCCAACGGACTGCAATCCGGGGAGTTCGGGGAGACGTTCGACAGCCAGTGGTAGGCGCGATCCGGCTGCCTTTCCGCGAGCGCCAACCGGCCGACCGCGACTTGAACGGCGGGGAGATCGGGGGCCAGATTCATCGCGCGGCGTACACATTCACCCGCCGCCGGGAGGTCACCCTGCTCCGTCCGCCAATGGCTCAAATACAACAGCGTGGGAACGTGGTCGTTGAACCGTTCATTTAGCTCGGCACCCAAAGTGTCGGCTTCCTCGCGCAGTCCGAATGTCCGCAGAGCCGCGTGGTACGCGACCGCGTCCTCGGGGGACTGATGACAGGACTCGTAGCGTGACCTCAACTGCGACAGCCCCTCGGACTTCAGCTCGCCCCAGCTCTCTGCGTTCAGCACGGTGTGGTCACCACACCAGGGACACTGCCCCACAATGTGGCAGATTTCCCGGGGCAGCACCGGAATCCCACCGACGGTCACCCATCGCCGCGCGCGAAACGTTTCGCGGGCCACCGTCCGATCGCAGGCGGCACACTTTTCGAACAGGGAAACGACCTGAGTTTTACCGCGGAACGTGGAACCCATCGGTGGAGTGACTTTGGTGGTGGCGACGCCGGCGAGGCGGAGATTGAAAACCGGGAACTCAACTCGAATTCAGAACAGACACGTCCGACGGATTCATACCAGATCGGGTCCACAGGATCGCGCGTACGGTTGCAATTACCGCACGCCAAAAGACAATACCGCCGTCGTACCACTCCCGCAATCCGAAAGTCGCCCCCCATGATCTACCTCAACGTCCACATCACGGTGAAGAATCCCAGCGATATCGAAACAGTTCGCCAGTGTCTGGTGGAGCTGACCCATCTCAGTCGCGCCGAGCCGGGCTGCCTGCGGTACGAGGCGTATCACTCGCAAAGCGACCCGGCCCGGTTCGAAATCGTTGAACGGTGGGCCGACCAGGCTGCCCTCGACGGACACCGCAAGGCGCAGGGCTACACCGAAATCTACGCTCCCAAAGTCATTCCGCTGGTTGATCGACAGCCGCACCCTTCGACCTTGCTGGCGTGAACCTTCGCATCACTCCGCCGAGCCGTCGGGGGCACGGGTCGTGTTTTTGTCCGTAGCGACGTCGTTCTCGTCCGTCGTTCGGCGGGGAACTGTCGACTGCGGACTGGAACAGCCCGATTCTCCACTTTGTCGACAGAAGTCGCACCCCTGACAACCGTGCAGCAGATCGCAGCCCTGCGCGGCGTCGCAGCAACTGGCGTCACAGCAACAAGTCGGATCGCAAGCGCAGTCACACATTCCCAAGCGACTGAATTGCGGCCGAAGGGGCCACAGCCAGGACCGTGCTCTCGCTGACCTTCGCCGCGGTCCCGGTTCTGCGACATGTCGCGACCGAGATTTCAAGAGGGCCGCGCAACGGGACAAGGGGCCGATGGCATCTCGACAGAGCGACTCCGCGTCACGCAGACGGTCGACCGTGAACTCACGGGCGGCGGCAACTTCCGATGCGTCCCGCAATGGGTTGAACCGTCCCCGGCGGCGATCGGCCTCCCAGTCGGCGGCGCAATCGAAGGCGATGATCGCGGAACCGATCTGCGAACCGATCGCATGCAACGTGCGGCGGCGACGCTCTGGCTGCGGCAACAGGCCGCCGAAGAGTTCGAACAGGAAACCGAACCCCGCAGACGTCGGGCGGGTGTATTCTGCCAGCGGCGGATACGGATCGCGAGATTCTTCGAGTCGATCCTGTTGCGCCAGAATCTCGGCGAGATGCGGAGAGAAATCGGCATCAAGCCGCCCGAAGTACTCCGCCACTTTTTGAAGCCTCGTTCGCAGCCGCCAGCGACCAAACCGGGCCAGCCAGGACCCGTCATCGCGAACATCGTCATTGAGTTTGATCGACGCGAGCAGCATCCCGAAAGAGGAGCAATACTCCGCCAGAATCGGGTGGACATGGTGTGCCGACGCGCGAATTCCCAGTCGGCAACATGGGGACGCACCCGCCGGCGGGGGTGCGCAGTCCCCCGTGTCGACCGCGAACTGATACAGAAACGCTGCCTCGTAGCTGAGAAACGGCAGCGATTCTAGGCCGAAGTGCCGTCGCTGAAAATCGCAGAGACCGGCATAGATCTGGCGATACTCCCGATCACATGGGGGGCCACGCAGAAATCCGAACATTGCGCTGAGCCTCTGATTTAAGGTGGTTTCCCGTGGGATTGATGGCACGTACCCACGCGCGAAAAGCGATTCGAGTTGTAGACCTTCGCGATATTCCCGGTAAGCTATCGCGCGAACGACAGGTACAATCCGATCCCACTCACGACCAGACTCACCAACCATATCGGGACAAACCACAAGTGTCCCCCCGCATTGGGGGAGATGAGGGCATTTCCGTCCGAGTCGCTGGTGAAACGTAAATACAAATCGCCCCCAGCGGCGACAGCCATCCCCGCCAGATTGCTCACCACATCAATTTTGAGCAGTGAATGAGCCCCCAGCGCGACGAGTCCGCCCAGGACTGCCAGAAGGATTCCCCGGAAGTTGTAAACTAGGATCATGAGGTTTTAACTCCAAGACATCGATTTCGATTCGACAACATGGTTCGGTTGGATGCCGAGCGCTGCCCAGCGGGCGGTTCTTGGCGGTTGATCGCACAGCGGCGGCTCACGAGGACGTTCGCCCTCCCGTCGCGTCGGATTTCGTCCCTTCCCGTTGTTTGGTTGGCGATTACGCATTGGTCCCCACGACCCGCGATCCTAACTGACGTTGTCCATCATTTTCCACCCGAAATGTTCCCTCACCGTGTGAACAGATAATTTACGAGCGCATCGAGATCCCGATAGTCGGGCACAATCAGGTCGGCCCCCGCGTCGATCAACCGGGTTCGTTTCCAGTCGTTGATCGCCACGCGATCTTTCTCGTCACTGGCGACCCCCACCGCGATCCCGCCGGCGCGCTTCACTTCCTGGATCTCCACGTAGCCGTCGCCAAACCCCAGCAATTCCCCCGGCTTGAGCTTCAATTCTCCCACCAGTTTCTCGATCACCATCTTCTTCGAGAAATTCTTGTAGTCGTCGATCGCGCCATAGACCCGCGGTTCAAAAAAGTGGTCGAGCCTTAGAGCCGAGAGTTCATTGCGCACGTAGACCACATCGGTCCCACTGGCGAGGTACAAGTCGAGTCCGCGCCCCGCCAGTCGTTCCAGTAACGGCAAAGATCCCGGGACGGTGAGTGTTTCGGGATCGACCGTCCCGTCACGCAGGCCCCCAGTCCGACCGGCGATCCGCTTAAGCAGCCGCTCGTGGTAGTCGTGCTTATACGCCAGCGGGTCGAGCGGCTCACCGCCCCGGGCGCGAATCTCGTCGGCGAGCTGGATCATCTGGTAGATCGTCTGCTTGCCGTTGAGCTTCATGACGAACTCTTCGACCTTGTACTTCAGCACATCGCGCGGCTCGGCCCGGGGTGCCTGGGCGAGGTAGTCGACCATCATAGGAATCATCACTTCGGGCCAGCCTTCGCGAATCAGCGACAGGGTGCCGTCGAAGTCGAACAACCCGACCCGGGCAATCCCCTTGGGGATGTCACGGTGGATGATCTCGATGCGGGTGCCGGGGATGAAGTTGCGGTCGGCAGGAAGGGCCGGGAGCATAGTTGGGGAGTCGTCTCGTCAAAACGTGCAGTAAGTTCTGAATCCAGCGCGCACCACTCTACCGCTTCCCCCCCCCCGCTGGCGAGCGGGGTGGCGTCTGCCCTCTGCCCCACCGAAATCCTCATACATCCCTCTTACCCAAGTCCCGCTCAAACGCAACCACCCCCAATCCCTCCATCCGTTCTCCTGTCACCCCCACCGACTCCGTCAGGACCGCAATCCACCGCTCCGACGAGGTGTCGATCGCAAACTCCAATCGCCCGGGCTCATCCCGCCGAATTTCGTATGTTCCAGCCAGAAGCCGAGTCACTGTTCCCCTGTTCCCTGAGACCGGCCCTTCATAGGTCAGATAGGCCAGGCGATGGTCGGCAATGGCTCGAACTTCGATCGGTCCGGCCAGATCCGGAGGGCGGGATAGCCTCCAAGTGCGCAGTGTCGCCCCGTTTTCCAGCATCAGATCCCAATGCAGGTCTGGCCAGTCATGTCTCAGGACGACAAATTGCGGCACTTTTCAGCATTCTGTGAAGAATCAGCGGGGATTCGCGCGAACGGGCGCGATTTTCGCACACGCCTACTATAGCCAGACTCGCACCCGTGGTGTACAACAACACAACTCCGGTGCCAGCAGTGCTTGTGTGTTCACGCTCCGTACGCATCCGGCGTTTCGCGCGGTCCTCCATCGCGCGGCGATCATTCCGTCTCTGCGCTCAAGAATCCCATGACACCGGCCAAAGTTTTGGCGTTGTGCCGCGAAAGAGAAATTAAGGCGGTCGACCTCCGCTTTATGGACTTTCCCGGCACGCAAAAGCACTTCACGATTCCGGTCCATGCCCTGACCGAGAAATCGTTCGAAGACGGTCTGGGATTCAACGGCTCGTCGATCCGCGGGTGGAAGTCGATCAACGAGAGCGACATGCTCGTTGTTCCTCAGGCCGAAACGGCGATCATCGACCCGTTCATGCCGCAGACTCTGGCACTGACCTGCAACATCCAGGATCCGGTCACCCGGGCCGACTACGCCAAGGATCCGCGGAATGTCGCCCGAAAGGCCGAAGCGTACATGAAGCAGACGGGGCTTGCCGACGTCGCGCAAATCGGGGCCGAGGCCGAGTTTTTTGTGTTCGACGACGTGCGGTTCGACCAGAACGAACACGAGAGCTACTACCACGTCGACAGTATTGAGGGAGAGTGGAATCGCGGTCGGAATGAAGCGGGGGGAAATCGCGGGTACAAGATCCGACACAAAGAGGGGTATTTTCCCGTTCCGCCCGCCGACACGTTGCAGCAACTTCGCACCGAGATCATGTTGACGCTCGAAGAGTGCGGGGTGGAAGTCGAATCGCAACACCACGAAATCGCTTCGGGAGGGCAATGCGAGGTCGACATGAAGTACCAGCCGCTGGTACGCATGGCCGACAATCTGTGTCTCTACAAGTACATCGTCAAAAACGTCGCGGCGAAGTTTGGCAAGACGGCGACCTTCATGCCCAAGCCGCTCTGGAACGACAATGGCTCGGGGCTGCATGTTTCGCTGTCGTTGTGGAAAAAGGGGGAGCCGCAATTCTCGGGTTCCGGTTACGCGGGGTTGTCGCCCACGGCTTTACACGCGATTGGCGGGGTGTTGAAACATGCGCCGGCCCTGATGGCGTTTTGTTGCCCCACGACGAACAGCTACAAACGGCTGTTCCCCGGATTTGAGGCTCCCATCAGTCTCACCTTCAGCAGTCGCAACCGATCTGCCGCCATTCGAATTCCGGTTTACAGTCCGAGTCCCGAGAGCAAGCGGTTTGAATTCCGGTTGCCTGATTCGTCGGCGAACGGCTACCTGGCATTCGCGGCGATTTTGATGGCTGCACTCGACGGCATTCAGAATCGACTCTCCCCCGGGCAGCCGTTGGACAAGGACATGTACGATCTGCTGCCAGAGGAGCTGGCGGTCTACCCTCAGCCGGTTGAGACCTTGGAGCAGGCGCTCGACGCGTTGCGGCACGACCACGAATTTCTGTTGCGGGGAGATGTGTTCACCGAAGACGTGATCGACACGTGGATCTGGTATAAGACGGAACAGGAATGCGACGCGCTCCGTCAACGTCCGCACCCGTTTGAGTTTGCGATGTACTACGACATCTAAAAACGAGACAATCGGCGAAAATCGGGCCGGGAGGGCCAGCGAACAGTTGGGGAGCTCTCTTCGGCGTCGCAGTGAAGTTCTCCGGATCAAAAAACCCACATGTGTTGCGTTTTGCACAATCCGATCGCCTTCAGTGGAGATCTGACCAGCGGCGGGCGGGCGTTCTGCGTAATATAGGTCGTGGTCCGGTTCCCGGAATTCGCGTTTTTGTCCTCAAACAGTGGAGTGGCCTGCAATTTGCGTGCAGACCGGCTTATGCGGGTCGACACAGTCGAAAAAGTGGTCGAGTTGCTGCACCGCAGCAAACTCTTGACCTCTGAACAGCTCAACCAGATCGCCGCCTTCGAGGCGCGCGACGCCGAGCAGCTTGTACGGCGGATGTTCCGTCGCGGCTGGCTCACGCGCTGGCAGGCGTTGACGCTGCTCGAAGGGCGATGTCAGTTCACCATCGGTCGGTACACGCTGCTCGAGCTGATTGGGACTGGTGGGATGGGGGCGGTATTCAAGGCGATTCGCCCCGAAATCGGCCGAATCGTCGCGGTCAAGGTGTTGAAGCCGAAAGTTCTGCGAAAGTCCTCGGGGATTCCGCGATTCCTGCGAGAGATCCGTTCGGCGGCCTCACTGGATCATCCGAACATCGTTCAAGCGTACGATGCCGACAAGGTGGATGGAACCTATGTCCTGGTGATGGAGTACGTTCACGGGCGCGATCTGAAGGCGTACATCACCGACAAGGTCCCGATGTCGATTCCCTGGCTGTGCGAGTGCATGCGCCAGGCGGCGCAGGGGATGCAGCATGCGGCGGACCGGGGGACAGTTCACCGCGATATCAAACCCGCGAACCTGATGGTCACGTCGACCGAGCCCGATGGTCCGCCGATTGTCAAAATCCTGGATTTCGGATTGGCGCGGTTCGCCAGTGAGACCGAAGAAGACGAAGGACTGACCCGGGTCGGACAGGCGGTGGGTACACCCGACTATATCTCTCCGGAACAGGCCCAGAACTCCCGGTCAGCCGATGTCCGAGCGGACATCTACAGCCTCGGCTGCACGTTTTTTGAACTGCTCACGGGCCAGGTGCCGTTTCCCATTGAAAACCTGACCGAAAAACTCGTGGCTCGCGTCCGGTTCGACGCGCCACGCGTCAGTTCATTGCGGCCAGACATCCCACCGGAGATTGACGCGATCGTCGCCAGGATGATGGCGCGGAACCCCGCCGATCGGTACCAGACCCCGCTCGAACTGGCCCGGGCGTTGATACCGTTCGCGTTGTCAACTGGACAAGTGGCGGGTGGCGGCACAGTGAATGATTGGGATTCGTCGTCCGACTGGGAAATCCAGAACGAAAGCGTCTATGGTCGGTTTCTCGACAACCTGAACGAGGCGGCGGGGCGGGATGAAGATTCCGGGGTCACGGAGGAGTCGGCCGCTAGGACACGGGACACCGCCGCGTCCAATCCCCCGCCGTTGAGTCATGTGGGACGTCGTCCCAATCGCAAATCGGTCGGACCGCTCGCGGTGGGAGTCGCGGTCGCCGCCATCGCGTTGGTTGCGATCCTGCTCTTTCTGTTCGCCCCACCCAAGCAGTCGGTCGTGAACCCGCGCGGGGGGCGGCGATCGGAATCGCAAGTTCGTAGTGCGGAGGCGGAACCAATTCCCGAGACCTCCGGGCGCGCCGCCGCCAAAGAACTGCTTGCTCTGGGAGCAAAGCTACTGGCCACGACCAACTCCGACACGCCCGGCGCGGTGACATGGCCCGGGCTGCCTGATTCCGACTCCCCACGCTGGGTGGTCGAAATCAACAACGAAGCGCAACTCCCCCGGGACGCCGACCAGATTGTGGGAATTGAATTCCGGCAGAACGATTATGTCACTAACATGACCCTGGAACGGATCACGGAGTTGCCCGGCATCGAACATATGATTTTGATCGGCTGCAAACTGACCGACTCGGGGCTGGAGAATCTGGCAAAGCTGCCCAAAATCCGCGTTCTGAATCTTTCGAAAATGATGGCGATCAGTGATCTGGGAATGAAGCACCTGAAGTCGCTGGAACACCTGGAGGATCTCACCCTCAACCGGGTGACCTTCAACGGCGAAGGACTGGCGCAACTGTCGCACCTGACCCGGATCCGCCGGCTCAGTCTCGACGACAACCGCGTTTCCGGCCCCTCGTTGCGGCACCTGGAACGGTTTAAGAACCTCGAAGTGCTGTCACTCAACGGGAATAAGATCCCCCCGGAAGCGCTCGCGATGCTGGAACCGCTTGACCAACTGAAAGAACTCAGTTTGAGTTCGACCAGTGTGTCGGAACAGGCGGTCGCCAAACTGGTGCGGCGGCGGCCGAACCTCAAGGTGAAGCTGTAGATTCGCTGTCAGCGAACGATAGTCCGCACCAGGCGGATGCCGCAATCTGCCAGCCGGGTACTCGGCCGCGTCGCGTCCCGGCGGGCGCTGCGTCCCCGATTGTCCCCGGAATCCCATGCCCCGCCCCGATAGATTCGCACCGTTCCCGGCAGTCCTTTGAGCGGATCGGGGTTCTCGGCGGACGGGTATTCGGCCATCCAGTCGTTGCACCACTCCAGCACGTTGCCGTGAATATCAAACAAGCCGCCGATGCTGGGGCGCAACTCCCCTCCCACATGCGTCACCTTGGAGCTGTTGTCGACGTACCAGCCGTAGTGTCGCAAGAGTTGTCGGTCGCTGCCAAAGCTGTACGCGGTACGTGTCCCCGCGCGGCAGGCGAATTCCCATTCCATCTCCGTCGGCAAACGGAAGCCCGGTTTCGAGACATCCACCATCCAGTTTTTCGGGAACACCGTTCCATCCTCGAACGACGCCTTCTCAATGCCCGGCGATTCCGGGTCGGGGTAACATTGGTCCTCTTCAGAAAACCCTGCTTGTTGCGTCAACCAGCGGCAGTACAAGACCGCTTCAAACCACGTGGCGGCAATCATGGGATGTTCGCCGGTCGGACTCCACGCGTCGATCGGCAACAGCGGTCGCTCGGTCGCCTTGAAGAATTTTTCGAACTGTCCCCGGGTCAGTTCCCGATCCGCGATCATCCAGGCGTAGGGCAATTCGACCGTTCCCGAAGTCTCGGTTTCCGTACGCTCCGGCTCGTTGAGTGGAGACCCGACCACAAAGCGGCTGGGCCGATGCACAATCATGTTCCAGGTGTCCTCCCCGACCTGTTGCACAATCCACTCGTTCGGGAATTCGCTCAACGCTTCGCGCACGTCGGTATGCGGAGGGATTACTGGCAGCGGGTGTCGCCAGGTCGCAAGCAACCAGCCACACGCCGCGTGAATCGCGGCGCTGGGATCGTTCGCATACCAAGCGTTCAAACGCGCCACCAGCGACTCCCGGCGCTCGGTGGGAATCGTATCGAGCGGGAATTCACCCAGCGCGAGGATCAGACCGAAACGGGGGATCACCTCTTGGGCGACGTCGAGGCCGTCAAGCAAATCGGCAGGCGTGACACCGCGCTCCCGTCCGTTGTGGATGAATTGCGAGACCGGTTCGAGATCGTCCGTGCCTTGAAACGCGGTCAATGCCGCTTCTTTGGGAGCGCCCAACCGAATCGCCGCGATGGCGGCCCCCGCGCGGCGTTTGCCCCGGGCAATCCGCTCGGGTTGCGTGATGGGGATCTCGTCGACCGGCACGTCTTCAGTCGTTGCCGACGCACCAGGCTCGGCCGCAACCTCGACCAGCCGTTCTAAGACTGGTCGTCCCTGACGCTTCGCCAGAGATAGGACCGGTTCAAGAATCGCGTATTGCGGGGGTGTCGCCTGGGCGATCAGTTCGATCAGAAGTTCCAATTCCTCGGCGGCGAAATCGGTGAGCGCCAGACAAGCCGCCTCGCGAATTGTGTCCCGTTCGGCGACGTCACCAAACATCCGACGGAGCGGCGGGATCAGTTGGTTCCCCACGGGTTTCAGGTACGTCCGCACGGTTTTCTGTTGATCGGCATTCGCCGTCACCAACCGCCGGGCGAGGAAATCCCACTCTTCGGCGGTCCAGTCTGTGGAATGTGGGACCGCGCTGGCAAGCGCCATCCCGGCACGGAACCGCGCGGACGGGGCGAGGTTGGTGTCCCGAAATCGAGGCCAAAGCCAGTCGGCCAATTCCCCGCGTTCGATTTCCAGCGCGTCTCGCACCACGGGAAACGCTTCGAACGAAACATCGAGCAGGCGCTCTCGCAGGAATTCCGTTTGGCCCCCTTCGGCCTGTTGCAATGCGAGTGCCGCGGACAACCGTACGTTGGATTGCGCATCCCCCTCTGCGGCGAGTCGACGCAGGTCGGACTGTGCCCAGGGAAAGAACGGGGTGAGTTCGCTGACGATGCGCGGAACCTGAGTGACGTCGGCTCGCGAGAGTTGCGCGACCAGCGACGCCGCCTGTTCCGATTTCCGCTGTTGTTGACTCACCGAGTGATAGCCGGAGGCCGCGACCAGACTTGCGATTACGCAGACGGCGACCACTGCGGCGCGCGCCAAGTGATGCCGCGCCGCCGCCCGCATCATCTTCTCTTCACCCGGTTTCCAGAGCCGTTTTCGGGTGGAGAATCGGAGGTTGAGCCACTCGAACCAACCCGGCAAATGCCGCGCGATCGGTTTCGCGTTCCACCACGCGGAAAGTTCGTTCAGACGGAGCGCCGCCCGGCCGGCTCGGGTCTGCCGCTGATGGTGCGTCAACCAGTCTCGCAGGGACGGGACCAGATAGTCGTGCGCGAGCTGGTAATAGCTCTCGGACGGTGCCGGGACTGGTTCCGTCGCAGGGGTCACCAGTTTCAATTCACTGTCGAGGATTCGCATGAGGTCGGCGAACTTCTCTGGCTCGTCGACATAGCCCGACGCTTGCCGCAATTCGTCCGTGGAACGCAGCCGGCCTTTGATATCGGTCCCCGCCTCGGGCATCAGCGCCGCCAGCACCCCCTTCGCCCCCTGTTCGTGCAGACGGTGTTCGGGAGGCGCGCTGGAGGAGACAAATGTTTCTTCCAGGAACCGCGTCCCCAAGCCGCTGCTGCCCCCCACGTCGCGCAGTGTTTCGAGAGTCCACGGACGCGACTTCATCATCTCGGCGAACATCGCCAATCGCACGGGAATCACCGCGCCGTCTGATGCGAGTTCGGTCGCCGCCCGCCGCAGGAATTTTTTCTGTTCCTCGGACGGAGGCTGGTCGATGCGACCGTAGGCCCGCCCGAATTCCCCCAGAACTTTGGTGGCGTGGGGAAGATCGAACAGATCGATCAGGCTGGAGTTGTTCCCCTCGAGCAAGGGGATCTCGAGTTCTCGCAAGAATCGACTGATGGCCAGCCAGAAATCGTCGCGCACCATCAGTACACATTGCACATTCACGCCATCGCAATGCCGCAGCGCCTTCACCAGTTCCGACTCATCGTCCGGCTTGCGGGCGTGCAGCCACTGTTCGAACTGGTCGAGAAACACGCACACTTTTTGGCCCGTGGGAAGCCACCGGCCTTCGCGCAACCGCAGCACCGCTCCGACCAGATCCAACCCCGCGGGAAGTTTGGGGCAGAGTCGATACAGTGTCCGCAGCAAGAGGTCTTCCGTCCCCTCGGGCTTGGCTTCGATCCAGGCGGCGGCCACCTGGGAACTCAATAGCGGAAGCAGCCCCGCACGAACCAGGGACGATTTTCCGCACCCAGTCGGACCGTAAAGCACACCGACCGAAAAGGACGCGTCGATGTCGCGATGTTCGATGCGCTCTTTCCACACGCTGATCGATTCCGGGACGCCGGACCGATCGACGGGGCCGGGCAGAAGCCGCAGAAAGAACTCGGCGTCACGGGCGCTAAACGATCGCAAGCCGCGCGGCACGATGGGCGATTCCCCCGCCGACGTCGAGCGGGAACGAACTCCGCTTTCGGAAGCCGCCAGTCGCAACTCCCTGGCCAACTCGCTGGCGGTCGCGTAGCGATCGCTCATCCGCTTGGAGAGGCACTTGAGTACGATGCGCTCCATGTCAGGCGGAATGGCAGGGTCGAGTTCGCGCGGCGGGACGGGATCTTCGGTTTGAATCCGTCGAAACACCACCCGCATCGATTCCCCGGCGAACGGCAGCTTGTGGCACAGCGCGCGGTACAGGATGACCCCCAGGCTCCATAGGTCGGTTCGACCATCAAGGCGGTGCGTCTCGCCGCTCGTCTGTTCCGGGGCCATGTACAACGGCGTCCCGGTGATCTCTCCCGCGATCAGGCGTTGCCCGCTGGCGTGCAGCGCGAGGCCGAAGTCGGCGACGCGCGGGCGACCGTTGGCGTCGAACAGGATGTTCGCGGGCTTGAGGTCGCGATGCACCAAGCCGTTCTGGTGCGCGTGATGAACCGCGTCGGCGATGTCGGCCATCAGTTCAGCCAGACGCGTGGGAGTCAGTTCCCGCGTCGCGATCAATTCCTCCAGCGGCCGGCCCGCCAGGAACTCCATCACCACATAGCAGCCAATCCCGGGTTCGCGGCCGACGTCAAAAATGGTGACGATACCGGGGTGGTTCAGCCGGGCGGCCAGCCGCGCTTCGGTGAGAAATTCGTTGATCGCCTTTTCGTTGACGAATTGCGAGTCGCGGGGCACCTTCACCGCGACGAGCCGATCGAGCTGCTCGTCGCGCGCCAGGTACACCTTGCCAAATCCCCCTTTGGCGAAGAGTCTCTCCACGGTGTACCGTCCGATCTGTTTCGGATCATCGGCCGGTTTCGCCGTTGAAGTGGGGGACCAGGGGACACTCAACTGCCCCCGGGTCCCGCCTGTCGTCCGCAGATCCCGATCGACCAGCGAGAGCGCCTCGCTGATCTCCTGGGACCGGTGGGAGAAGCGGGTGAGGTACTCGTCGTGCGTTGGCCGGTCGGCGAACAGTTGTCGCACGCGGTATTCGGCGATAATCAGCGCCAGCGGAATCTGTTCGGGGGGGCCGAGCTGCGGGAATTGTTTCGCCAGTTCTTCGACATGCTTCGCGCGATTCAGGGAGAGGTTGATCGTCTGCGAGTCGGGAGTTTGCGGGGCGCTCGGTTGACCGCTGGCGGTCGCTTCTCCGGTCGTGAGAGTGCCGCGCCAGCGGTGTTCCAGTTCACACGACAGCAATTCGATCAGCACGGAATTGGCATCGAGAACACCGGTAGCGTTGGGATCCTCCAATTGGGTCGCGAGGTGTTCGGTCGCATCGAGACCAGGCAGAAAATCCTCGATGCGCGGGCGCGATCCCGACTCCAGCGCCGCGCGGAATTTCACCGAAAGCGGGCTGGCGGTAATCGAGTCGGCCGACGTCATCGTCGTGTCGCCGAATTGCTTGTCCGTCTTGTCGGACCTCGGGGGGAGAGGAGCGGGCGTGTCCATGTCGCTTCCGAGGAAATTGCCGTTGTGTTTTGCAGTCCGGTTTTACAGACTACGGGATCGGTGTGGTCGGATCAATCAACTCGCTGAGGAGTGCTCCATGCGACGAATTCATCGGTTGGCGTGCCTGTTGATTGCCGCGACGGTTGTCGTCGGCAACGTCTCGTCCAGTTACTCGCAACAAACACCCGCGCCCGGCGCAATTGTCCCACCGGCACCCGGCACCCCCATATCGCAAATCGCCACCGGCGGGGCACCGACCATCCTCCCGACAACCGGCGGAAAAATCCTGACAACTTCGGGGTCGGGAGGCCCCCCACCGATGACAATTTCGGGGACTGGTAACACCGATCCCTACATCGAGTACACGCTCGATGCGACAAACACCTTGGGGGTGGAGACGTTTTTTCAATTCGCTTTCGGAATAACGATCACCCCGAGTTCCAACAACAGCGCACTGAAATCTCAGCTTGAGGTGACACTCACCGACGATGGGTTTGGTCCATTGTTTCTGAATCCGACGTATGACGGGTCAAATCCGTCCACCGGGATTCAGCGCGCCCTTTTGTCGTCCGATGGTGGCAAATTCTTCCCGTTGTTTGGCGAGTTCGGCCCACTCGGAGGGACGACCACCCAGGCGGGGACGAGAGACTTTCAATTTGACCAGCCCGGTTCCAGCACCGGGGGGACCGGAATCATCTACAACTACATGGAGCTGCTCGTCGGCTTCACCCTGTCACCGGGGGATTCCGTCCATCTGGTGGGTCGGATCGAGATCATCCCGACCTCCAGCACACCAGAGCCGGGAACATTGACTCTGGCGCTGCTGTGCGTTGTGCCGTTGGGAGTGTTGAAATACCGCCAGCGGCGCAGTCGGTTCAACACTCCGTAGCGTGGAATTCAATCCACGCGACTCCCCAAGGCCCCTTCCAGCTCGAGTGCAATGTCGCGTTTTCGGCCGCGCAGAGTATAAGTTCCAGACTGCGGATCTCTCACTCGATCGCCGCCGCATGGCGTCCCGCTTTCGGGTCGCCAGCGGCCTGGATGACCCCCGTCTTCGGGTCGATCGCCAGCATCACCGGATTTCCAATCGCTCCCGAAGTCGTGGAAATGATGTGGCCACGGCGGGCGAGTTCCTGTCGGACAGGCTCGGCGATCGCGTCATTCAATGTCAGTCTCCCCAGTCCGACAAGCGCCTGCGTCCGATCGGGATGCGGATTGAACGAATCCTGATGATGGCTGGTGTAGAACCGCGGCGCGGTCACCGCCTGTTCGGGGGGCATCCCGAAGTCGATGTGATTGATCAACAAATTCAGAGTCGTCTGGTCCTGCAGATCCCCACCGGCGACGCTGATCGCGATGACAGGCTGGCCATCCCGCAACACCAGGGTCGGTGTTAGCGTGGTGCGCGGCCGTTTCCCCGGCATGACCCGGTTGGGGTGCCCTTCCGCCGTGTTCAGGCTGCGGACGCGGTTCCCCGTGTTGACCCCCGAGGGGCCGGGGGTGTTCGTCAGCATGTTACAGCTCGGCGTCGCCGCCACCACGTTACCCCACTTGTCGGCCACCACACACGTGGTGGTATCTTGCGTCGGTTTCCGGGTCGCGTCGGCGACAACAACCGGGATCTCTTTTAGTGCCCGCATGGTCCACGGATCCCCCGGGCGTCGTTCCAAAGATGCTTTTTCTCGATCGATCAACGGCCTGCGGATTCGTGCGTACTGATCCGAGAACAGTTGATCCACCGGAACAGCCACAAATCGCGGATCGCCATAATACTCGTCGCGGTCGGCGTAGCCGAGTTTCATCGCTTCCGTGATCTCGTGAATTGCGTCCGCCGAGAGGTGCCCCTGACTCTTCAGGTCAAATCCCTCCAGCAACTTCAGGTTCTGGCACAAGACCGGCCCCTGCGTCCACGGCGGACATTTATAAACCCGATAGCCCCGATAGGAGACCGAAACCGGGTCTTCGATGCGCGTCGTGTGCGCCTCGAGATCGCGTTTCCGCTGAAACGCCCCCGTGGCGATGTACCATTGTTCGAGTTCGTCGGCGACATCCCCCCGATAGAAACGATCCCGGGCCGCGGTCAGCTTCTCCTCGCGAGTTCCGGCCTGGGCCTCTTCGGCCGCGACCAGTTTGCGTAACGTGACGGCCAACCGGGGATGCCAGTCGGCACTCCCTTTGTCGAGCAGTTCCAACGCGGGGGCGACCGCCTGGGCGAAAGTGATAGTCCCATATTCCCGCAACAGGGTGACAATCAGATCGACCGCGCCGGGAGTGGGGGCTGCCTTCATGCTGCCCGTCGAGGGGATTCCGTTCTGATAGAACCAGTCGATCGCCAGGGGATCCAGCGGCGCGACCCCCTGTCCACACAGCACTTTCACCTCTTGGTGTCGAACATCGTAAATCAACAGCGGAACTTCGCCCCCGATCGCGAACATCCCGTAATCTGAAACGGCCAGTGCCAGGAGCGTGGCGGCGGCACCATCGGCCGCGTTGCCTCCCTGACTGAGTATCCGGATCCCAGCGGCGACCGAGTCGGCATGCCCCGCAGCGACCGCCCCCCCGCGTCCACTCGCCTTCCACGTGATTTCCGCCCCATGGCAAAGGTTCACCAGCAACACCATCGGAGCCAGCAGGGCGACCCACATGCGACGGCAAGAAGTACGTGACAACAGGCTTCGGGGCATCGCAGTCTCATCTCAGCGGAGTCGACATCATTCAGCGAACAGTGTGCGTTCGAGTGTTCACCAGCCGAAAGTCTAACCAACCCCACAGGCCACGGAAACGGATTGAAGACCTTGAGTCCGCTCATCCACCGATTGTGTTCGCGGTTTGATCGCATCTCGCGTACATTGTGCGTCCAGGCGACCCTCGGGGGCGCCAGTCACATCACCTGCGCCGAAAGATCACTGATGTCACTCCGCTGTGCGCTCACGTCGTTGTCTGTCTTGCTTGTCGCCTGTACTGTGTTCGCGGACGACGCCCGAGTCAACGCCCGAGCCGATGGCAAGCCGGGCTATCGGCTGCTCGCCGCGGACAAGGGGCGGGTGGCGATTGTGGGGACCGACGGCAAGGTCGAATGGGAAGTCGTCAACAAGGCCGAAGTTCACGACCTGTGGCTCCTTCCCAATGGGAACGTGCTGCTTCCCGTCGCGCGCAACAAGGTCGCCGAGTTGAATCGCGACAAGGAAGTCGTGTGGGAATACGAGTCGAAGCCGATCGAGTCGAACAAGAAGCACGTGGAGATCCATTCGTTCCAACCGTTGGGGGACGGTCGGGTGATGATCGCCGAGAGCGGCAATGGACGGATCGTGGAAGTCGATCGCGCTGGGAAGATCGTGCATGTCGTGCAGTTGACGATCGAGCATCCAGACCCGCACCGCGACACACGCATGGCACGCAAACTGGAGAATGGACACTACCTGGTATGCCACGAAGGGGACGGCAAGATTCGTGAGTACGCGGCCGACGGAAAAGTGGTCTGGAGTTATTCGCTCGATCTGGGAGGCCGGCCCCGCTCTCCCGGGCATGGTCCTGAAGGACATGGAACCGAAGTGTACGGCGCGGTTCGGCTGAAGAACGGCCACACGCTTGTCGCGGGGGGAAACAACAATCGGGTGCTGGAAGTCGATCCTGAGGGAAAGGTTGTCTGGAGCGTAGATCAGAAGGAATTGCCGGGAATCACACTGGCGTGGGTGACGACGTTGCACGCCCTGCCGAGCGGGAATGTGATCATTGGAAACTGTCATGCCGGCGAGAAGAATCCGCAGCTCATTGAAGTGAATCGCGACAAGCAGGTGGTGTGGCGATTTCGCGATTTCGAGACGTTTGGCAACGGGCTGGCCTCCAGCCATGTGCTGGATCTCCCCGAAGGAACCATTCGGTAGCGTCGCATGTCCCGTGCACCAAACCCGGTCTGTCCGGAATGTCGCGCGTCGTTGGATGTCGACATTCTCGGCGACACGACCGGCGGCAAATGTCCGTTTTGCGGCACACCGTTCACTGGTCATATGGCGGCAATCGCGGTGATCCCGCATGATCCCCGCGCGCTGGTCACGAGTGACCGGCACGACGACTTTCGCAATCCGCCGCCGGGAAGCGCGATTCGAGTCGTCGACTCAACCGACGAACGGCTCGTGCTGTATCTCCCCGCCGGCAGATCGTTGGGGGGTGTCGGGTGTTTCGCGATTGGCTTCGCAATCTTCCTGTTCGCAATCCTGGTGCTGCTGATCGAGGAAGGGATTCGGGGGAAGCTGGAGTTCCATTGGGATGTCGTCACTTTGATAAAGGCTGTCAAGCCGCTGATGTTTCTGCTCGGAGGCCTGCTGTTTATCGGAATCGCGTTGCGGTCGCGGTTTGAACGGACGCTGTTGTTTGTCGATCGCCGCCAGGCGGTGGTGCAGAGGATGCTCTTTGGAAAAAAGACCAAGACTGCGGTCGATCTCTGCGCGACCTCCGGCGCGAACCTGGAAGAAGCCCAATCGTTCAAGGATCTGGCGGTCTTTCAGGTCATCATCACGGGCCAGGGGGCGAAACTCGAATTCGGTGGCGGTCTGACGCAAACCGAGAAAGAGTGGCTGGCGGATTGCATCAATGGCTTTTTCTCGCGAGTTGACACGCTGGCACGTCTCGATGACAACGGTTCGCCGAGTGAAGATTCGGTCGGATCCAGGGGACCGCACAAGCGACGCACGAGTCGCACGGTCGGAACGTCCCTGGTGATCCCGCTGGCTCCCGAGCAGTTGCCTGCGACGACGCTCGTCCAGGTTGTCACGAACACCGACCAGCAACTTCGGCTCACATTCAGGTCCGTCGCCAGTCGATGGACGCGTTGGCTGTTGCCTGCGGCGATGCTGCCTCCGTCCCTGATTTTTGATCTGTTTTCGCTATTCCTGCTGGTCGCTGCGATTCAAAAGGCCGGCGATCCTAAGGCGTTTTTCGCGGGGCTGGGAGCGTTGGCGGCAATGCTGGTCGGCATGCCACCAACGCTGTTGAGTCTCTACCTCCTCTTCGGGCGCAATACGATCATTTTGGATCGCGACAAACTCCGCTGCCGATGGCACGTGGGGCCGTTCGGTATTTCCCGCGCTCTCGCCACGGCCTCAGTGGAGGATGTGACTTTCGACTATGGAATCGCCGCCCCGCGGAATCCCGGTCAGGCGAGACCCGAGCCGATTCCATTCTCCATTCACGGGCGCACGTGCGTCGCGCGTGGTGCCGGGCGACGCGTTTTTCTGACCCTGTTTCAGCCTGCCGACGTCGCGCGGCAAGTCGCGGGACTTCTGGTGGAACGGTTGCGGGAATGGGGATTCTTGCCGACTTCAAACTGCCAGCGGTATAGTTCGCCGTGATGTCACATTTCCCTACCCGAACAGTTCGTGAGCTGCCATGCGCAATCTGCCGCGTTACTTGTTGTTGCTGTCGATGATCATGGCCCTGATCGCATCCGACGCCCGCACCGCCCGGTCAGAGGAACTGCCTTTGTTCATTTCCAGCTTCGCTGCAGGGGAGGAGGGGGGCATTCAGGCCGCCACCCTGGATCTCACATCCGGTCTCCTCAAGCTGGGTCATCGCACGACGGGAGTCGAAAACCCGTTCTTTCTGGCACTCTCGCCAGATCGCAAGTTCCTGTACTCGATTCACGCCAAGAACTTTGGCGGCAAGGATCCGGAACAGGTCGCCGCCTATGCGGTTGTGGGAAACGCGGGCGAGCTGAAGCTCCTCAATCGACAGTCGACACACGGAACCGCGTCCTGCTACCTCGAAGTCGACGCCTCGGGCAAGTCGCTCCTGGTTGCGAATTACGCGACCGGCAATGTCGCCGCCCTTCCGATTCAGGCCGACGGATCTCTGGGTGAGGCGGCCAGCGTCATTCGGCACGTCGGACGCAGTATTGACCCCGATCGCCAGAAAGGCGCGTTCGCGCACTGCATCGTCCGCAGTCCGGACAATCGGTTCGCGCTGGCGGCGGATTTGGGAATCGACAAAGTTTTGATCTACGCACTCGATTCCGAGACCGCGCAACTCACCCCCCATCGACAGCCATTCGTGCGGACGGTTCCCGGTTCCGGCCCCCGGCATCTGACCTTTCATCCGAACGGTAAACACGTCTACGTCATCAACGAACTGAGCAACTCGGTGACGATGTTCGACTATCTGGCGGAGCAGGGGTTCTTGATCGAACAGGAAACCCGGCCGACGGTTCCCATGCTGGGCAAAGACGAGAAGAGCTACTGTGCCGACTTGAAAATCACTCCCAACGGCAAATTCCTGTACGGCACGAACCGCGGCCACGACAGCATCGCCTGTTTTTCACTCGGTAACGATGGGCACATGTCCCGAATCGAAATCGTCCCCAGCCTGGGGAAGGGGCCACAGAATCTGGCGATCACCCCAGGGGGAGAGTATCTGGTGTGCGCCAATATGCCGGGTGACAACGTCGCGGTCTTTCGCATCGACCCCGCGACCGGCAAGTTGACGAAAGTCGGTGAGCCGGTGACGGTCAAGGGACCTTCTTGCATTATGCAGGTCATCGGAAAATGAGTGGCCCCCGATCTGGCACGAATCAAACAAACCGAATCGGTTCACCATGATAAATGTGGTACGGACGGTCGAATTCGTCTTTCCAGGCCGCAGTTTCGGGAATCCCCAGCGCGTGGTAGATGGTCGCTGCCAGATTCTCGGGGCGTTGCGGGTCGGCGATCGGGTAGGCGCCCTGTTTGTCTGACTCCCCCACCACCACCCCGCCAGGGACACCGCCGCCCGCAACCATAACGGTCTGAACCGCCCCCCAGTGGTCGCGTCCCGCCTTGGCACCCGGGCTGCGGTTCTGCGCGTTGACCTTGGGGGTCCGACCCATCTCGCCGCACATGACGATCAGAGTTTCGTTCAGCAGTCCCCGTTCGGAGAGATCGTCGAGCAGGGCGGATACGGCGCGATCGGTCGGAGGCAACAGGCAGTCTTTCAAAAGCGGGAAGTTGTTGTCGTGGGTGTCCCAGGTTTCGTCGTTCCCCAGATTGACCTGCACCAGATTCACTCCCGCTTCAACGAGTTGGCGGGCCATCAAACAAGACCATCCAAACGCATTGCGACCGTATCGCTCCTGCACCGCGGGTTCGACACTGTGAACGTCAAACGCCCGCTGAACGGCCGCGTCTGTCAGCAGGGAAATCGCCGACTGCCGATGCCGGTCGAACGACGCCTCGGTTCCTTTTCGATCCAGATCGCGCCTTTGACTTTCCAGCAGCGACAGCAAGCCGTCGCGGTCGGCCAGGCGCGACCGCGACAGCCCTTGTGGCAGACTCAGATTTGGCGACTGAAACTGCAGCTTGTCGTTTCGCTCGCGGCCCCGCACAAAATGAAATTCGTAGTCGGGATACGCGCCGTACGATATGGGGTTGAACGGGGAAGCTTCGATGAACCAGGGATCCCGCCGGGAACCCATCAAACCGCCGAATTGCCCGGGAATGATCCGACCCTCGCGATGAACGAGCCGTTCGGGCAACACGACGGCGGGAGGGAGATTGTTATTCCGCGGAGCGACCGCATCTCCCACGACCGAGGCGATCGAAGGCCAGTCGGTCGATTGCGGTTTCGAGCCATTGAACGCCGTCGGGAGCGGAGTTCGGCCCGACAGCACCGACATATGCCCTTCCGAATGTCCATTGTACGGAGTGCTCAGCGAGCGGACCTGACTCCAGAGGGAACTGCGGGAGGCGAGCATCGGCAGGTGTTCGCAAATCGACACACCCGGCGTGGCGGTGGCGACTGCCGAGAATTCCCCTTTGATGTCCGCCGGCGCATCGGGTTTGGGGTCGAAACTGTCGTGCTGCGTCAAGCCGCCTGACAGAAAGATGAAGATCACCGACTTGGCGCTGCCGCCGCCCGGCGCGATCCCCTGTCGATCAGCCGCCTTAAGCGCTGTGGCGTGATTCATCCCCAGTCCCAGCAAACCGACAGCCCCCGCCTGAATCATCGTGCGACGACGGAGCGGCAAATGGGACGGGACGAATGGTGGCATGGGGGAAATCCAACGGCGGTGTAAGCGATCGACAACAGCGTCCCCGGCGACCTCACCTGAGGCGACACCGACGGGTTGGCGTTGGTTGATATTTCATCATCGACCGGGGTGAGTCGCAAGTCCAGTTGGAGAACCCACCGACGCCTCGGTGAATTCCACAAAGCGCGCGATGAGGAGAACCGTAGCGTGGAGTTCATTCCACGCACAAAAGGATTGACAGGATGAAAACAAAATTCCTTGACTGGCCACGAGGTCTGCCCACAGGGGAGTCATACTCCGCGCGGTCCGCGTTGAGACATTTTGATGCAGCCGCGCTCGTCAGGAAGCGGCTCCCCGAAATTGTCTCGTTTTCGGCCGTGCGCAGTATATACGATCCGGCCAGGAAAACAGCCGCAAAATTGTGGAGGAGTTCAGGGAAAGGTTTTACGCAGACCGGGGGACACAAGACGCCCGTACAGGTATTTTCCGCTATTTTCCAAAAAACTCAGATTTTTTTGGCGTGATTCGCAATTCGCGTCGCATTAGATTCGGGGATCGCCAGTTTTCGCTGCTGCGTTGCCCACCTGGAACCGGATTTGGAACCTTTCCACCATTCGATGGCCCCTTGCGAGAATGTCACCATGCGCTGCGGTTTTCTCAGTTTGCTTTTCGCCAGCCTCACAGTCTGGATCTCCTCGGTCTCTGCCTGTCTGGGGGCCGATCCACTGGAAGGTCTGGATGATTTCATCAACCAGGCGATGGCCAAGCACGAAGTGCCGGGGTTGGCGATCGCCATCGTCAAGGAGGGCCAGGTCGTCGTCGCCAAAGGGTACGGCGTACGTGAACTCGGCAAACCCGAACCGGTCGACGCCGACACGATTTTTGCCATTGGCTCGTGTACGAAAGCTTTCACCACGACAGCGATCGGATTGCTCGTTGATGAAGGGAAGATGAAGTGGGACGACAAGGTGATCGACCACTTCCCAGAGTTCAAACTCTACGATCCGTATGTCACGCGCGAGATCACCATTCGCGATCTGCTCACGCATCGGTGTGGCCTCGATCGGCACGACGTCATTTGGGTCCGGTCCCCGCACTCCAGGACGGAGGTGCTGCGGCGCATCGCGCTCGCCAAACCCGATTCCAGCTTTCGATCGAAGTTCTCCTACAACAACATCATGTACCTTGCCGCTGGTGAGGCTGCGGGACGAGCGGCTGGCGGTGAGTGGGAAACCCTGATCGCCGAGCGGCTGTTCAAACCGCTGGGAATGACGCGCAGTACGACATCGATTCGTACGCTTACCGAACACACCGATGTGGCCACTCCGCACGAACGGGTCCATGACGTCGTCGCGCCGATTCCCTGGTTAAACATCGACAACATCGCGCCCGCCGGTGCGATCAACTCGTCGGTTAACGACATGGCGAAGTGGATTCAGTTCCAGTTGAATGGAGGCTCTGTCGGAGGCCAGCGAATTCTCAGTACTGCCGCCCTGCAACAGACGCGGACGCCGCAAATCACTATGCCCTTGTCGGGACTGGACGCGAAACTCTTCCCGGATGCGCGCGTGATGACCTATGGAATGGGCTGGATGATTCACCAGGAGAACAGCGGCGGACTGCGTCTTGAACACAGTGGTGCGATCGATGGGATGAGTTCCAATGTTGTGCTGCTTCCGGAATCCAAACTGGGACTTGTGGTGTTGACAAACAGCCGGAACTTCCTCGTCGAGGCAATCTCGAATCACGTGGTCGACCGGTTCCTCGCAAAGCCATCTCGCGATTGGAGTGAGATTCTCTTGGGAATTGAAAAACTTCAGCGGGAGATGCCTATGAAGTGGACCCCAGAAGCTGCACAGCCGGCGGAGCCGGGCTAAAGAGAGGCGGCTCCGGTTCGGGGGCGATCGAAATGGGGTTGTCGTTGTTGTCCAGCTCTACGGTCGCTGGATCGTAGAGCCTGGGTCCTGGATTCCGTAGTACACTTCAAACGGTGTTCGATACTTGAAAGTTTGGTGCAGCCGCGTGCGATCATAGAAGTCAAACCAAATACAAAGCCCATTAATAAGATCGGTTCCGGTCGCATAATTAATGAGGTAAGTGTTTTCGTATTTCACAGTTCGCCACAGACGCTCGATCATCACATTGTCCAATGCACGCCCGCGACCATCCATGCTGATTGCAATCCCATTCGCGATCAGCAGTGAAGTAAACGCGCCGCTGGTGAACTGGTAACCGTTCACGGGTCGGAATGATCCGAGGGACAATTTGGCCTTCGCGCAAACGGAAAAATCAGCGACATCACCGCCATGTCGCTGTCGCAACCTCCGATCACTCCCGAACAGATCGCCGCCTTGCCGCCCGAGTTTCGGGCTTTGC
>CAMATH010000071.1 GCA_945860955.1 Planctomicrobium piriforme
CGGCTCCCCCCCTTAGGAAGGGGGGGCAGGGGGGGTCGCGTTGTCTTCGAATTTCGCGTCATCACGCATCCGGCCCCGTACCGTTACGCCAGCGGCAGTGTCGATGTGCGAGTGACGCCCAGGGAGCTGACCATGCGACCCCCCCTACCCCCCCTTGCTAAGGGGGGGACGGTCGCTCCGCGACCGGATCGAGAGCGCGCGGTACAGGTGGTACTCAGCAACGTCATGCGTCACGCCCCCCCAATCACACCTAAGCCCCAGGCTCGCATCAGACCGAATTGATCGGAGGGATTCACCCGCGTAGAATCGAACGCAGGTTGGTGCCGCGCGAGTCTGTCGGTGGTCCTGCGGGACCAGATCGCGAGTTCGGTGCCCTCGCTCTGACAACGGGTCGTTCGTCACATGTTCAGAATTCACGGTGCTGCCGGCAGGTTGTGTGATTCTCCCTCCCGACGCGAATTTCTCTCGGTGGGAGGATTGTCGGTTTGCGGGCTGAACCTGGCGAACTGGATGAGTCGCGCATCGCATGGGGCACCTGAAGCCACGGGTCGGGCGGCGGGGTTTGGTGCCGCCGACAGTGTGATTTTTGTCTACTTGCAGGGGGCTCCCAGTCATATTGACTTGTGGGATCCCAAGCCCACCGCGCCGGCCGAGATTCGGGGAGAATTTCAGGCGATTCCCACCCGCGTTCCCGGGATGTTCCTGGGTGAAGTTCTGCCGAACCTCGCCCAGCAGGCCGACCACTTTTCGCTGATTCGGTCGGTCGGGTGCAAACCGCCGGGGTTGCCCAATCACGGCTCGGCGATTTACATGCTGATGACCGGACACGATCCGGGGAATTTCTCGCCGACCGGGCTGGCTGTTCCCCCTTCGCGTGAGGATTTGCCCTCGGTGGGGGCGGTTGTCGGGAAGTTTCATCCCACCACCGCGTCGCGATTCCACTACGCGGCGGTCTGTGGTCCCACCAAGGAGGCGGCCGTCATCGGACTGGGGCAGGGGGCGGGACTGCTCGGTGCCGCGTACGACCCGTTCACGAACTACGACGACGCGACAAAACCGATCAATCTGGACGTCTTCGCGCTCCCGGGCGACGTCACACTCGACCGGCTGCGGGAGCGAATTGACCTCGGTCGGCGGATCGATTCCGAGCTGGGTCGAAAAGGGACCGCCACCACCACGTTCGACGTCCAATATCAGAAAGCGCTGGCGCTGTTACAGCGGAATGAGGCGATTCAGGCGTTTCGACTGGAGGAAGAACCCGAGCGCGTGCGTGCCCGGTACGGCATGACACGGTTTGGTCAGGGGCTGCTGCTGGCACGACGACTGGTCGAAGCGCAAACCCGGTTCGTTCAGGTGACGTGGCCGGCCCGCTCGGATGACGAGCCGGCCGCCGGTCCCGATGGCTCGTGGGACACCCATCGCAACAACTTTCCGATGCTGCGCGACCACCGCTGCCCGGTCTTCGACAAGGGACTCGCCGGCCTCATTGGCGATTTGCACGACCGTGGCCTGCTGGAGAGGACTCTGGTGGTGGCGATCGGTGAATTCGGTCGGTCGCCCAAGATCGGGTCGGCGACCACCAACAATGTCGGACCGGGGGGCCGGGATCATTGGCCCGACTGTTACAGTTGTCTCATCGCCGGGGGAGGGGTTCGACCGGGCCAGGTGTACGGCGAATCGGACCGGTTTGGCGCGTACCAGAAGATGAACCCGGTCCATCCTTACGACGTGCTGTCGACCATCTTTCATGCCGTCGGAGTCAATCCGGAAACGGAATACCACGACACCCTCAACCGCCCCCGGCGGCTGGTGGATCATGGTGGACCCGTGTTGGGTTTGTTCTAAGCCAGGTGGTCGAGCCGAATCAGTAACCGGCGAGCTGGGTGGCACGGGCGACCCGTCCGATGCCAATGATGTACGCCGCCGTCCGCAATGAGACCTTGCGCTCGCGCGACACACGCCAGACTTCGTCGAAACCCGCCGTCATGATGCGATCGAGTTCACCCCGAATTTTCGCCAGATCCCAGCGGAACTGCTGCAGATTCTGGACCCATTCGAAATAGCTGACCGTCACCCCGCCGGCGTTCGCGAGAATGTCGGGAACGACGACGATTCCCTTCTTGTTGAGAACCTCATCCGCCACGGCCAGCGTCGGCGCGTTGGCCGCCTCAATGATGACCTTGGCCCGCACATCGCGGGCGATTTCCTCGGTCAAGACTCCCCCCAGCGCCGCAGGGATCAGCAGATCGACATCCGAACGCAGCAGCTCATCGTTGGTGAGGGGGGTGGAGCCGGGGAAGCCGGCGACAGATCCCTTTTCAGCGGCCCATTTCTTGAGTGCGGGCACATCGAGCCCCAGCGGGTTCCAGACCCCGCCGGTGACATCGGTGACACCCAGAATCTTCGCGCCCGCCTCGTGGAGGAACGCGGCGGCGAAGTAACCGACGTTGCCGAACCCTTGAAGGGCGACTTTCGCTCCGGACAACGGACGATGGAGCGCGGCGAACGTCGCCTTGGTGATGATCATCACGCCCCGCCCGGTCGCCTCCTCGCGTCCCTGCGAGCCATGCAGTTCGAGCGGCTTGCCCGTGATGACGGCGGGGCTGAAGCCGTGGTACTTCTCGTATTGATTCACCGCCCACGCCATTACCTGCGCGTTGGTTCCCATGTCGGGAGCGGGAATGTCGCGGTCGGGGCCAATGGTGTCGTGAATGGCATCGATGAAGCCGCGGGTGATACGTTCCAGTTCATTGCGACTGAGGGATTTGGGGTCGACGCCAATCCCCCCTTTCGCTCCTCCGTAGGGAAGATCGACGACCGCTGTCTTCCAGGTCATCAACTGGGCCAGGGTGGTGACTTCGTCGGCGTCGACTTCAGGGTGGTAGCGCAGCCCTCCCTTCATGGGGCCACGGGCGTCGTCGTGCTGGATGCGAAATCCAATGAAGGTCGCGACCTCGCCATTGTCGAGCGGAATCGCGATTTGAACTTTGAGTTCCCGTTTGGGTGTCAGCAGGAGTTTCCGCACCGGTGCCGACAACTCCAGATGGTTGGCGGCCTGATTGAAATAGTACAGGGCGGCTTCAATGGTGTTCATCGGAGGCTTGAGCGCGAGAATTGCGGAGGGGATGCGAGACGACGGTTGACGAAAGTCGGCTGCCGACGCGCCTCGAAACGCCAGCGCGATTGGCCAAGTGTCAGCGACGCGGGCCGGCGGCGTGATCCGGGTCTGTAGCGTAATCTCCCGGACTGTTCCGGGGCAATGCACGTGGACCGGTCCATTCCTCGGCCAGAAAGCTCGCGAGATCGTCGGCGTAGAGGGCGTGCCCTTCGGCGGAGAATTCCGCGACGTTTCTCAAGTAGAGCCGTTGTCCCCCCTGCTGCGATTGAAACGTGGGGGCGATATCGCAAAACGTGATATCGTGCTTGCGGCAAAACTCTTCGATCAATTCGAATGGGCGATGACTGCGGTAGATGCCGTCGGCGGGAACCCCCGCGCGTTCGCGAACTCCCCCTCCCGAGGTCGCTGTCGTCGCAACCTGCCAGGGGGCGGGGATCGCGGTGACGACGAACCGCGTCTCCTGACCGGCGAGCAGATCCTGAATCAGCGACAAAGGAGAAAACGCCTGTTGGATGTAGTCTTCCCAGTCAGGGGGAGTCTCGGCGAGCCACAGATATTTGGAACGGGGGAAGTCGATGGAAGATGTGGCGACACGCGATGTCTGGTCGGAGAGGAAGGAATTCGCCTGTTGGCGGGCCCACTGCGGCAACAAGAGAGCGTCCAATGCACCAGGTTTCGCGGCACTGCGGGGCATCTCCAGGCCGGGGTGGGCGCAGGACGTTGGTGTTCCATCGGCATCGGAGACCACAAACCAGCGAACCGCATGGTCGTCGGAGATGTCCGACATGTCGAAATTGAGGATCACCAGATCGGGAGCGAGCGCGAGGAGACTTTTGCGGAGTTGCAGGTAGGAGAGGAGAGGACAGTAATCAGGGATGCCAGCGTTGATGACCTCGACGTTGACGTGGCGTTCTTCAGAGAGGCGGGCCTGGAGGCGGGCGCAGAAGGTTTCGGATTCCGCGACGTGCGAGGCGAAGGTGGAATCGTCCCCCAGGCAGAGAACCCGGAGCGTGCCAGCGGGTTTGGGAAGCGCGGGCTCGCGCCCCCGCAGCCCGAAACTGTTGACGTTCACCCGAATTTTCTGATCGGTATCGGGATTCCGCACCAGATAGGCCCGCGACGGCTTGAGTTCGTGGTGAGCCGTCCAGCTCTTGCAGGTGAGTCCCCGATCGTACAGATCGCACCGCGTGAGTTGCCCGGTCGCGGAGTCATACACGCGCAGCCCGATCTCCATCAGACATGCCAGCAGTGCCAGGAACAGCACCGCGTAGCACAGATGTTTGAACCAGTTGGCGAGCGACCGAATCATCCGTGATTCTCGCGGGAAAAACCGACCCCCCCCCGGACCGCCGTGGGGGGCGGGATGGTACCTCTCTACGCAAAAACCGGCAAGATGAGTGTTGTGGGGAATGAGAACCGGGGTGTTCGGCTCGAGATTTCGCGACCCGACCGGATCAATGAGGCGGGCGGGGAGACTTGGGGGATCCTGGCAGCCTGGGGCCAAGTCAGGGTTTGAACGCGGTCGCCCCCAATGCGCCCTACATTTCACGTCTCCTCGATTCCTCGCTCATGGGATTGCCAATCATTCTCGACAGCGATACAATCGCTTGTGCATTCATTGTGTAAAAGCAAGCTGTGGCTTTTCGCCGTCGAATTGCGACCGCTGTCAACTTCGGCGTTGGCAGGGTTCTGACGAGTCGAAGTTGTTTCTGGGATGTCCCCGCTGGATCAGTCACTGAGTTTTCCATCATGCTGTCTCGCTCCCGTGTTCGTCGTGGCTTCACGTTGATTGAGCTTTTGGTTGTGATCGCGATCATCGGGATCCTGGTGGCCCTGTTACTGCCAGCGGTCCAGCAGGCGCGCGAGGCGGCGCGGCGGGCGCAGTGCAAGGACAATCTGAAACAGATCGGCCTGGCACTGCACAATTACCACGATACGTACTCCAGCCTCCCTCCGGGCTGGGTTGGCGTCGATTTGCCGACGCGGCAAAGTTTCGTGGACGGGATGAACGGTTGGGGCTGGGGTTCGAAACTCCTCCCCCAGCTCGATCAGACCCCCATCTATTCGCAAATCGACTTCCAGAAATCGCTGATCGATCCGGTTCACCTCGAAACCCGCAAACTCAAACTCGCGGTCTATCGCTGTCCCTCCGATTCCGGACCGGAGTTCTGGACAATTGAGGATGAAGGGGGCGTGGCACTAAGCGACCTGGCGACGGCGAATTATATCGGAGTGTTTGGCACGACCGAGATTGACTCGTGCGAGGGATTGCCGATCGGAACCCCGTGCGTCGGGAATGGCGTGTTCTTTCACAACAGTTCACTGCGACTGGCGGACGTCCGGGACGGGCTGAGCCAGACGTTCCTCATCGGCGAACGCAAGACCAGCTCGGAACTCAAGTGGTTCTCCACATGGGCGGGTTATGTCCCGAACGGAGAAGAAGCGGCCGTGCGATTGCTGGGGGCGTCGGATCACACCCCGAATCATCCGGACAATCACATCGACGATTTCAGCAGTCACCACACGGGAGGGGCGCACTTTCTGCTGGGCGACGGCGGCATTCGGTTCATCAGCGCGAATGTCAATCTCAGCGTGTATCAGGCGCTGACGACCCGGGCCAGTCGCGATGTCGTGGGCGATTTCTAAATCCTGGCCGATCGGATTCGTCAAAGCCCCGGTCGAATCGCGGTCGAGTTGCCCCTGTTCGCCGCAGGTCGTTATGCCATCCGCGGCGCTGAAATTCGATCCTGTCGCCCCGAGCCTCCGCTGAAGTGCGGATTTCGGTTTCGGGGCGACATATCGACAACGACTCGGATAACGAAACTACATCGACTTTCGCAGGCGTTTCCGCCCCATTCCCATCAGCAGTCCCAAACCAACGAGGCTCAGGGTCAGCGTTCCGGGTTCCGGAACAGTCGCTGCCGCGTAGGCGGTGTCCGGGAAGTCGGTGAACACTCCGTCAAGTCCCAGCGCGAAGTAGGCGGCGTATTCGTCGCTGGGGTTGGTGAAGCCTTACAGACTTCGATCGTCGCGGAAGGTGAACGCATGGACGACCAAGCCGGCGGCGTGGGCGTTGGCGATGACCCCGGTGTCGCCGACGATTTCGCGATCGCGAATGTCGATGACGAGGTCACCGTTCAGATCGTTCGGGATGGTGTCGTTGTCGGGGTCGTAGATCTTGGTCTGCAAGAGGTACGGCTTCCAGGGGCCAATACCGTCAGCGTAGTCGTTGATGAAATCCAAACCGGCCGGCGTGAGCAGGTCGGCGAACGTTCGCGGGTCGCTGGCGACGGCGAAATCGTACGGACGGCCGTAGGGAGCTGTCAGATCGAGGGTTCCGTCGCTGTTGACGTCGTTGGCGTCGATGAGCTGCACGAGTTTCACGTCGGTCAAACCATTCAGTTCCTGCAAATTGCTGACCTCGAACGACTGAATGTAGACCGGGGCGGCGGCGTTGTTCCAGCCGGCATCAGTCAGGACCTGAACCAGTTTTTCTTCCAGCGACAGTCCCAGACCGTCGTGAAAGGTCGGATGCTTGGTCTCGGGGTAGACGCCCACGCCGAGAGTCTGCGCGAGCGCAACAACCTCGGCGAAGGTGGGAATCTCGTACAGGTCGTTGAACGACTGGTCACGGTTCGCGAGCGGCTGTCGAGCCCGCAGAGTCTTGATCTCGGCCAGGGTGAAATCGCTGGCGAACCAGTCGGTGATCGTGTCACCGTCGACCACTTTCGTGGACTTATAGCTGGCGAATTCGGGATGGTCGGCGACGTCGGTCGTGCCGCCGAGCATCGGTTCGTGCCGGGCGATCAGCACGCCATCCTTGGTCGAAACCAGATCGGGCTCGATGTAGTCGGCACCCAGGGCAGCGGCCAGAGCGTAACCTTCGAGTGTGTGATCGGGGCGATACCCCGCGGCACCGCGATGACCGATGACGAGTGGTCGGGCTTCACCCGCCGAGGGAAGACTCACGACACACACAGACGCAACGACGGAATACAGCAACCATTGGAACTTCACAACGACACTCCTTTCAAGAGATTCTCGCATCCTCACAATGCGATCGGGACAATGCGACCACGTGACTTCTTCGGTGACGGCCGACTCGCCGACGACCGATCGCCACGCCAGCAGCGACTTATCGCCAGATACTGACCGGACTCCGTGAAGCGAAGGTGAACCCCGGGCGAATGCCGTATGGTGACACAAAAGCTGGAAAGAGCCTTTTGTACTCCAAACAGAATGGTCGGGTTCGCAATCCAGGGGGGATTTCCTGCGTGAAATTCGTATTTTCGTTACTATCAATCCAGTGGATCGGCTGCACTTCGCAGTCGTTTTACCTTCACACTCCTCACGTGACACAATGCGAGTCCCGTCAGTCCTGCTGGCGATCGTCACCTATGGCGCTCTCGTTCCCGGCTCTGTTTCTGGTGACGACGGATTGACTCTGGATCGCGTTGTCGCCACTCGCTGTTTCGGCTGCCACGATCAAACGAACCACGCGGGGGGCCTCAATCTGGAGAGTCTCGTCGCGGCCGGCTTGCCGAACGACGCCTCCGACTCCGCGAGCTTTCGAACCTGGGTGCGCGTTCACGACCGAGTCCGCGAACTCGAGATGCCGCCGAACGAACGGCTTGCTCAACCGGAACGCACGACGGTTCTCAATTCACTGCACGAGACGCTGGTCGCCGCCGAAGTTCGGACTCGAAAAGAGATCGGGCGAAGCACCCTGCGTCGGCTGACTCGAACGGAGTACGAAAACACGCTGCGCGATTTACTGGGACTGCCGGCGCTCGACGTTCGCGACCCGTCCGGCACGCCGTCCCATCGGGCAGTGGCGTGGCGGTCCCAGGCGTTTTCGCTGCAGCCCAGGCAAGAGCAGGCGTGGACGGTCTCTTCCGCCGATCCGGTGGAATCTGAAGGGGTCGATGACTTCGCGGCGATCGCCCTCGATCGCAGCGCAGCGATTGGCTCGTTCGGAGAGGGAATGATCTCCGCCTATCAGGCGGCGCTCTGCTCTCCCGATTTTTTGTTTCTGCGGGAATCGGTCGGTGGACTCGACGACTACGCGTTGGCCAGTCGGCTCTGGTACTTCCTGTGGTGTTCGACTCCCGACGCCGAACTGACGTCGATCCGGGAGATCCTGGAAAGACGCCGTGCGGACCCGACTTGCGCGGAGTGCCATCGCCACATCGATCCCCCGGGGTTCGCGCTGGAGAGCTACGACGCGATCGGCGGCTTTCGAACCCGTGTTCGCGCTTTGGAACAGGGGGATCGTGTCACGCGCCCTCCGGCGTTGGCGGGACGTCACGAGTTTCTGCTCGGTCTGCCCGTCGATGCCAGTGGTCAACTCGCCGACGGCCGATCGTTCGGCGACATTGGGGAATACCGTCGTCTGCTGCTGCAGGACGAACGGCAGATCGCCCGCAATTTCGTGAACCAGTTGATCGTGTACGCGACGGGAACGCCCGTCTCGTTCGCCGACCGCGATGTGGTCGAGCGGATCCTCGACGAAACTGCCGACAAGCAGTACGGCTTGCGTTCGCTGGTCCACGGCGTCATTCAGTCCGAGGTCTTTCGCCGGAAATGATCTCGCAACGGATCAATCTCAACCGTTAGTTTCTTCCCACCCGATGGTGACCCTCATGTTGCGACGACTGGCTGCCGCGCTTCTGGTTCTGCTCTGTGTGACCGTGGCAGCGACCGAAGTTCCGCGACGCGGCGACAAGCTGCCGCCCCTTCCCGGCAAGGCGCCTGTCTTCGCCCTCATCACGAAAGTCGATGAGTTGGAGGAGACGTTCAGCTACATTCTGCTGTACGATGAAGTGATCAACACAGAGAAATTCGTCGTCGATGCGGACGGGCGGACGGTGAGAAAGACCGCCGACAGTGTCATGACCAATCGGTTTGATGAACGGGCCGATCGAAGCTTCAAGGCGAGCATCGTTTCGACCGGCGACGGCCGAATCATTCCGCGGGAAATGGTCTGGAAGGAAATGACCGGAAAAATCGTGATTTTCTGCGACGACTTTGACGGCCTCCACCCGGCCTACCGCAAGTTGCTGGCGGACGAGACCTGGATCGTGGAGATCGAGAAACCGAAAGGGCTGCGCAAAGCCGTTCAGACAAAAGGAGCCAGGTCGATCTATTCTCCCGACGCGACGAACCGGCAGCAGCCTCACGAATAAATGGACCTGTCCCCTTTTCCCGTCCCCGGAGAGCGGTCAATCACGATCTTTGATGGCCACTGGCGTCGTTCATCTCGATCGGTCGACGGCCGGTTCGGGACTCGGAAAGAGCTTCTGTGACGGACCCTGCTATTGGGACGGCTGCAAAGTCGCATTGCTCACGAGCGACATACAGGTCAGGTCCACTGTTCCATCCATCGCACCGGAAGTCGGCGATTCTGTCACTCCGCTGACGGAGGCGGAATATGCCTCCCAGTTTCCCGCCGGGTCGCTCGGTCGCAAGCTGATCCTCCAGGACACTCGCGGCTGGTTTGCCCGCCACCCGGGAGGGACTGCCAACCTGCTGATGTCTGACGGAAGCGTGAAGATCCTCACGGACCGCAATGGCGATGGGTACTTCAATCCCGGCTTTCCTGTTGATGAGACAATCGACAAGGAAACGCTTCGGCGGACGGTAGGATATACGAGTGCCCAGTGCGAGATCCCGGCATTCGAAGTGATGACCGCCGCAACGCTCAATCCATTATATTTAAGAAAACAAATTTTTGAATGAATGGCTCATCCAAATTGATGATGCCGGCCCGCAACATCCTGCAAGATCGTGAGGTGCCACACCTGACGGACCGCGACCCGAAACCAATTCTGAAAATAGTGATCCGGTCAAAACACCGGCAGCGGTTCCCCGTCTGCCACCAGGCTGATCCGTCGGCCGTCGGGTTCCACGTGTGCCAGTTGCCGCGATTCGATTCCCATCGCGCGAAAAACCGTCTGCGCCAAATCCTCTGGAAGAACGGGTGTGCCGGTGGGATACGCTGCGATCTTGTCCGAGGCGCCGTGGATCAGGCCGCCGCGCACTCCCCCACCCGCCATCAGCGCGGCCATGCAATGATCCCAATGGTCGCGCCCCGGCGGACCGTTGCCGCCGGTGCGGGGATCTCCCACTTTCGGCGTTCGCCCCATTTCGGTGCAGACGACGACCAGCGTCTCGTCAAGCAGGCCCCGATCGTGCAAGTCTTCGAGTAAAGCCGAATAGCAGGCGTCGAACGCCGGCAACAGCACATTCTTGAGCTGGCCGAAATTGTCGGAATGGGTGTCCCAGCTCAATCCCGCCCCTACCCTGCGTCCCACCCAGTGGACCGCCACGCTGGGAACACCCGCTTCCACAAGTCGCCGCGCCAGCAAAACGCTTTGGCCATTCAGGTCGTTGCCGTAGCGTCGCCGCGTCGCCTCGGACTCCTGCGACAGATCGAATGCCGCGCGGGCCCGATTCGACGTCAGCAGGTCGAACGCCCGCCGCTGATGCGTGTCGAACCGCGCAAATCGTTCCAGATCCCGATCGACTTGCGACAACAACTCGTCAAGCTGCCGATTCAGATCCCGACGCCTCCCCAGCCGAGGCAAATCGAGATCCGCCGGCAACCCCAGATCGGGCAGTTGAAAGTCTCGCGGTCGTTCCAGTTCTCCCCGCACCATGAATGGTTCCCAGTTGGCTCCCAGCTTCCCGCCGAATTGACCGGGGTTGATCACTCCTGTCACTTCGCCGGACCGGGCCGGACACTGCACGACCGCCGGCAGTTCCGGCTGCGCCGGTAGCCGAGAGGCGAGCGCGCTGCTGAGCGAGGGGAAGTCGTCGGAATACGGTTTGCGAAACGTGCCGGCGATAAAGAAATCGCGGTCGGGCCGATTTCCCGTGAGCATGTAATACGTGTCGGCGTGATGATCGCCGTTCCCGACGCCGCGCCCGCCGATCGTCACCCCGCGAATCAGAGCGACATGGTGCATCTCCCGGGCCGTCAGCGGCAGGTGCTCACACAGCGTCACGCCCGGTGCCGTCGTCGCAATGCCAGCGAATTCTCCCCGATACTCGACGGCCGCGTCGGGCTTCATGTCCCAAGTGTCGATATGGCTGGGACCGCCGAAGAGAAAGATCACGATGCACGATTTGGCCCGCCGCGCAACCCGTGGTACTAATGGGTCGGCGTCCTGCGCCGAGACTGCCTGTCGCGCCAGAAGTTCACCCATCCCCAGCCCAAACAGACCCCGACCGCAGCCGTTGAGGAAGTCGCGGCGGTCTGGAAGTTGTCGCGTGGGGGGCAGGAGCAGCATTCATCGAACCTGAAAGGAGTAAATCTCGCACTGCTGAAGTTCGATCTGCAGTCGGATCATCCGTCCCCGCAATTCTCGCAGATCCGTGTGGTTCCGCCAGCGTGGTTTCAGCCGCAGGTCGTCGATTCCCCGATACCCGTACGCGTCCTCCAGCGAGTACCCCTCGATCGGGGCGCTGTTCGCATCCAGGACGGCGACCTTTACCTCGCCGGCAATCGCATCAACATTCAGCTCGAGACCGCTCCCCTCAAGTCGAAACGGCTTTGTGATCAACGTTCCGGGCTGTTTGCCGGCTTTCAAACCGACAAATCCGTCCAGCCGCAGCCACCCCAGTCCGATCCCCGGTTCACGCTTCGGCAGGCAAACGCCCGGCGTGCCGTGGCGCTCGTTGCAGCCGCCGTAGTAGATCCAGTGCTTGTCATCGAGCGTGATGATCCGCGAACTCGGAAACAGCAGATCCTTATCCCAGGCCCCGTTGCCTCCCCGTGGCACGAACGGCTTTCCTTCGTAGACCCAGCGCTGATCCCAATGGACGGCGTCGCGACTGGTCATGATGTAGAAGTTGTTGATGTCGCGCTCGTGTCGGGTGAACTGGTCGGTCTCGGTCCCCTCGCTGTAGTCGACCGGCCATTCGTAGACGCTCATGAGCGCGAAGTGCACGCCATGATGGATCCAGTCGGTCATCATGTACGGTTGCCGGCGTTTCCACTCGTCCGGCCCTTCGCGATCGAACTTCCACTCAGAAACAGTGGTCCAGCCCGCCGGGTTTCGCTTCACATCGGGATTCGTCATCATTCGCACCCCGCGGCGTTCGTCGACCCCTCCCGCCGCGCCGAAGTCGGTGCGGGTGAACAGGCGATGGAGCTGCACTGACTCGTCCCAGTAGACCTGGTTGGAAAAATCGGCCGCCCGCCCGGTGACCGGTTTGCCGTCGTTGTAGGGAGTCCAATGAATTCCGTCAGCCGAATGCGCCAGGCACGCGCCATTGGGCAGTTCCGGGCGGCCACCGTCGTAGCCGATCCGATAACGGTGCTGCGGATCCGGCTCCTGCTCCTCAAACGTCACCACCAGGTTGTAGTCGCCGCGCGAGTACAGCCCTTGCAGTTCGGATTTGAAGTCGAAGTTCACGCCGTCGGAGGATTCACAGTAGACGTAGCGGACTGTGTCCCAATTGGGCGATCCGTCGGGATGGAGCGCATCGTCGCCCGGCAACCCGCGGCACCACATCCGGAAGACTTTACGAGTCTCGTCGTAGTATACGGCATGAAACAACTGCCAAACGGGCAGCGTTTTTCGTTGACCGTCGGTGCCGGTGATCCAGAACGCGATCTTCCGGCCGCCGTTGGCTTTGGTCACAACCCCCAGCTCGCGATCGATACCAGTCATCTTCTCGATGATGTGGTCGTCGACGAACAGTTGCTTTTCTGTGCCGATCGAGACGGCGTTTACGGGCGCGTCGTCGGACCGTGCAGCCGACGCCGCGGAGAATAAAATGAACGCCGTGAGAAAACACCGAGCATGGCGCAATCGTCGGTGGCAGGTTTCGCGTTGGGGCATTGGGGCAGGTCGTCGTCGGAAAGTCAGGCGGATTCGTTCAGTTTGACAGATCGCACCGCCGGAATTCAAGATCAAGGCGAGCAGACTGGGGGAACCCAAGGATGTTACATGGAATCCCGCTCGCTGTCCTGGGTGCCCTCGCTGCCCTTGGGGGCATCCATCAGCCTGTCCGTTTGGAGGGCCACCCATCTCGGCGAAGCGGGCGGCGGACCGCCCGCGAAACACGACTTGAGTTGGAGGCTTTCCGATTGAGTCAGTTGCCCTAACCTGCTGCTTCGAATTGGGTGACGCCTGTCGAACAGGGTCGCGATGTCTCCGGTTGCCGCGGGGTTGGTGGGTGGCCCGCACGTTCCGCACGTTCCGCACGTTCCGCACGTTCCGCACGTTCCGCACGTTCGCATCGATGGCTCGTCCGCCGCCGAAACTCATGATGTCGGCTGGTGGATGGCCCCGTCTTTCCGGCTGGTGCATGCAGAATCGATGAGCCTCCTACGACGTCAAGGTGTACTCCACATACAGTGGGTTCACAACGACATGTTCTTTGAACTCCTTCCAGTCTTTGGCACTGACCCCCTCGGGGCGCTCCTTCAGGAGTTGTTCCGGGTCGTGATGCGAATCTGCGGAGACCAGCACCCGACCTTTGCTTTTTTCGCTGAGCACCTCCAGTAGCGGCTTGTACAAGATGCCGTTGTAGCACCCTTCCTGCTCGGGAATCATCGCGACAAGGTCCGGGTGAGTCATCATCTCCAGTCCCTTTGCTTTCACCGTGGCGTTGTGACTCCCGTGGTGGCTGACCTTGTAGAGTACGGTGTTCTCCAGCAGATCCTGGGCGGTCCGGGTGACTGTTTTGCCGTCGCGTTCGACTTTCCAGGTATGGTCGTGCCAACTGAGCCAGCTACCGACCTGGGCGTCGCCGGGAAACAGGAGGATCTTTCCCGATTCCGCCAGTTCGATCGCCAGCACAAGACTGGTGTTGTTGATCGCCCCGTCGAGCTGCAATGCGAGTTGTCCCGCCATGTCCAGCCAATTGGCGTCGATTCGGCGGTAAGCCTCGTCGGGGTGGAAATAGGTACCCTGGAACTCTCCGGTTTTTGGAGAGGAGATGTCGCGTTGAAAGTAGTCATTCTTCTCGGCGGCTTTCGCGTCGATTCCCACATCCGCCGCGAAGGGGCAGGCCAGACTCGCCCCGTCTCCGTTGGCCGAGGCCCCCAGCAGCCCGTCGATGAAACTTGTCATTCCCGTATGGTCGATCCCCAGGTAGGTCTCTTTGGCAGCCCCGCCCGACGGGTTGGACTTGTTGATCAGACTGCTCTTAGGCGGACCCAGAACGTAAACGTTGATCCCTTCAGGTACCAGCTTGGCATCGACGGTGGTGCCGGGGGTGAAATACTTGAGGCCGCCTCCCTTCTTTCCCAAGCCGATCAGATGCTCCATCGCCTCCTGGGTTTGGAGGCTGATCGTTCCCTTGTCTTTGTATTTGATCCCCTTTTCGCTGGTGAGTGACGCTCCGTAAAAGCCCAGTACCGCGTCCAGCGATTTCATGAAGCTGTCGCGGGCCGCCGCCGCCTTCGTGTCTCCCGCCGACGCCGCCAGAGAGTCGGTCGCCGCCAGTTTCGTCGCGGCCAGTTGCAACGCCGCCGCCCCTTGCCGCAGGCGGGAATTGATCGTGGCCGCCTCTTTGTCCCTGGGGTTTTCGGTCCAGGCCAGCCAAACCTGGCCGATGTCAAAATCCTTGAACAAATCCTTGGGATTGGGGTGAAAGTAGGCGACGTGATCCCAGTGTTCGTGGGTGGCTACCAGGACATCGAGCACAGGACGCTTCTGCCCTTTGGGAGTCAATGTCACTTCGAGATCTTCGATGACTTTCTCAATCGGGCATTCGTCGCGCTTCGTGTTCTTCTTAATCCCGCAATCAATCAGCATCGAGAAGACCCGTTCTTCCCCGTGCATGAAAGAAAGGAGGAAACAGTCCCCGAAACCATGCCGGTACATGCGAACCTTGATCGAATCAACCCGCTTCTTAGTGGACATGAGAATCCTCCGTCTGGCAGGAGTGCGAATGCATCATCGCAAAGGGACCGGACATGGCGTTCATGGAACGGCGGTCGAAGAACGCCTCACTGTCGTCGAGCGACATTCCATTTTCGTAACGGTATTGACGCACCATGCGATCACGATCATCAATGTCCTTCTTGATGGCGTATCGCAGGGTTCGGCTATCCAGGTCGAAGACCAGCGTGCAGCCACCCCGAAAGATGATTTGGGGAGAATCCGCTTCGTCCACTGGCAGGCCGTGTTCGGGGACGAAGAAACCATTCTCGTCCACTGTGACCTCATCACCATTCACTTGGAACCGTACGCCACGCTTTTGAGCGAGTGTCACGATCACTTGCTTCACAATGTGTCCGCTGGGAGTCACACGATTCGCCAGCCAGACGTTGTCGATGGCGTAGGAGGCGTCCTTATTTGTCAGATAGGCGTATTCCAATCCCCGCTTCTCACAGGCCGCCTTCTCTCCGGGCATCATCAATCCTGTCACCCGGTGAAATTCGGCTTTGGAAATCAGGAACCGTGTTTGAATCAGTCGATGGAGTCCGGCGGTTCCATTGATAAACGTCTTGGTGTTCTTTGCAATCGCTTCACGGTTTACAAGATATCCCACGGATTCATTCACACTTCGAAGAAAGTCTCCCACTTCCGCGATCAATGGGTCATCGGTCCCAACGGGCAGGGCTTCATGGAGCAAATCCTCGATCGCCATGCTCTTCACCCCGGAAGAACTGATTCCCCTCTTCTGGAAGGCTTCCACGAATGCCACGCGATACCCGAACGTGTCTTCCGATTCCATGTCGAAGTCGGCTGTGATCAACGCGCGCAGATAGTCGCCGAATGTCAGATCCATGGGTGGGCAGTAATCCAATGCCCGGATGCAGATCCGCAACACATCACCCGCGACCTTGGCCGCCGTCTCGGCCATTTCGTCGACCAGTGCCGGATGCAGAGCCCCTTCGGGGAGGATTCCGGTACCGGCGGTCGCGATCCGCAAGATACGCTCGACTCGCTTCTGGTAAATACTCACGAACGCCTCAAACACGGCCCCCACCAGAATCGAGCCCCGCTCGTGGAATTCCATTTTGGTCGAGTAGTCATCGGGATTTGGGACATGCGGCGTCCAGACTCCCGCCTTGTCATACCCTCCAATCGCATCGCGCAGACTGCCGTAGCTTCCGGTGGCTTTGCCGAACTGCTGTGCTAACTGCCCCAGAATGTTCTGCCGGGTCAGGTCACCTCGTGTCTGGGCAATCTGGTGTTTCAAAACCTCCGGGAAGGTGAAGTGCTGAAACAGGGCGACAATGTCCGCGAATGCCTCGTGGAACGCGCGGGTGTCCGGGTGAGTCGCGACGATGTAGCGGCGGTGGAGTCCATCCAGAATGGCGTGCGTCGTTTCATGAGCGATGATGTCATGACTCAAGCACGTGAAGACGGTCGCACCCGGAAGTTGCAATTGTACGTTCGCCGGGGCGGCCGTGAAGTAGCCAAACAACAACGATTTCCGAGTGGGGTCGTAATACGCGTTGGCCTGCCGCAACGCGTGGGGGTAAACTCTCAAACGCTCGACAAAGTCAAACTGGACCTTTTTGCGTGACTTTTTCGAATTCTCAGGAATCGCGTCGCGAATACGCTCGGCCCACTGCACCTTTCGCCCCAGCGCCCGCTCGAAATTCTTGATCGTGGTCATCATCACCGCATAAACCATCTGTTGATGGAACTGCGGGTTACTGACGCTGGGTGACAACCCATCCTGCGCCAGCAGGTGGGGATGATCAAGATCCACTGGCTCGTAGAATTTTCCGGAGGCCGGATCGTAGTCCACAATCTCCAGATACTCTCCTCGCGGCCATGAGGTGCCAGTCCCATCGGTCCGGGGAGTCAGCTCTTCCCAGGGAACTTGATAGGTCAAGTCGTTGACCAGCATGGTCGACAACGACAGGCTCAAGCTGGGATCGCTGGCGTAGCCACGCAATCGGCGGAAAGCCGGGACAGGCACTGTGGGCCGCATGGTCAGTCTCCTGAATATCGGACAAGCAACACCATCCTGACGGGGTGGATTACCGATGTCCAGCCGACTTTTTCCAGGTCAGGGAGTCTGCGGGACAACGACACATACGCGACCAACTGGTACTGCTGCTGCTGTCCGCGGAATTGACCGCAATCCACTTGGGATCGATCCGATTTGTCGATCTCACGCCCCGCCGGCTTGGCCCCGCCGCAGCTCTCGATCCGCCTGTCCCAGTGCGAGTCGAAGCGACGTCATGCCGATCTCACCAAGCTGTTGTGCCGGGATCTGCCAGAAGATTGGGTTGAGTAATTCCAACGATACACAGGCGGAGTAGCCGATCTTTCGCAGATGTTCGATGATCGGAGCGAGATGAAAGTCTCCTTCGCCGGGGAGAATGCGGTCGGCGTCGGTCGCCAGTTCCCGTGGCCGGTCGGCGACGTCGCAGAACTGGGTGTGGAACAGATTCTTCTCGGTCAGACACGCCAGATCCTCGGTCTTGCTGGGGCCGTTCGAGAAGTGGAAGGTGTCGAGGCAAAGTCCGACATTCCGCAGGCCAACCGACCGAACAAACCCTGCCGCCGATTCGAGGTTATTTAAGAACGTCCCGCGGGCCTGAAACTCCAGCGCGAGCCGCACTCCCCGGGGTTGAGCCAGCTCCCCCGCCTGATGCAGCGACACGAAAGCCCTCTCCAGATCGACGAGGTCGAACGGTCCCAGGAAATCGGGAGTGACCACCAGGACCGGAACCGCGAGTTCGGCCAGCAGGTCGAGCCGACGTTCAAACTGCTCCCAGGCGGCCTGGCGCGCCGCTCCTTGAGACAGCAACAACCCCCCCTGAAATGACGCGCATGCCAGCGTCAGCCCTCGATCGACCGCGCGACGCAGCACCTCGCCTGGCGAATGAGTGGCAGTGTATTCTTCGAGTTTCGTCAGCCAAAGTTCAATCGCAGTACACGCGCCGTCGGCGTAGCCGTCGAGGTCGTCCTCAAACGACGAACCGAGTGTGCAAACCTGGCTGAGACAGGGAATCACTTGGGAATTACCTTCTGAACGCTGTGCGGGGACGTGTGTGAGCGCAACATCTTAACAGCCGTAACCTCCAGGGGAATGAGTCGGACACCCGACTGGTTTTGTGCCACGATTTGATTCCCAGTTCGCGACATCCGAGCGATTGACCCAACTCTTTCCGCGGGATAGCATGCCCCCGCACACGCGTCCACCAGCACTCCCCATCAGGGCCTTGCCGTGAAGTTCTCAGGTCTGTCGTTGTCTGTTGTCGTTTTCCTGACCGTTGTGGGACGGGGAGAGTTCCTGGACGCGGCGGATGCCGTCGAGGCACCAAAATGGCGGAAGCACGTGATCAACGATCAGTCGCCATTCGAAGCCGCCGGCGTCGCCGACTTCAATGGAGATGGCAAACTCGATGTGTTCAGTGGCGATTCATGGTACGCCGCCCCGAATTGGAATCGGCACAAAGTCCGCGATGTGCCGCGCGGAACGAACCCGCACTACTACGAAGATTTCGCCGACCTGCCGCTCGACGTCAATGGCGATGGCCGGATGGATATTTTGACCTGCGCCTACTTCAGCCGACGGATCGCGTGGGTTGAACAGCCCGCCGACCCGACCCAGCCCTGGACCGAACACACCATCGACACCCCCGGATCCATGGAGACCGGCTCTCTGGTCAATCTCTACGGAGATGGAACACCGGTGTTCGTTCCCAACGTCGGTGGCCAGATCGTGATTTACGAATTGAAATCGAAGTCGCCCAAAGTGGAGTGGAATTCCCGCCAACTCGCTCCGGAAGGGGCGGGGCACGGCATCGGTCATGGCGACATCAACGGCGACGGGCGAATCGATCTGATCACCCCCAAGGGGTGGTACGAGCAGCCGGCCGAGCGGGCCGCCGACTGGAAGTTTCACCCAGAGCTGACACTGGGAACCGCCAGCATCGAGATCATTGGCCACGACTTCGATGGCGACGGGGACACCGACATTGTGTGGGGGATGGGACACGAATTCGGCCTTCACTGGGTGAAGCAGTCCAAGGACGCGAACGGCAAACGGACCTGGACCAGGGAGGATATCGACACCAGTTTTTCGCAGGCCCACACGCTGCATCTGGCCGACTTTGATGGCGACGGTCAAATGGAATTCGTCACCGGAAAACGGATCTACGCCCACCCCAGTGAACCGGGTGCCACCGATGAACCGTGTGTGTTCATTTTCAAGTTTGACCGCAAGTCGGCGAAGTGGGTCAAAACAATTGTCTACCAGGGAGAGAAGGCCCCGAACGCGCCGGCGAACGCTGAGCTGCGCGACGCGCTCAAGGATTTCCCGCGTGGTTCCGCCGGCACGGGTTTGCAGATGGCGGTTCGCGATCTGGACGGAGACGGTGATATTGACATTGTCGCGCCAGGCAAGTCGGGACTCTACTGGTTTGAGAATCCGCGAATCACCAAGCCTGCGAAATGAGTACGCCTCGATTCTCCTCCCACCAGCCGCCAATGAATCAGCCACCGAGTCTCCACACACGTCGGCGATTTCTGAAATCGACCGCTGTCGCCGCCAGTTCGCTGTTCACCGTTCCGACCATTATTCCCGCGTCAGCATTGGGAAAAGACGGAGCCGTGCCACCAAGTGAACGAATCGTCATGGGCATTGTCGGCAGCGGTGGCCGGGGCACCTACGACCTGGGGATCTTTCTTCAGCAACCCGAGGTTCAATTCGCGGCTGTTTGCGATGTGCGCAGCGAACGGCGGGAGGCCGCGAAAAAGATCGTCGATGAAAAGTACGGGACCGCCGACTGTGCCACCTATTCCGATATGTTCGAACTGTTCGCACGCGACGATGTCGATGCGCTGTTGATCGCCACGGGTGATCGCTGGCATACGCTCGCGTCGATCCTCGCGGCGAAGGGGGGCAAAGATGTCTATTGCGAAAAGCCCTGCTCGATGACAATCGCCGAGAGTCGGGCGCTGGCCGATGGAATCCGCCAATACGGGCGGGTTTACCAGGCGGGGACCCAACGCCGAAATATCGGAAACTTCATGCACGCCGTCCATCTGGCGCGGAGTGGAAAATTAGGGAAGTTGCGCTCGGTTCACGCCAACACGCTGGCTCCGCCGACAACACATCACTGGCTGCCCGCCGAGACCGAGCCGGCCAAAGACGTGGTCGACTGGGACCGCTGGCTGGGGCCGACGCCATGGCGTCCGTACAATTCGGCGTACGTCGCTGGCCGCTGGCGAGGCTATTTCGATTTCCACGGTGGAGGGATTCTGGAGTGGGGAGCACACACCATAGACCTGTGTCAGTGGGCGAATGGATCCGACGATTCGGCCCCCGTGTCGTACGAGCCGCGGGGAAACACGGTGGTCGCCCGCTACGCGAACGGGGTTGAACTGGTGATGCGCGACAGCGGCTGGCTGGGGATGGGAACGTGCAGTGTGCGATTCGAAGGGGACGACGGGTGGGTCGAGACCGGCGACAGCGGGGACATGCTGATTGGGCCGGCGAAACTCCGGAAAGAGCAGCGTCAGTTCGCCGACGTGGGAACCGACCCGACCAGCCACATCCGCGAGTTCCTGCGCTGCGTGAAGTCGAAGGGAACGACGGCGGCGAATGCCAATATCGCCGCCCAGTCGCACATCGCGGCGCATGCGGCGTATATCGCATGGCAGTTGGGGCGTCCGTTGAAATTTGATCCGGTGAAAGAGGAATTCCTCGACGACGAAGAGGCCAACCGCATGCGGTCGCGAGCATACCGCGAACCGTGGCGTGTGTGATCCGCCGACATCGTCGAACTCAAACACCGTCGTAAACGCATACCGTCCAATTTCGATCGATTCGCCCTCCGTTGTCGGCGATGGTCGATGTTCAAGGATCACTCACGTGTCACTCGTCCAGCGTTTTCAATTCACGACTCTCTTCCTGACAGTCGCGATTTCATCGCTGTCGCCTGTTCGCGCCGGTGAGAGTCTCGACAGTTTGCATGCGGTTCTGCGTTCCGATGCGCCACTCCACGACAAGGGGGTCGCCTGTCGACGTTTGGCGGTGATCGGAGACCGCCAGTCGATTCCGGTGCTGGCGGAATTGCTAAACGACAAGGCGTTATCCCAATTCGCCCGGACCGGTTTGGAGGCGATTCCAGACCCGGCCGTCGATGAAGTGTTTCGCGCGGCTCTGTCCCGGGTGAAGGGGGCGCAACTTGTCGGAGTGCTGAATTCGATCGGCAATCGCCGGGATTCCGGGGCGATCGGACAACTGGCAGAATTGGTGAAAAGCGGTGAGCCGTTGATTCAAGTTGCGGCCGCCGCCGCCCTGGGGCGGGTGGGGAACACCGAGTCTGCGAAGAGACTTCACGAGACCCTGGGTGGCACCACGGGACCGGGGCGCGTGGCGGTCGCCGACGCCTGTCTGCGGTGTGCTGACATTCTGTTTGCGGAGAAGCATCCCAAAGAGGCCATTGCGTTGTACGACGCGGTCCGCGAGGGTGACACGCCATTGCCGTTACGAACGGCGGCTACGTTGTCCGCGATTCGCTCGCGTGGCACCGACGGTGTGCCGTTGTTGCGAGAGCAGCTTCAATGCGACGATATGCGGTTTTTCGCTGTCGGACTTCGCGCCGCGCGAGAGATTCCGCGTGAAGCGGCGGTCAGCGTATTATTAGCCGAGTTGAATCAGAGGGATGAACACCGGGTCGCCTTGCTGGTTGAGTGCCTGGGGGATTTGGGAGATCCGAAGACGCGGGCCGCGGTTGTGGGGTTGCTCGATTCCAAACAGCCCGCGATTCGACGTGCCTCGATCGGAGCACTCGGGACACTGGGAGACGTGTCGACAATTGACTCCCTGTTGGACATCGCGTCGAGCGCCGAGGACCGTGACGCTCCGCTGGCGCTGGCCAGTTTGAGGCGTCTTTCTGATGGCGAGATTGACGCGGCGATTGTCGGCAAACTCAAGAACCCGGATCCGACGCATCATGCGCAATTGTTGGAATTGGTGGCGGCGCGACGAATTGTGTCAGCAGTTCCCTTGTTGTGGGACGGGTTGGAGTCGCCGACGTCTCAGACTCGATTGTCGGCGTGGAACGCGTTAGGAGAGACCATTGAGGTTGACCAATTCGATGAGCTGGTGTCGCGCGTTGTGAGCGCACCGCAGGCTGCGCGATCCGCGGCGACCACCGCTCTGATTTCAGCCTGCCGACGATCCACGAATCCGGACCAGTACGTCAATACCCTGGCGAGACGATTCGAGTCGGCGGCACCAGAATTGGCGGGAACGCTGTATGAGGCCCTGCGAGCGGTCGGAGGAGAGGCGGCGTTAAACCGAACGGTCGCCGGCGCGAAGGACAAACGCGACGCGATTCAGGACGGAGCGACTCGGGCACTTGGTGAGTGGCCCACTCCGGACGTGGCACCCGAGCTGCTGAATCTGGCGGAATCGCTGACCAACCCGAAGTATCAGATCCGCGCGATTCGGGGCTACATTCGTGTGTTTCGACAATTTGGACTTCCCGCCGACGAGCGACTGAAAATGGCCCGCCAGGCGTTGAAAGTCACCAAACGGAACGACGAAAAAGTTCTGGTGTTGCATGCCCTGCTCAACTTCCAGAACGCGGAGACCATGAACCTGTCGATTGAGTTTCTGAACGAGCCAGGATTGGAGGCGACCGCTGCCCAGGTGGCGATCTATATCGCAGACCAGGTGACCGACCCCGTCGCAGTCCGCAACGCGATGCGGAAGATCATCGACTCGGGAGCCGACGAGCGGTACGCGAAGCAGGCACGCGACGTCCTCGCCAAAGTCGGGGAATAGACGTTGGATTGTGAACGGATTTTCAAAAAAACAATTTTGTTTTTGTGGGGAACTTGGGTTAGTGTTCGCTCTTCAACCGTTGCCGAATTCGCTCGATCCGCGATTGCAGCTCGGCGTCGTTCTCCGCCTGCTCGGTGACCCGCTGGCAGGCGTGAACCACGGTCGTATGATCGCGACCTCCGTAGAATTTGCCGACTTTTTGCAGGCTCTCTCCCAGCAACTGCCGCGATAGCCACATCCCCACCTGTCGCGGAAATGCGAACTGACGGGTTCTGCGGTTTGAACGCAGGTCAGCCAGTTTCAATCCGAATTCCCCCGCGACCTCTTTCGCGATCTCCATCAAAGTCAGATTCGGGACAAGCGCCTCTTTTTCGAGGTACCGCCTGACCAGCTCGGCATCAATCGGTCGGCGGTATTGCCGCGACATCGATTCGAGCCGCTGAATCACCCCGCCCAATTCCCGGGCGCTCACCGGCATCGCGTTGGCCACAGCGATCAACGCCTCTTCCGGAATCGACAACTGGCGTCCCAATGCCAGCGCGCACAGGAGCTTCAACCGACTTTCGGCTTCCAGTGCCTTGATACGGGCGGTGATCCCCCCGCGAAACCTGCTGATCAGGCGCGGTGGAAACCCCGCCAGCGATCCCGGCGGACAAACCGCCGTCCAGACAATTCCCGCCCCTTTGTCGCGCAATGCGATCACCAGATGCAGCAGTTGCGTCAACGATTCCGGCCGACCCTGCAAGACCTGCAGATCTTCAATCACCAGCAGGTCGTACTCCCGCATCGCAGACTGAAACAAAGGAATCGTCTGCAATGAAGATGCCTCGGCCAACTGAGCCGAGAAGCCGGCGGCGGTCAGGATCTCGGCACGGGCGTCTGGGTTCCGCTGCTGAAACGACTTCACCCCAAACCGCACCAGGTGAGACTTCCCGCACCCGGCTGGTCCCGAGATGAAGACCGTTCCTTCAGACTCTCCTTGAAGCCAGTCTTCTCCCAGCCGGGACATCGCTTCGTACGCCACCCGGTTCTCGGGAAGCGGCAGAAACAATTCCGGTTTCGGCGGCTTTTTGGATTTTGTCGAAGACACGGCGGGTTTTCAGGCGGAGGAAGTCACCGCAAGTTGTTCGGGTTCACCAGACATCCGGCGCAGGCGGAGGACAATTTCCGAAATGACGCGGATCGCCGCGTCGATCTCTTCGGTCGTCGTGTCCGCACCCAGGCTGAACCGTACGGAAGAGAGTAACACATTTCGTGGCTTTTTCATCGAGATCAGCACCGGTGCCGGCTCAGAGGCTCCGCTCGAACAAGCGCTCCCCAGTGAACATGCGACCCCAGCGAGATCGAGCGCCACCAGCAGCGCCTCGCCATCGACTCCTGGAAACGCGAGATTCACGGTGTTGGGTAACCGCTCTGTTCGCGCTCCATTCAGCAGGACGGGCGGACAGCGGTCGCGCAGTCCCTCTTCCAACCGGTCGCGCAGACGTCTCTGCCGATCCATGCGCGCTTCCCGGTCGGCGTGGCACAGTTCCAGCGCTCGCACCATACCGGCAATTAAAGGGACCGCTTCCGTTCCCGGACGTCGTTCCGCCTCCTGATGCCCGCCAAACGCGGTCGGCGCGAGGTTCCAGCCTCGCCGAACCAAAAGGGCCCCGGCTCCCCGCAATCCCTGAAATTTGTGCGCTCCGATCGCAAGTGTCGAAGCCCCCAGCGCGTGGAAATTGACCGGAATTTTTCCCACAGCCTGCAAGCCGTCGACGTGAAACGGAATTCGGCGGCTCGCGCAGATCTCGGCCAAGCGGGTCAGATTCTGGATGACGCCGGTCTCGTTGTGAGCGAGAATCACACTCACCAGCCGGCAATCGGACCAGGGGAATTCGCCCCCGACGGCGTAACCTTCTGGTTCCAGCAGTCCGTCGTTGTCGACCGGCAGGTGGGCGAGAGAAAACCCCTGGGTTTCGAGCCAGCGACATGTCTCGAGTACGGCCGGGTGTTCACCGGCTGTCAATCCGATGTGGCCAGGGGTTCCGCGTGTGAACCCCAACACGGCCATGTTGTTCGCTTCCGTACCACCGCTGGTGAAGACGACCTCGTCGGGAAACGCCCCCAGGAGGGAGGCGAACGATTCGCGAGCCGTCTCCAGAATCTGGCGGGCGCGCCGTCCGAACGCGTGCCTGCTGCCAGGATTGGCGAACGCATCGCGCCACAAGCGCTGGGTCAATTCGACCACCTCGGGATGGGGAGGAGTCGTGGCGTTGTGGTCGAGGTAAATCATGGAGACTTGCGATAATGACGGGTGACGTGGATTGAAATCCACGTCACCCGCCCTCATTCGCTAATTGACAGTCTCCGTCCCGCCGTTGTTGAGATCGGTGACCACATCGCCAGTGTACTTCCAGAACCAGTCGAGCGCGGTGCCGCCCGTCAGCGTGTCGAGCGCAGAGCTGTCGTTGAGGAGGGTCAGGTTGGTCAGCTTGAATGTCCCGTTGAGTCCGCCACCGTTGCGGAGGTTGTTCACCCGGGCGCTGTACAGAAGATCGCCGCGCGCCCATTCCGACAGAATCCCGCGAATCGCGGTTCGATCGAGGATCCGAGTTCCCTCGTTGTAGTAGGTGGTCGTCCCACCAATCACAATGTCCTCGTCATCACCGCCATCGAGCGTGTCGGCACCCGAACCACCGAAAAACAGATCCCGGCCACCGAGTCCCATCAACGTATCCAGGCCGGCACCACCGAACAGCACATTGTTCGCGCTGTTACCAGAAATGGTGTCGTCCTTCGTCGTTCCCACGACCATTTCGAACGCGGTCTCCGACGAGAGCGTCAATCTGAGATTCGCGTTCACAACCTGTAGGGTGGTCAGCGCCAGATTCAACGCGACACCCACACTCGTGGTCCCCGAAAAATCCAGCAGGTCGATTCCGCCAGCAGTCGTGGCCGCTTCGACCAGGTTGTCGGTTCCCAGGGCGCTGTCAGCGTCCATCAGATAGACGTCATCATCATCGCCACCCGAGAGCGTATCGTTCCCCGCGCTCCCCACCAGCGTGTCGTTTCCTGTCCCGCCAGAGAGCGTGTCATCACTGGGGCCACCCACAAGTGTGTTGTCGAGACCATTTCCGGTCAGGACGTCGTTCATGGAACCTCCGGTCGCGTTCTCGATTTCACTCCCGGCACTCAGAGTCAATGTCAGGTTGGAATTGACGACTTGCGCCGTCGTCAATCCCAGATTCAGCGTCACGGTTTTCGTCGTGGTGGCGGTGAAGTCGACGCGGTCGATTCCACTTCCCGGGCCGTCGCTGATCGTGTCGCTTCCCAGTTGTGAGTCGGTATCAAACGGGTAAATATCGTCGCCCGCTCCGCCAGCCAGCACATCGTTCCCCGGACCACCTGTCAGCGTGTTGCCGAGGTCGTTGCCCGTCAGTGTGTCCGAGAACGATCCGCCAATGATGTTCTCGAACACCGCATTCGAAGAAAGTGTCAGCGACAGGTTCGCATTCACCACCTGGGTGGTTGTTCGCGAGAGATCGACGGCGACCCCCACTGTCGTGCTCGCCGAGAAATTCAATACGTCCGTCCCTTCACCAATCAGTTCCGTGAGTGTGTCAGCACCCAACGGAGAGTCGGTGTCGAACAGATAGCTGTCGTTTCCGGTGGCTCCCGCCATCTGGTCGTCGCCCGGTCCGCCGGTAATCGCATTCACGAGAGTGTTCCCCGTCAACGTGTCCCCCTGGGTACCACCAATCAGGTTCTCGAACGTCGTCGCCGAGCCAAGCGTCAGGGTCAGAAAGGCATTCACGACCTGCGCGCCGGATTGACCCAGGTCGACCGAGACAGCTTGTCCTAACGTCGACGAGAAATCGAGCGTGTCGGTTCCACCACCGGTTTCATCCAGCACATCGCTTCCCAAAACGGAGTCGGCCGCGAATCGATAGGAATCACTGCCGGCCCCTCCCATCACCTGATCATTCCCCGCCTCGCCCGCGAGAAGGTCGCTCCCTCCGTTCCCTGTCAAAACGTCGTCATCACCCCCACCGAACAACGAGTCGGCGTTGGTTCCCCCCGTCAGCGCGTCATTCCCCGCGCCGCCAAAAACGGCAGTCGCTTTGTCAAACGCCGCAATGTTCACCGTGTCGGCCCCGGCGTGCGTGCGAATCCGCAATCCGGCCACTGTTCCACTCGGGTAGGCCAACACCGAACCGTTGAATACAAAATTCGACGGATCGCTCGCGGTGAAGATGTCGGAACCTGCCGTCCCCTGAACCATCAACAGACCGCTCGCCAGGTGATAGGCTCCCGTCACGACCGCAGTGTTGTTGTCGTTGAAGCCATCTTCAAACAGCACATTCGTCGGGTCGGCGACCGCCAGCAGGAAGTAATCGCCGGTGGGATCGGACAGCCCCGCTCCGGGCAACTTGACCAGCCCTGAGGTTGTTCCGATCGTCAGTGTTTTGGTGTGCGTCCCGACTGAGAGATCCGCAGGGGCGGAAAGGGCCAGCGAGTAGAGCGACACATCGCCCCCAGGCAGGTCGTCGGCCGACTGGAAGATTCCGAGGGTGAACGGGGCACTGATGGCGTTGGCGATCTCGTAGTTGATCGTCAGCGTGACCGAGCCGTTCGTGGTCGCCGACAACACCCGGATGTCGCTTTCCGCGACATTGGTGACTGTCACCGCCAGATCCTGTGTCGCCGACCGGCCCAATCCATCGCTGGCGCGGACTCGCACCAGATAGGTGCTGTTGCGATCCAGATCGGTCGGACGTTCGAAGTCCGGGGCGGTCAGGAACGACAGCGCGCCACCGGTTGTGATCGCGAACTTCGATTGATCGTCACCACCCACGATGGAATAGCTGACCGTCGGGGTCGGCAGGTCGGCGTCGCTTGCCCCGACGCTGAGGACAGGAATCGTATTCTCCGGAACGCTGACGGTCGACGATGTCGTAAAGACCGGGTCAAATTCGTTCACCGGAGTCACGTTGACGGTCAGGTTCTGAATCGTCGTCCGCGTTCCATCGCTGGCGGTGACCTGCACCAGATAGGCGTTATTGCGGTCCGCGTCGGTTGGGTTTTCGAAATCGGGTGCCGACACGAAGCTCAACGCCCCGCCGAGAATTGAGAACTTCGCGCTGTCGACTCCGCCAGTGATCGAGTAGGTGACGGTCTGCGCGGGAAGGTCGGCGTCGGTCGCCGTGACGGTACCGACCGCTGTCACGTTTTCCGCGACACTGAACGTCGGCAGTGATGTGAAGATCGGGCTGTTGTCATTGACCGCTGTCACCGTGATTGACAACAACTGATTTGTCGTCCGCCCCGCATTATCATTCGCGGTGACCTGCACCAGATAAACGTTGTCCCGGTTGGAGTCGGTCGGGTTTTCATAATCCGGTGCCGACACGAAGGTCAGCACCCCGCCCGTGATCGAGAACTTCGTGCGGTCCGAGCCCCCGGAAATCGAGTACGTGACCGTCTGCGCGGGAAGGTCGGAGTCGGTGGCGTTGACCGTCAGTACTGCCGTCGTATTCTCGGCGACATTCGCGGAGGCGGCTGTTGTGAAGATCGGACTGTTGTCGTTGACGGCGGTGACGGTGACCGTGAGATTCTGGGCCGTCGTTCCCCCCAGACCATCGTCGGCCGTCACCTGCACCAGATAAACGTTGTCGTGATTGAGGTCCACCGGGCTTTCGAAATCGGGATTCGCCACGAACGACAGCGCGCCTCCCGATGTGATCGAAAACCGCGCCGCGTCGACTCCGCCGGTGATCGAGAACGTGATGGGCTGACCGGGCCGACTCGGTTCCACGGCCGCCACGGTGAGTACACTCTGTGTATTCTCGGCGACGCTGGGAGTCGCGGTCGAAGTGAAAACGGGCGCGAAGCCTTCCGGGCGATTGCCAAAATCTAGCGTGTCGCGCACCTGATTCACGGCGAGACCGAGGCTGTACAGACCCGTCGACGGCGCGGTGCGCTCAAAGCCGGGTTGCAGAACATCACGCACGACAAAGTTGCCGGCCGGCAGGTTGTCAAAGCGGTATCGGCCTTGTGAATCGGTCGTGCGGGAGACTTCGGTCTCGAGTGTGGAAATCTCCAATGACCAGGAATTCAACGTTCCCACGTCACTCGGCGAATCGTCGGTGACGCGGAGCGTCCAGACCCCGTTCGCGGAGGTTCCATTCAAAACCGACAAGGCGGATTCGGGGAGATACGTGCCGCGGAAGGGAGCGCTGCCGGCGGAGATCGATGTCGCCGCGCTGTCGTCAAAAATCGTCCCTGTGTAATGGTTCGCTGGTCCGCCGTTGTCGGTCGTGAGTTCAATCTCGACGCCCGTCGGGCTGATCAGGAACACATCCAGGTCGGCATCAAACGTGTGCGAAATGTCGAGCTGGACGTTGACATCGGTGATCGATCCCAGCCCGGATAGTGTCAGCGTCGAGGTAATCGTCGAAACATCGGGAATCGGAATCACGTTGTTGGAGTTGAACGTCGTGGTGGTCGCGACGTCCTGGTCGAATTGGCCGTTGTCGTTCTGGTCGAGGAAAACCACCCAATCGGGACGCGGGTCGTCCCCTGGTTCCTGAATTCCGTCCCCATTGCGGTCGTTGAAAACTGTTCCGGAAAGAACACCATCCCCGTCGGTCACCGTCACCGTCAGGTCTTGGGTGGTGGTTCCCCCCTGACCGTCCGAGGCGGTGACCTGAACCAGGTAGACGTTGTTCCGGTCGGAATCGGTCGGATTTTCATAATCGGGTGCGGCAACGAGTTTCAGAACGCCATCACCGGTGATGGAGAACTGCGCCTGGTCGGCACCACCCGTCAGCGAATAGGTGATTGTCTGGGTCGGACGGTCGGCGTCGGTCGCCGCCACGGTCGTGACCGCAGTGGTATTCTCCACCACACTCGCGGTCGCAACTGTCGTGAAGGAAGGCACATTGTCATTCACCCCCAAGACCGTCACGGTGAGATTCTGAGTCGTCGTGTAGCCGTTCCCATCGTCGGCGGCGACCTGCACCAGATACACGTTGTCTCCGTTCGAATCACTGGGAATTTCGAAATCGGGAGGAGTGACGAACGACAGCGCCCCGGTCGGAGTGACCGCGAATTTCGCCTGGTCGGCACCTCCGAAGATTGAATACGTGATGGTCTGCGCCGGCAGGTCGGCGTCGGTCGCGGTGAGATTCAGAATGGCCGATGTGTTCTCGGGGACCGTGACGGTCGCCGACGACGTGATCACGGGGGGGAAGCCGGGCGCCTTGTTCCCGAAATGGAATCCTCCCTGAATTTCGTTGACGCCCAGCGACAAAGCGTAATAACCCGTGGCGGGAACCGTCTGCTCGACCCCGCTCGGCACCACCTGCCGGATCAAAAAACTCGCCTCCGGCAGGTTGCTGAAGGCGTACACCCCCTGGTCGTTGGTGAGCCGCGATTCTTCCGTGACCAGAGTCGTAATCTGTAGCGACCAGGCCTTCAGAATCCCGATATCTTTTTCCGAATCGTCAGTGACGCGCAACGTCCAGAGACCATTCGCTGACGTCCCCACAAGACTCGCCAGCGAACCCTCAGGCCGGTACGAGCCGGCAAATGGCGCGACGCCACTCACAATGGAGGTCGCCGCCTGATCATCGAACACGGTCTGGTGGTAACTGTTACCAGCCGCCCCGTTGTCGGTCGACAATTCGAACTGCGTGCCATCCGGGCTGGTCAGGTAGATGTCGAGATCGGAATCAAACGTGTGATCGATGTCGATCACCACGTTGACGTCGACCACGGTTCCCTGTCCCGATACGCTCAAATTCGAGGTGATGGTCGTGAGATCGGGAATCGGTACCGGAACGGCGGTCGCTGCCACCGTCGTCGTGTTGAGCGTATCCAGAATCACCGTGGCCCCGGCCCGACCCGTCTCACCCGGATCCTGGATCTGGTTCGCGTTGAGATCGTTGAACACCGTTCCACTAAGCTGCCCGTCGGCGTCGGTGACAATCACCGTCAGATCCTGCACGGTCGTGCGTCCCTGCCCGTCACTCGCGGTGATCTGCGCCAGATAGATGTTGTCGCGGTTGGCGTCGGTCGGGTTTTCAAAGTCAGGAGCGGTGCGGAAGGCGAGCGTGCCTCCCGCCGTCAGCGAGAATTTCGCCTGGTCGGCACCGCCGGTGATCGAGTAAGTGATCGTCTGCGTCGGTCGGTCGGCGTCCGTGGCAGCGACGGTCAAGACCGCAGTCGTGTTCTCGGGAAGACTGGGCGCGCTGGTTGTGATGAACACCGGGCTGTTGTCATTGACCGGCGTGACGTTCACCGACATGTTCTGCGTCGAGCGTCCCCCCGCTCCATCGTCGGCGGTGATCTGCACCAGGTAAACGTTGTCGGTGTTTGTGTCGGTCGGGATTTCGAAATCGGGGGCGTTCACAAACCGCAACGTTCCGCCCGATGTGATGGAAAACAACGCCCGGTCGACTCCCCCTGTGATCGAGAACGTCACCGGTTGCGGGGGCAGAGTCGGGTCGACCGCCGTGATGGTCGTTACCGCGGTCGTATTTTCCGGCACATTCACCGACGCGGGAGAGGTGAACACCGGTGGGAAATTCGGATCTTTGTACCCGAAGTTCAACCCGTTCCGCACCTGATTCTGCGCGAGATTCACGCTGTACAGCCCCGACAACGGCTCGGTCCGCGTGAAGAGCGGCTGCTGCACATCGCGCACAGAATACGCTCCGCCGGGGATATTGCTGAACGCATACGCCCCTTGCGAATCGGTCAATACCGAGACATCGTTGAATCCAGTCGTGATTTCCAGCGACCAGGAATTGAGCGTTCCAAAATCCGCTCCGCTGTCATCAGTGATCCGCAGGGTCCAGACACCATTGGGATTCGTCCCGTTCAATACCGACAGCGGAGACTCCGGGCGGAACCGGCCATTGAACGGAGCGATGCCGGTTGTGATGGAAGTTGGGGCGCTGTCATCGAAAATCGTGCCGATGTAGTTGTCATCGCTGCCACCGTTGTCTGTCGTCAGTTCAATTTGCGTCCCGCCGGGACTCACCAGGAAAATGTCAAGATCCGCATCCCAGGTGTGGTTGAGGTTGAGCTGAACATTCAAATCGGCGATGTTGATCAGACCGGATACGGTCAACGTGGAGAAAACCGTCGAATTGTCGGCGATTCCCAGGGGGACATTCGTGGACGAAACCGTGGTCGTCTGCAGGTTGTTGTCGTAGACTCCGTTGCCGTTGCCATCGAGATAGACGCGCCAGTTGGGACGTCCAGGCTCACCCGGGTTCCGCCCGCCGCTGCTGTCGAGATCGTTGTAGACCACGCCGGCGATTTTGCCGAAATCGACGATGAGGGTCACAACCGCCACGTCATCAATGTACCAGCCTTCGCGAGAGTTCTGAGAATCGGCGGCGAAGTCGAATTTGAACTGGACGTCCTGCCCGCGAAATTGCGACAGATCGAACGTCGCCGACCTCCACCCGGTTGTGGGATTGGTGAGTTCATCCTCCGACGTCGCCAGGCTGACGTCGGCCTGTCCGGGGGACGAGACGATCAATCGTCCGATATCGAAAATCGCCTCGGCATCCAGGAAGTAATTGAACCGCAGCTCGGTCGGGCCGGTACTCGGAATATGGATCGAAGGCGAAACGGCCCGGCCGGCGGTGCTGTTGCCGTAGACCCCCCCGCCATTCGCCCCCTCTCCCGACCCGTAGTAAAGGCTGTCGTCCGACGAGTGGCCGGGTTGATTCCCGCGGCCCAGCGATTGATGCCACTGTCCCGCGTTGGCCGCCCCGCTGTTGTCGATGGTGAAGCCATCGAGAGACGCGTTCCCCAGATCGTCGTTGAAGTCGGCGATATAGAGGACGTTATCCAGGGCGATCGTCGCGGTGTCGGTGACCGTCGCGGGAGTGTTGGCCCCGGTCTTCGCGTCCTGGTAGGTCACCGTGATCAATTCGCCCGGTGCCACGTTCAGCGTCCCGTCATTGGCTCCGACTCCTCCCGCGGTCGCGATGGTTCCCCGGAAAATACCCGCACCGCGTGCCGTGAGGGTGACGGTTTCGGTATCGCCACCGTTGGACACGACCGCGACATTGATGGAGGGTTGCCCGATCAGGTCGCTGTCCTTGACCTCGATCTTGACCGTGCCCCCGACGGTGTAAAAGGCCTTGTCGAAGGCGACCGTGCCCGTCGGCCCCGAGGGAAGATCAAACGCCGCCGTCACCGCCGTCGCGTTGGCGCTGCCGCCGTCATTGGCGCTAAAGCCCATGCCGCGCCGGGCGAACGCGGTCCAGATTTCCCCGGAGTTCTCCCCTCCCGTCAACGCCTCATCAGCCGCCAGAATGGCGTCGCGTCCATCCAGGAACGACGGATTCGCCGGCTGGAGTTTCAACCCGTCCATCACCAGTTGCAAGGTCAGATTATTCCCCGCAGTTCCGGCATACAGATCCGAACTGTAGCCGTGCTTGGCGATCATCAGCCAATTCAGATCCCACAATGCCGACGCCCAGATTTCCCCGGAGCGGTGAACTTGCTGGCTGGCGTTGTAGTCGTCGTAAGTGTGCGGATTGATCGCCATGTTGAAGCTGTACGGAAACTGCCGGATCCCCCCTCCCGTAATCGGCTGCCCCAGCACATACGTCCCCACACCGTAACCGGCGTTCTGCGTGTCCGACGCCCGCTGCAGGAACATCAGCGCCCAAAAATCGCTCCACCCCTCCCCCATCCCGCCGCTCTGGATCGCATTGAGCGCATTGGAGTTCGCCGGTCCTCCGGTCAGCCGATTCGAAACGCCGTGCCCGTACTCATGAATGATCACCCCGTTGTCCAGATCGCTGTCGCGGTTCGGATTGGTCAGGGTGAAGACGAATTGTTGCATCCGGGGTCTCTGGCCATCGGGTGGAGTCGCGAAATTCGCGTTATTCGTACCCGACCCGTCCTGTGCGTCCGCCTGGACCGCGTCGTTCCCCAAACCTCCCCGGCCATAGTTGTTGACCTGAAAGTTCCCCGACGCCTCGTCAAACCCGTACTGATAGTGAATGTCGTGCGCGATGTTGTTCATGTAGAACAACTGCGTGATCGCCGCCGACTGGTAGTTTGCCGGGCTCGTCGCTGGATCGAACGCGAAATCAAACACCAGTCCCGCGCCGCCATCGGGCTGCGCCCCTCCCGTATTGTTGGCGTCGGTATCCTCCTGCGCCGACGCGTTGTTGCCTGTCGTCAGCGTGGACTCGGCCCCCAGCGCCCCGTTGGTGTCGTGCCAGCCAAACGGAGACGCGATGGGGTCGGCGGGATCGACGACCAGTGTGCGATTCCCATCGTTGGGTGCCTCGGTCGGAATCGCCCAGACGTTGTACGACCCGGTGTTGGGAACCCCACTCGCCGCCGCCGCCCCCAACGAACTCGCCGACCCGCTTTCCGTCGTTCCGCTTCCGGTCCCGCCCCCGGTCGACGACCCGCCCACTGTCGACGACGAACCGCTACTGGCGTACTCCGTCCAGTTGTCTTGACGCAGGACGCTCCCGGTCTCGGCATCGACATTCATGTCGAACCAATCCTGGGTTCCGGGAACCTGCAGGTTCAAATTCCACGACAGGTGCAACCCCCCGTCGGAATTCATCTGATAGACGAGCTGCACGGGAATCTCCCCCAAAGAGACATTCCCCCCCGCGTAGACCTGCGATTCCGAAATCCCCCCCAGATTCTGCTCCAGCGCCCCGACCCGGGGCGAGGTGATCCCCACGAACGTCGCCGCCGCCAGTATCGCCTGCCGCGCGTCAATGTTTCGCACACTCGTGGCGCGGGCGGCGAGACTGGGGAACAGCCGACTGCCGGCTGTCAGCACCCGCCCATCCGACATGACGCTCACATTCGCGTCCCCCCCGTCGACGTCGATCCCGTTCAACTGTTGCCGCAGGTAAACGTGCGTCAGGCCGCTCGATTTCGAAGTCGTGACCCCCGTGACATGAAAGCTCGCCACGTCGGCATTGAAATAGCCAAACTCCGACGCGTGATCGACCAGAAATCGCTTGGCGATATCGACCGGCGCATCGGTCGATGGGCCAGTGAGAGAGCCCCCGCTCACGTAACCGTCGGTCTGCGCCGGAAAGCTGGCCGACCTCGACTGACCGGTCGTCGTGACGCCAACTCCCGCGCCGAGTGCCTTGGAATCCTGGGTCGGATCGGGAGCCGCCAGCAGAACCCGCGACTCGAGCGATTCGATCTGGCAGGCGGTGAAGCTTCCCGATCCGCCCGCAGTTCGCTTGAATCGCCGGGCGGGGGCCTTCCTCCGACCAGACAACTTCGAGCCGAACGAGGCGTTCGAGAAACGGGCGAGCCAATGTTGGAGAAACATGTTCGTCACAGCCTTCAGGAAAGATCCCGGGAATCCGGGCGACAGGTCACAGAACTGACTGAAAGAGTCTACAACGAAAACGGACCCGAGCGCAACTGAAAAATCTCAATTCGGGCTGATTTTCTCTAACAGCGACCGATGGACACTCTTCACGTCGGGGCACCCAGTCGACACCATCGCCAATTCCAGCTCTTCCCGCAGAAGTTCCAGAACCTTGCGGACCCCCGCTTCGCCATCAGCGGCGAGCGCCCACGCATACGGCCGACCGATCAAAACCGCGTTGGCCCCGAGTGCCAGCGCTTTGAGGACGTCTGTCCCTCGCCGAACTCCGCTATCCAACAAGACGGCAGTCTTTCCCTGAACCTCCTGCGCGATCGGTTCGAGCTGATCGATACTGGCGGGAACTCCATCCAGCCGCCTCCCTCCGTGATTCGAAACCACGATTCCATCCAGACCCAGCGATACCGCCTTGCGGGCGTCGTCCGGGCGCAGCACCCCCTTGATCAACACCGGCAACTTCGTGATCGATCGCAGCCAGTCAAAAATCTCCCAGGAGAGAGCCGGATCCCAGGCCTGCTCGTTAAACGCTGCCAGCTCGGCATCGCTCATTCCCGCATGCACATCAAACCCAACATCCCGCAGATGTTTCAGCAACGTCGGCCGCGGAAGGGCGAATCGGTTCTTGCGGTCGGCGTCCTTCCGCTCTCCCAGATCGACCGTGACAACAATCGCCTTGAACCCCGCCCGGTCGGCTCGCTCCACCAGCCGGCGAGCGACTCCGCGGTCTTTGGGAACGTACAGTTGAAACCACTTCGGCCCCTCACTGGCGGCGGCGATCTCTTCGACGCTGTTCCCCACACTGCTGCTCATCCCAAAAATCGTCCCGGCCCGCGCCGCCCCCCGCGCCGAAGCAAGCCCCCCGTCCCGATGAAACAGACTCTGGCCGGCGACCGGGGCCAACAGGATCGGCATCGAAATCCGCTCTCCCAGAATCGTCGTCGACAAGTCCGCCTTCGCCACACCGGTCAACAGCGGCGGCAGGATCTTGAACCGCTGAAAGGCCGCCGTGTTGTCGCGGAGCGTCACTTCATCGGTCGAACCGGTCGTAATGTAGTCATACGTCGGCGCCGGCAAGGCGGCTTTCGCCAATCGCTGAAAATCCTGCACGTTGACCGGCTCGGCACTCTGGGCCCTGCCCTCCGGTTCCGGAGTTGGGTTGTCTCCGCAGGCCTCTCCGGACCGTGGTTCCCCGGTGTCGTCGGACGTCCCCGCTCGCGCCGAGTCCGGCCCGCCAAACATTCCCATCACCCCGGATCCCAAAGTGAGCAGTTTCGAAAAGTCGCGGCGGTCCATGGCAGTGGCCTTTGTGGCGAAGGATGCGGATGACGCGGGAAACGCGCGACGCGTCGTGAATTCCACGAACATCGCGGTCGACGGTCCGTCTGTCAATCTGCCGGTAACACTTGCCCGTTTGGGACGCAATCACAATGCTGGCGGTTTGAGAACCGAGTCACGGCGACGGACTGCCTACTGTGCGTCGGCGGAACTCCCCCTTGTGGAACTGAAGTGATGTCAAGCAACAAGAGCGGCACCGGCGTCGCTCGCTGGTCGGAACAGTGGACCTGGTTCACACTCGCGGGTGTCGTGCTGACGATCGTGATCGGCAGTTACATCCTGTTCGCACAGGCCGCTCCTCCCAAATCACTGGTGATCGCCGCGGGGGCCAAAGAGGGGCAGTACTACGAATTCGCGCAGCGTTACGCACAGACCCTGAGTCGGCATGGAATCCACGTCACCGTCCTGGAAACCAAAGGCTCGGTCGAAAACCTGAAACTGCTCCTCGACCCCGACAACGATGTCACCGTCGCGTTCGTCCAAGGGGGAGTCGCCACCCCCGACCAGAAGACCGACCTGCTGTCGCTCGGCAGTTTGTACCGCGAACCCCTCTGGATTTTCACCCGCGCGACCGGGTCGGAACAACACCAGCCGATTTCGCATGTCACCCAGTTCGCCAGCCTGCGGGTCGCGGCGGGATCGGAAGGGAGCGGTACCCGCCCCGTCGTTCAGCAGTTACTCGAGGCGTATGACGTCCCCCTGGACAAGGTCCAACTGGTGGATGCCGGCGGACAAGACGCCGCCGACCTGCTCGAAAAGGGTGAGATCGATGTCGCCTGTTTTGTCGCCGGCTTCGACGCCGAGTACGTTCGGCGGTTGGGGGCATCACCCAGTGTGCGACTGATGGGACTGGATCATCAGCAGGCGCTCGCCCGCAGATTCCGGCAACTCTCTCCCGTCACTGTGCCCGCCGGCATGCTCAGCCTGGCTGGGCAGTCGCCCCCAGCCGACGTGAACCTGATCGCCCCGACCGCGAACCTCGTCGTGACGGAAAACCTGCATCCGGCCCTGGCTTCCGTCCTGATGCAGGCCGCCGTCAGCGTACATGCGAAGGGAGACGCGTTGTCGGAACCGGGCGAGTTTCCCGCGTCGCGGTATCTCGACTTTCCGTTGAGTTCGGACGCCGAGAATTTCTATCGCCATGGTCCTCCACTACTGCAACGGCTGCTGCCCTTCTGGCTGGCGGCGTTTGTTGATCGGGTGAAACTGCTCGCGCTGCCGATGTTGATGCTGGCGATGCCTCTGATTCGCGCAACCCCGCCCCTGTTGCGCTGGCGAACCCGCCGCAAGGTGTACCTGTGGTACGACCAGTTACGGGCGCTCGATCATCTGATGAAAGAGGGGATGTCGTCTGACCAGGCACGGGCCAGCATGGCCGACCTGCAGGAACTGGAATCGCAGATTGTGAACGTCGAGATTCCGTTGAGCTACATGTCGGAATACTACAACCTGCGGCTGCATTTGAATCTGGTCACTGAAAAACTGCGGCAGATCATCGCGGCGGGGTAGGACCTGTCCAAAATCAAAACCGTTTTGTTGCTTGTTTCGCGGACGGTCGGTTCGGCGATCGGGGAACTGACGTTCTACTCATTTCGGCTCAGGTGATTCTACTCACCCCTACCCGTTTGCTGGAGGTCGATGCGCTTCGAAGCGAACGATTTCTTCTTTCAACTGGTTCGCGAGTTTCTTGAGTGATTGTTTCGTCAATTCGCGCGTTCGCACATTCATCACGGGTTCGCGGTCGAGATCCTGAAGCCGATCTTCCAGGATCTTGAGTTTGGTGCGTGTGGTCTCCAACTGACGTTGACCTTGAATGCTCATAGCACAACCTCAATGACGCCCTTGCTGATCGAATTACGATCTGTTGCGTAAAGCTGTTCCACCAGAATTGCGAATTCCTGCGCCTCCGCCATCAGCAAATCGACGAACGGCAATCCATCGCTCAGGCTGGCGGCAGCAGCCGGGTCGACGGGAAAATCGGCAGACAGCAGCATCGCGCAATCCACGTCGTTGGGTTCAAACACGTCAGTCACAAAACTGCCGTTTATGATAAGCCGCTGGACACCGGCCTTCTTCGCCATCTCGACAAGCCATCGGATCGAATCCATCTGAACTCGCCGAATTTCGGATTCCTGGCCAAAACGTGCCGCAATTTCGTCGAGGGACGCCAAATGCACCCCTGGTGGAAGATAGCCGACATCGTTCAGATCGGGAATCACGTCAACGGACTTGATCGAAGTTTGGATGCATGTGCTTTCCCATTCTAGCGCAAAACAGCAATTTCCTCAATCGGGCTGCTCGAGTCTCTTAATGTTGAGTCGACGAAATGTCGTGCCAGGTCCGTCAATCCGCTACGATTCCCGCTCGCGCGTTTCTGAGAAGTCGCTTCCGTTCACTTCGCGACGCCCGTTTCCACTCGGGTGTCTGCCGCAATTCTTCCTCGGTCCTCCGAATCGGCGGCGAGCCATCGACCGCCGGTCGTGGTGCGGTCGACTCCCGTCCTGGTACCGACGACGCGCGAGAATCCCGTTCCCGCTGCGCTTTGGCTTCGGACCAGGTGACCGGCTCCCGGTGCGGATTCTGCGGCGGCGTCTGTTTGTTATTCGGTGGCGCGGGAGAGTTTCGCCGCGGTGGATGTTGTGAAGTGGAACGGGTAGGAGGTGGTGCGCTGCCCGTCGTCGCCGCTGGAGGAGCGGCGAACGACGTGGGCATGTCCGGCATTGCCGTCGATTCCGACGCTGGGGCGATAATGGGGACTGGTTTTGGAATCGACGGCGCAGACCGGGGATCCTGCCAGTCTGGGATCTCCCACTGGATTCCATTCTCGGCCACCGAGAATGTCACTGCGGGGGGATGCTGGCACAACTTATGACAAATGAGATCGAAACGATCGGGATGCTTGGGGTTCTGATCAATATGCCACAGCGCGCCGGCCGACTCGACCAGCATTGAGCTGCCAAACGCTTTCGCCAGTGTGACTTTCCCCGCCGACAGTCGCGCCGGCAGAACCGTGAGCGGTGTCACCAGGAGAATCGCCATGTGGCGTTCGAACGCCAGACGGTTGAGCTGATCGAGTAGTATGCGCAACTCCGACTCGCGCCATTTGGAGACCTGCCGGGGGAGGGCTTCGATGACGAGAAGTGAGACCAGTTCGTGTTCCGGTGAACGAGGAATGGTCAAGTGCGCGGGGGGCAGATTCTTTGAAAATTGCCATTGGCGCAACAGCGGGAAATCGGCTGGCAGGTTAAACGGTCGCTCAAAGGGAAATCCATCTGGGCCGGCTGGTTCGACAACGCCACGGGTCAAATGCAACTGGTCAAGCCGACCTCCAGCCAGCGCGACCAGCCGACCGAAATCTCGCCGTGGATCGCCTCCCGCGGTCACGACGGCGACCTTCTCACGGAATTGCTTGCAATACAGCCCGGTCGGCGGGCCAAGACCCGGAAACGTGGTTCCCGCGGTGACCCGGGCGACCAGGTCAGCGACCAGCCCCGAGAAATCACTTCCCGAGGGAGTTCCCAACACCGTGACTCGTCCCCGGGGAAGCCATCGCTGCCAAATCCAGTCGGGTTCCAGGAGCGACTCTTCATCGACGCTCCAGTCCCGCACCTGGACCTGATCACCCGTCTCCTGCGTCGACTCGGAAGCCGGCGGGCGTCGCTTCCCCCGACCAGTTCGCCCCGAGTCCGTTGTGTGAATCACCCGTGAATTCATGGGACACCGTGTTCGAATTCCCGCGGAACTGCGTATGTGAAGTACTCATATGTTTCAGTATACGCGTGTATTTTTGGGATGCAAGTGCGAAGTGAACATTTTTTCATTTTTGTCGCTTCTTGGTCGAATTAACGGGGGATTTGGCAATTCGGGACGGCGAAGAGGCAAAGCCCCGACAGTGGTTCTTGTCGCGACGACGCTCCTGCGGCGTCGCGCCCGACGGCGCAGCCGGCGGCCAGGTCGGTAAGCGTGACTCGGCGTTTGACTTCACCGTCGTGCGAGCCGCCGTTTCCGATACGACGTTTCAATCTGTCTCCACTCAGTCCACGTCGGTCCGGGACGGGTTCTGCCCCGAACACTTCCCGACTCGCACCGATCCCCTGGATCTGGGACCGATCGGCAGAACGGAGCCAGTTTCGACACAGCAATTTCGGGGTTTGGCGCGTCGAGGTTGTGCAGGGACATGCGGAGTAGTTCTCGTCACGCAGCAAAATGCGCGGAGTGACAGGTCGGATTGGGATTGTGGCCCTCATATTCGCCCGCCCGGATCGACCGGGGAGACCGGGCGTTCATCGACTCATTCAGGTCAAACGTACGGGTTTGAACAGAAGGGAACGAAGGCAACGAAGAAATCCAGAGGGAGTCGGGGCAATTCTATGCCGGTACGCTGAATATCGGTCGTTTCGCACTCTTCGTTTCCTTCGTTGGCTTCTGTTCAACTTCGGAAGGGAAACAAAGGGGCCACCCAATTCCTGTCGGTCCGGCCATCCCCGAGCCGGGTGATGCCCTCCAGTCAGAAACGGAAACCCTCCATCCGAATCGTGTCGCCGTTCGCTGGACAGCAAGTGACCACGCATTGTGTGGAATCAGTCGTAGGTTTTGCATCGTGGCCGTTGGGTGAGACGCGTGCTGTCCGTAACAGATTTCGCTCACAGAGGTTCCGGCGATCTCCCGCAGATTTCTCAGGCTGGCTGGTGGGTGGCACCGGGGTTCATCAATCATTACTCGCGCTTCGGTTCCGCAAAAACCGCTGATATTCCTGCCACAATCTCTCCGGCGTCGCTCCGGTCCCGAACTCCCTTTGGTAGATCACTTCAGCAGACTGCATCTGGAGTCCGGTCGTGACCAGCGAGAAGGTCAGCAGCCAAAGCCCCAAAGTCAACCAGCCGCGACTGGTTTCGCGAAGCATCGACTGGAACCAACCTGTACGCGGTGCAACCAATTCGGGCGTGATGTTTGACGTCCGGGCAATCAACCAGTCCCACAATGATCGCCCCGCGGTCCCCGGTGTGGTCATGACGACGGCGGCCCAAAACATTCCGGCGGCAAGGACGACACCCAACGGGATAATCAAAAGAATCGCGGCTTCCATAAGTCCGTCGCACAGGGACTTAGTACCATGTCTATAGGACCAGACGTAATTGCCGATTTCCGATTTAAATGGACCGCCGTTGATAATCAAGTGCCCCACATTCGTCACGCCACTCGCAACGGTCCACCTGGCCTTCGAGACGACACTCCAATAAAGTATTCCCCAATCGACGCAGAACAGGCCTCCGAGGATCAGTCCCACGGCTCGAACTCGTCGACGCCGGAGTTTGAGCAAGCGTGAGAACGCCCAAACACCGACCGGTAGGATTGTCAGTAACTGCTCAATAACCCCTCGGAAACTGGTATTTACTCAAAGTCGGTTTTTCGGGGAATGTATGGCGCATGAGCCAGTCAGACCCCCAGCCAATCCAACCGATCGTCATCGCGGGAATCGAGATCCCGGCGGCGGAGCA
>CAMATH010000072.1 GCA_945860955.1 Planctomicrobium piriforme
TTGTAGTCGCCGCGATGATTGGCATGCTTGTCCCCGCCACCGGTGGTGTCGCCAGTTTGTGGCTGGCGGGGATTATCCCCACGGCGGCGGTCGGCTCCACGTGGAGTGTCTGGTGGACCGGCGATATGGTGGGGGTGCTGCTCGCCGCCCCGTTGTTGCTGGCGATGTCCCGCGTCAATCTGCGGACACTGGTGCGACGTCGGCTGGAGGTCGTGATCTTTATCGCGGTCTTCGCAATTTGCAGCGGGTTCGCATTCTATTATTCCGAACGCTCGGCAGGTCCGTTCATTCTGTACGTCCTCATCACGTGGGCGACGATGCGGTTCGGCACACTGGGAGGGTCGCTCACAATCGTGGCAGCATCGCTGATGGCCGCCTGGGCGACCGCGGGCGGGTTTGGCCCCTTCCACACGGCTCAGCACGAGTTGATCTCGCTCTGGCTGTATGTCTGCACGCTGTCGGTGATCAGCCTGATGATGACCGCGATTCAGGCGGTCGGCGTCCGCGCCAATTTCTCGTTGAGCGAAACCGTCGAGCGGTTCCAGAAAATGGCGGTGGATCTCGCGGCGGCGAAAGAGTCGGCCGACGCCGCGAGCCGGGCGAAAAGCGAGTTTTTGGCGAATATGAGCCACGAGATTCGCACCCCGCTCACCTCCATCCTGGGATACGCCGACATGCTGGCGCATCACCCCGAAGTCAGCGAGTCGCCGGAACGTCGCACCCAGGCGGTCGAATCGATTCGGACGGCGGGGGAACACTTGCTGACGATCATCAACGACATTCTCGATCTGTCGAAGATCGAGGCGAATAAGATGGTCATCGAACGGATCGAAACGCCGCTGGTGGCGATCTTGCGCGAGGTGGAAGGACTCGTACGGTCTCGGTCCGACACGAAAGGCGTGGCGCTCCAGAGCCGGCTCGCCAACCCCTTGCCCGACCGCGTGATGAGCGACCCGACCAGGCTTCGCCAAGTGCTGTTAAACCTGCTCGGTAATGCGATCAAGTTCACAGACACCGGCCGGGTCATGATGGTGGCGGGCGTCGAGACCAAAGCGTCCGAACGGATTCTCGTGGTGGAGATTGAAGACACCGGCCGGGGGATGACCCCCGAGCAGTCGGCACGGTTGTTCGTGGAATTCAGTCAGGGGGATCCGACAGTCACTCGTGAACATGGCGGGACCGGACTGGGACTGGCGATCAGTCAGCGGTTGGCCCGCATGATGGGAGGTGAATTGACTTTGGCGTGGTCCGAATCGGGCAAAGGCTCGTGCTTTCGGGTGGAACTCCCACTGGTTCCCGCCCCGAATGCCACACCGGTTTCGCGACTGGATGTCCCGGAACCCCGCAAGCACGTCCCACCGGTGAACGGGGATCAGTTGGCGCTCCATGGGCGCATTCTGTTGGCCGAAGATTCCCAGGACATTCAGGACGTGATCGCGTTTCACTTGATGAAAGCGGGAGCGACGGTGGATTTGGCCGACAATGGCCAGATCGCTTTGGAAAAACTCGACGCCGCAGAGCATTCGGGCACACCGTTCGACCTGTTGCTGACGGATATGCAGATGCCGTTGCTCGATGGTTATGCCCTGACCCGACTCTTGCGATCCAAGGGAAGCAAGCTCCCGATCATCGCGCTGACGGCCCACTCGATGGCCGAGGATCGGGAACTCTGCCTGGAGGCCGGCTGCGACGATTACCTGAGCAAGCCGATTGAACGGACGACATTATTGGAAGTCTGTGCGAAGTGGCTGAGATAGCGGACAGTCATCTTCCGATGCCCCGTGGCGGTTCGGGTAGCCACCAGCCGATTCCAATTGTCCGGCGTCCGCGAGAATGATATCGTGGGTGGTCGATGCGTTCCCCGCCACCCTCCCACGGAATTCCCAGGCGTCCCCATGTTGAATCTCACTGGCTCGGCCTCACCCTTGTGTGATGGCGTTTCGCGCCGCGACATGCTGCGGATCGGCGCCCTGGGACTGGGGGGGTTGTCGTTGCCCCAGCTCTTGGCGGCGGAGGCGGCGGCAGGCACTGCCAGTCGGCACAAAGCGGTCATCATGATTTATCTGGTCGGGGCACCACCCCACCAGGACATGTACGACCTCAAGCTCGACGCCCCCAAGGAAATCCGGGGAGAGTTCCAGCCCATCGACACCAATGTCCCGGGAATCCAGATCTGCGAACACCTGCCGCGACTGGCACGGATCATGGACAAACTCGTTCCGATCCGGTCGATGTACGGGTCGCCGAACGACAGCCACGACTCCTTCATCTGCTACACCGGTCGGTCGTTCGTCAATCAACCTTCGGGGGGCTGGCCGGCGCTCGGTCCGGTCGCTTCCAAACTTCTGGGGGGGACTTCGCACACGACGCCGCCATTCGTGGGACTCGCGCCCAAGTCGGGGCATCCTCCGTATGGCTCTCCCGGGCATCCGGGGATGGTCGGAATCTCGCACTCGGCGTTTCGGCCCACCGGTCCCGGACTCGAAAACCTAGTTCTGGGAGATCTTCCTCTGTCGCGACTCGACGATCGGCGGTCGCTGCTGAAACATCTGGACGGCTTCAAGCGCCAGGCCGATCAAACCGGCATGATGTCGGGACTGGATGTCTTCAATCAGCAGGCGTTTGGCCTGTTGACGTCGAGCCGACTGGTCGACGCTCTGGACCTCAGTCAGGAAGACCCGCAAATTCGCGCGCGATACGGCAAGGGGGATCCCAACAATTACGGCGATGGCGCTCCGCGGAATCTCGAACATTTCCTCACCGCCCGCCGGCTGATTCAGGCGGGGGTTCGTGTGGTGACGCTGAACTTCGGTCGTTGGGACTTCCACGAACAGAATTTCAGCGAGGCGAAGAACACGCACCTGCCGCTGTTCGATCAGGGCATGAGCGCCCTGGTCGAAGATCTGCACGAACACGGAATGGCCGACGACGTCGCTGTCGTCGCCTGGGGGGAATTTGGTCGGACTCCCCGCATCAATCAGAATGCCGGTCGCGACCACTGGGCCGAAGTCGGTTGCGGGTTGTTGGCCGGCGGGGGATTCCGAACGGGTCAGACCATTGGCGCGACCGATCGGCTCGGGGCGTCGGTCGCGCAACGCCCCGTTCATTTTGGAGAGGTCTTCGCCAGTCTGTACAAGCACTTGGGACTCGACCCGCATGCGGCGCTCCTGACTGATCTGTCGGGACGGCCGCACATGCTGGTCGACGGCCGGCACGCCCCGCTTCGCGAATTGATTTAATCACGACGTGACGCAGAGCCGCGCCCGTCAGGAAGCGGTGTCGACGTTCGCTCCATCACAGACGCGGCAGGGGGTAGACGGCGGATTTCTCACCGTGCTGAGGATCGGCCAGTCGCAGGCCACCGGGTACGCGAACTACTTGGTGTACTTTTCAACGGCCTCGGCAATCTCTTTTGCGGACACCGTGGACGGATCTTTCGGAAACGAGCGTGGCATGACGTACCAGGTCTCGGTGAACGACGCCGACTTTCCCGGTTCGATTTTTTCGCGTGGCCCGATCGGTTCCAATTCGCACATTGGTCCGTCGGGATACCAGATCGACATGGTCAAACAGGCGACCTCGTTGTAAGGGCGATCGGTGTCGACCGGGAACCGCTTGACGAACATCAGGTTGTTTTTCATCAGGTAGGCGAACCAGCCGGCTGACGTGTCCATTCCCAACTTCGGCTGTTTGGGGGCACCTGTGATCAGCAGGAAACCATCCTGCCTGAAAATCTGTTTGTCGACCGGGCGAAAGTTGATGTTCGATTCGGGTTCGTACATCACGTAGCCATTGGGAAACCGCGACGGTTCCGACAGCGGAATCACGCAGATGCCCCCACCGAGCGCGAACGTCCGACTCCAGTGGCAGTACTCTTTGGTGGACTGGGAGATGTTCTTGATTGTCTGTTTGCAGTCGAGTCGGGAGGTGGTCGGGTCGAGAGTGAATTCACGAATCAACTGCACGCCGGTGGACTCATCGGGCAGGCTGGTGAGGCGGGCGGTCCGGTCGCCGGTGATTTCGCCCGTCCATTTTCCCGACCAGAGTTGCGGGTGTTTGGGGATTGTCTGCTCGGGACCGATATCAAACCGGCCGGCGTTCATCGAACCCCAATCCCCCCCGGGTTGGTATTCCCAGCCTTCATCGCCAGGGGGAAGGTACAACGCGTTGAGTCCCCGGTAAGAATACTCCAGCACACGTCCGCCGGCCCGGGGACACAGCGTGACTCGAGCGATGGTGTTTTCCAGGCGAATGCAATCGTCGTAACCATGGAACGTGACGACCGTCGCCCCTCGAAACTTCGACTCTGCACAGTCCGCGGGTGGCGAGCTGACCGGGTTGGACTCTAGCGAATCCGGCTCGGCGTGAATCGACGGCATTGTGTAAACCGCGAGCAGACCGACCACCAGCGCCCGATAGAGAATGGTTCGCGAATTCGGCAGATACATGGATACGGTTCCTGTGACGAAGTGACTTCGAAAAGCGAGGCTTCCGCCGGGCTGGACCTGGCGACCGCGATACGGGGATCATACCGGACAGGTCCGCAGGGTCCAGATCGGGGAATCGTCGCTTTCCATGCTGCCTGACGTATAGAATCGGTCTCCCCCCAGCGGATCCCACGAATTCCGCGTAGTGGGGGGGCTGTTGGAATTCGCCCTGAAGTTCAAGGACTCTGCCGTGCTGGCTGGCCCGCTGTTTACCCGCGAAGTGCTGACCGCGCCGCGCACCACACGACATTTCGTGCTGCGGGCCGGTTATGTGTTCGCCCTGTTTGTCCTGATGTACACGGCTGGTCAGGCGACGTTTGGCTGGCGGCCAGCGTCTGGCGTGGCGGAACTGTCGCGATTTGGCAATCTGCTGTTCCAGATGTTCTCGTCGATTCAACTGGCGCTTGTGCTGTTTTTCGCGCCGCTCTTCGCGGCCAGCCGGGTGGCGCAGGAAAAGGACCGTCAGACACTGGTTCTGTTACTGATGACCGATCTGCGCAGTTTCGAACTGGTGATTGGCAAACTCGGGGCGAGTTTGCTGGCGGTGGCGGTTTTGCTGGCGGTGGCGGCTCCCGTGATGACCTTCGTGTATCTGCTGGGGGGCTCGTCATTGGCACAGATCGGGTGGTCGTTGGGATTGTGCGCTGCCGCCGGGCTGGCGGCGGGAAGCTGGGGATCGATGGTCGCGTTCTGGCGGGACAAAACGTTTCAGACGTTGGCGATCAGTGTGCTGGGGCTGGTGCTGTTCCTGGGGGTCGTCGAAGGGGGAGTCGCGCTGTTGGGAGCGAGCAGCGCTGCTGGAACCTGGCTGTCGTACCTGGACCCGATTCGAGGGATGGCGTTGATTCTCGATCCGCTCGCCGCCAGTTCCAGTCCCGCCCCCGCCCGACTTTCGGTCTGGCCGTTTGTGGTGGGGATGCTGCTGTTGTCGGTCGTGATCAACGCGGTGGCGATTCTGCGGTTGCGGATCTGGAATCCCAATCGGACGATGAATGAGCAGACGCGTCCCGCCGAGGATGCGGCGGAAGCGACCGCGCCGCGGAATGACGCGACGACGCGAAAATCGAAGGACCGTGCGATCTGGACAAATCCGGTCTTGTGGCGGGAGGTCTGCACCCGGGCCTACGGGCGCAAGATGATTTTCGTGAAACTCGCGTACGTCGTACTCTTCGTTTTTGCGGGGATGTATTCGCAACGCGGAGTGGACGAACTGGTTCTGGGAATGATCTCACCCCTTGGGTTCGCGTTCGTCGGATTGGCGCTGGTGTCGTTGCTGTTGGTGAACGCCCAGGGGGTGACGGCGATCTCGAATGAACGGGATGCGAAGACGCTGGAATTGCTGCTGGTGACCGACCTGACCGCGCGGGAATTTGTGTTCGGCAAATTGGGGGGTGTATTCTACAACTCGAAAGAACTGCTGCTGTTGCCACTGGGGGGACTGGTCTGGTTCACGTGGCTGGGGTACCTGTCGTGGGAGAATCTGACGTATGTGATTGTGGGTTTTCAGGTACTGGCGCTCTTCTCGGCGACTTTGGGGCTGCATTCCGGGTTGACGTTCGAAAACTCGCGGACAGCGATCGCCAACAGTCTAGGGACGATGTTCTTCCTATTTCTGGGGGTCTTCGTGTGCATCATGCTGATCGTGGAGGCACGGGCCTCGTTCGCGGTTCAGTTCCCGAGTTTTTTGGTGTTCTTCCTGGGAGGGAGCATCGGACTGTGGGCGTCGCTGACGCATCGAAACCCCTCGTCGGCGCTGACGGCGTCGGCATTCATGCTGCCTTTCATGACGTTTTACTGCATCACTAGTTTTCTGATTGGCAACACACTGGGTGTGTGCGTGGTGCTGGTGTGCGTGTATGGATTCACGACGTTGGCGATGCTTGTGCCGGCGACCAGTGGATTCGAATTGTCACTGGGACGTCCGTCCGGGGACAAAGGGACTTAGCAAGCTTCCGAAGTCCCTCCTTTGATCAACTTGGCGAGCCGGTCGGCGTCAGCCGCCGGGTTTTCCACCCACCACACGACATCCACGGTTTCCAGTCGAAACCAAACGGTTGCCGTCGTTGTGGCAGTGAGAGATCACCCCGAAGCACCGGTGGCTGACGCCAGTCAGTTCGCCGACTTGCCCGAGGATGGCTTTACCGACACTGGGAAATGGCGGCAGGCAAGTCTAGAATCAGCAAGTATTGATGGCACCGTAGGCGAACGTGCGTCCCGGTGGCGTCCCGATTCACTTCGACGAGAGGATACAGACGATGCGGCGGATTTTGAGCGTGGCGCTGTGCGCGCTGGTGGGACTGGCGACGTTGGGAACCGTCTTCGCGGCGGATAAGAAGGAAGAGAAGAAGGAAGAGAAAAAAGTGGCCGACGTGTTCAAGTTCAAGATGAAGAAGCTGGATGGCAAAGACGCCGACCTGTCGGCCTACCAGGGGAAAGTGGTGTTGTTCGTCAACGTCGCCAGCGCCTGTGGTTTGACCCCGCAGTACAAGGAACTCGAAGCGCTGCACGAGAAGTACGCCGAAAAGGGACTCGCGATCATCGGTGTCCCCGCGAATGATTTCGGCAGTCAGGAACCAGGAACGAACGAAGAGATCGCCAAGTTCTGCAAGTCGAATTACGACGTGAAGTTCGACATGCTGGCGAAAGTCACCGTGAAGGGTGACGAGAAGTGCGATCTCTACAAGTACCTCACTTCGCAAGAGACCGAGTGGAATTCGAAGGGAGAAGTGCAGTGGAATTTCGAGAAATTCCTGGTCGACCGTGAAGGCAAGGTTGTCGCCCGCTTCGCCCCGAGGACGAAGCCTGACGCCAAAGACGTGGTCGAAGCGATTGAAGCCGCTCTGAAAGCGAAGTCGTAGAACCGCATTGGCGGGGATACGATTGCGAGGAACGAGACAGAATCGCGGCGAAGCGGAGATCGGTCGACGGTCTGCGATTCGCCGCGAGTGTTTTGAGAGAAACTTGCCGGCGACAGTGCCGGTACACCCACACAGCGGAACGCCTTGATGCAGATTTGGCTGATTCGACATGCGGTCGCGGAGGAGCCGGGGGATTTTGGGGGTCCGGACTTCGAACGGCCGTTGACGGAGAAGGGAAAGAGGCGATTTCGGGCGTTCGCCGACTGGTTGGCGGCCTCGACGGGGGGGCCGGCGAAGATTGTGAGCAGCCCGTTGGTGCGCGCGATGGAAACCGCCGAGCTGTTGGGGAAGGCGTACGACATCAAGAAGCGGGATATTCTGGAAGAGTCGGCTGTGGGGCCGGGGGTGACCGCGCAGGCGCTTTTGGAATGTGCGCAGGCTCAAGGGGTCGAACGGTTGGCGATTGTCGGCCATCAGCCGGACCTGGCGATCAATACCGCGGCGCTGTTGGGTGGGGGGCAGGTCGTATTCGACAAAGGATGCGTGGCGGCGATTGAACTCCCGCGTCTGGCGGTCGGGTCGGGACGATTGCTGTGGTTCGTGGGGCCAAAGCTGGGGGGGGATTGACAGTATTGCCACGCGATACTCGAATACCGACGAAATGGGGAGTTCGCTGGCACTGCGAATCTGAGATCTACCAGCAACACCTCGCAAAACGCCGAATTGCGAGTGGTGGCAAGTTCGCTGACAATGCGACCCCCCCTGCCCCCCCTTCCTAAGGGGGGGGATGGTCGCTTCGCGACCTGGTTAAGGGTTCTCCGCGTTACGGGTCTTCCGCGCGGCGGCAACCACGCGACGGGCTCAACGAATTCGCCACTCCCCAACCTGGCATGGGGCCACCCAAAGGATGTCACATTTCACCCCGCTCGCGGGTGAACTGCCCCACCCCGTCTGGCACGTTCAATCATCATCCAGGCATGAGAACAGATCCCGCAACGCCAGTTCAAACCCAGGCAGCACCGCTCCACCGGTCAATGTTTGTACGTCGACTAAAAGCAGGCGTTCACTGGGTGAAGTGAAAACCTCGCAGGTCCGTCGCCGGTGGTCCACCAGCCAGACCAGTTCGACACCCGCGCGGAAATACTCTGCCAGCTTGCCCCGCATCTCGGCGGGGGTATTTCCGGGACTGAGGATCTCGACCACGAGATTGGGAACGACATCGCAGATGGCTCCCCGGGGACGCTTCCCCCCGGGAAACCGCGCGCGGGCGACGAAGGCGACGTCCGGGAGACGAATCAGACCTGTCCCGAGTCGATAGGGTCCATCCGGCGTCGTCAACAGCCCCAGCTTTCGCGGACCGATGAAATTCGACAACACGACAATCAGCCAAGCGGCCAACTCCGATTCCTCGAACGCCACAGTCTTCTCCACCAGCGTGCCATCGACCAGTTCGTAGAGACGGTCTTCGGAGTCGAGAATGCGCACCAAGTCAGCCTCGGTCGCCGAACCGGGAGAAGGCTCGAATCGGATCCTCGTCGGCAGCATCGGGCCGAATCGGTCGGCGAGATCCTGGAGCGTCAGTGCCGACACGACTCCCGGGGGAGAATCAACGACGAGCGACATCAGAGACCCGATTGGATTGGGTGCCAGAGAATTTAGACGGGGCGTGAAGAACCCCGCAGGATTATATCCACGGTCGGCGAAACGACTCCAGTCTCTGTGGCAGTCTCGGTCAATCCGGGCTGCCAATTGGCCAATCCTCGTGCTGCCAGTTTGGCAGGCAAAATTCCCACGGGGACGAAATCCGGCACGGACATGGCAGGGACTGGCAATCCTCGCTAAGCGCAACCACTTGATTTCATTTGAGTTACATCTTTCTTTCTGCGTGGCATGCCGTTCGCTATCCAGAATACTACGCAGAAAGTGTTGTCGCACTGTGGCGTCTGTCATTTGAGTTGTCGACAGGCGGATTGCTAACCAGAGTCGATCTGGCCCCAGATCGGATTTGCAACGGAGAGGAGTCACTCGATGGCCAAGAAGGAAACCAAGAGCTCCGGCGGGAGCAAGCTTGTTCCGCTGCACGACCGGGTTGTGCTGAAACGAGATGAAGCGGAAGGGAAGACCGCCGGAGGTATCGTGCTGCCAGACACCGCCAAGGACAAGCCCCAGAAGGGGACGGTGGTTTCCGTGGGTGATGGCTACATCACTCGCGACGGCAAACAACACCCGCTGACGCTGAAGGCTGGCGATCGGGTGATCTTCAGTTCGTACGCTGGCGACGAGATCGCCGTTGGCGACGAAAAGTACCTGCTGCTCCGCGAAAGCGACGTGCTGGCGATTATCTAGTTCCGGGCGCAACGCGGCCAGACCGCGGGTCGTCGCGGATCCGATTTCCCTCAGATTTCAGTTCCCACCGATTCGATTTTTGACCAAATCGAGTTCTCACAGGCCGGCGCACGAAGCCGGAGGAGATTCCATTCATGGCGAAGATGATTGCTTTCGATCAGGAAGCGCAAGAGAAGATCCGCTCGGGCGTCAGCAAGTTGGCCAAAGCGGTTCGCGTGACCCTCGGGCCCCGCGGGCGGAACGTCATCCTGCAGAAGAGCTTCGGCTCACCCACTGTCACGAAGGACGGCGTCACCGTCGCTCGTGAGATCGAACTGTCGGACAAGTTCGAAGACATGGGGGCCAAGATGGTGAAGGAGGTCGCCAGCAAGACCTCTGACGTCGCCGGCGACGGCACCACCACCGCCACCATCATGGCCGAAGCGATCTACATCGAAGGCCTGCGGGCGGTCACCTCGGGGGTGAACCCGGTCGAGATGAAGCGCGGCATGGACGCGGCGGTCGAAGCAGTCGTCGAAAAGCTGAAGGGAATGTCGATCGAATGCCGTAACAAGAAGTCGATCGCCCAGGTTGCCACCGTCGCCGCCAATGGCGATTCGGAAATCGGTGACATCCTCGCCGACGCGATGGAAAAGGTCGGCAAAGACGGCGTGATCACCGTCGAAGAAGGCAAGAGCCTCAAGACCGACTACACGGTCGTCGAGGGGATGCAGTTCGACCGCGGCTACCTCTCCCCCTACTTCGTCAGCGACCCGCAGACGATGACGGCGGTTCTGGAAGACGCGTACGTCCTGATTCACGAGAAGAAAATCTCGAACATCAAGGACTTGGTTCCCGTTCTCGAAAAGGTTGTCAACGCCGGCAAGCCGCTGTTGATTGTCGCCGAGGAAGTGGAAGGCGAAGCTCTCACGACCCTCGTCATCAACAAGTTGCGTGGCACCTTCCGCGTTGTGGCCGTCAAAGCCCCGGGCTATGGCGACCGCCGCAAGGCGATGCTGCAAGACATGGCGATCATGGTTGGTGGAACCGCCGTGTTCGAAGACCTGGGAATCCAGCTCGACAGCATTCAGCTCTCGGACCTGGGCCGCGTGAAGAAGGTCGTTGTCGATAAGGACAACACGACCCTCGTCGAAGGTCACGGCAAGAGCAGCGACCTGAAGTCCCGCATCGACCAGATCCGTCGCGAACGCGAAGGCTCGACCAGCGATTACGATCGTGAGAAGCTCGACGAGCGGATCGCGAAGCTGTCGGGTGGCGTGGCGCAGGTCAACGTCGGTGCCGCGACCGAAAGCGAAATGAAAGAGAAGAAGGCTCGCGTCGAAGACGCCCTGCACGCGACCCGTGCCGCGGTGGCCGAGGGGATTCTCCCCGGTGGCGGCGTGGCCCTGCTGCGTGCTTCGAGCCAGGTGAAGGCGACCGGTCTGTCGGACGACGCCATGACCGGCTGGAACATCATCCTGCGGGCGTGCCGTGCTCCTGTCACCCAGATCGCCGACAACGCCGGTGTGGATGGCGGCGTCATCGCTGAAAAGGTCGGCGAGATGTCGGGCAACATGGGTTACAACGCCGCGACCGCCAAATTCGAAGACCTGGTGAAGACCGGGATCATCGACCCGACCAAGGTGACCCGCTCGGCCCTGCAGAACGCCGCCTCGGTGGCGACCCTGCTGCTGACCAGCGACGCCCTGATCGCCGAGAAGCCCAAAGACGAAAAGAAGAAGGGTGGCGGCGACCACGACATGTACTAGTCGCCCGGCCAGGGCCTGAATGTCGGGCATGGCACGAGTGTCGAGTTTTCAGCGCCCCGGGCGAATTTCGCCCGGGGCGTTTTTTTGTTGATAGCATTCAGCGCGAACTCCTTCTTGGTGATAACCGCTGGGGCCGAAGCAGCTCCGTTCGCCTGAGCCTTAAATCAACGACGAGGCCACGAGGCCGCCCCAAAAAGGAGACCTGACGCTTTTGGCCTCCCATTCGAACAGAAGGGAACGAAGGCAACGAAGAACTTTAGAGGAAGTCGGGGCAGTTCTATGCCGGTACGCTGAATTCGGGGCGTTTCGCACGCCAAAGGAATCCAATTCGCGTTTCGGCCCGAACTTCCTTCGCCATCGAGACAACACTCCATCCGAAGAACCAATCCGGTCCGGCGTCCTTTCCCGGCGACTTCTCCCAGCCGGTTTCTGGAATTCTCAAAAGGTTGCGCGCAACGCGGGCGATCCCAAGAATGGACGCGATCTACGGTTCAACACGCGGAACGTCTGGTGGCACCTTCTGGTCAGCCGGCGGCCGGCGTGAATTGGAACTCTCTTGCGGTTCCGAAATCAATCGTCGCTGTTTTGCCGCCGCATCCGTCAGTTCTGGCAGGACGGCGACGGGTGAGCGTCCCCGGGCGAGCAGCGACACTTTGTTTCCGGTAATATCCCACAGGCAAATCTGTCCGCTCGGGCCGTTTTCCGGATTCGGAAATTCAAAGAGGACAAGATCACCCGGAAGCAACGTGGGAGACCGCCCGAGCCAGGTCAGAAAAGGTGTTTCCAGGGCCATTCGCTTCCCGGCCGCAGTCTCTTGGTTGATTGCCACGAGTCCAGGAAATGCCCAGTAGGAGCAACTGATGTTCCAGCGACTTTCACGAGCCTTTCCCAGCCGGATGACGCCACGTCCGAAACCGTAAGCGTAAATGGGGTCGCCATCGGCCACAAGATCCATTTCCGTGGCCGAGATTTCCGGTATCGCCGTCGCTCTGGAGTCGCGATCTTCGTCCCAAAGTGTGGCCCGCGCGTGATAAAGAAACCGTATCGGACTGGAATCCAGCGGCGGTCCCTCAATCGATGGAACGTATTCATCATAACCGCCGGACGGGAAACGTTGGTCTTCCTTCCATCGAGTCGTGAGACGCTGTGGCGACTGAGGTTCAATCCAGTCGGCATCCCCGCTCGAACCGAGTTCCTGCACGAACTCGTCCGTGCCGTTGGCCACGTCGAGAACATGCAGATTCCCATCCTCTTTCGCGACATAATAAACCAGCAATCCTGGGGGGATTGTAATCTCATGCGGTTTGACGATGGCGACGTCCGTCAGAACTGATTTCGAGGTCAATGGATAATAATAGCCAGCCACCAGTAACAAATAGGAAGCCGTCTGAAGAATGAACGACGCACGGAGACTGCGGGTGATCCAGTTCTTGCCTCTCAGAATGCACGCGACAAATGGCAACTCGATGACGACCGTTACCAGCCAGGCGGCTCCCATCAAACCCACGAATGCCGGGCGCACCGTATTCAAATCAAGTGCCCGAAGTTGCGGCCCCAGGACATGGATCAGGTACGCCCCCACGGAAGCCGAAACATAGTTGGCAATGACCATTCCAACCATTGCTGAGAGCGGACTCGCTTGAAAAAGTCGACTCAACAAGTAGCCCTCGAACAGGCCGATCAGAGCATTGCCGATGAGCAGATGAAACCCCGTCGCCCACATCAGCGGCGTGCCGGCGTTCGCCTGCGCCACGGAGGGTGCCAGCACGATTCCGAGCGATGTGACGAGAATTGCGAGAGACAGGCGGTGCGATTTCATCTGTGGGGCGATCGGTAAGGGGTACAGTCGATGATTGAAGTCGTAAGCGATCGCCTCACGGAGTGGACGGGTGAGCGCCTTCACCCAATGGTCGGCGGAGCGACTTCCCGCGCAGAGCGCCTGTGGGAATCCCCTCCCAGACCGCTGGCTGTCCCGCGACGTAGACGTAGCGCATCCCGCGCGCATACTTATGGGGGGCGTCATAAGTCGCCGCGTCAATCAGGTCGGCTTTGGAAAACACAACCAGATCCGCGACGTTCCCCACCTTCACCACCCCCCGATCGTTCAGACCCAGGATCTCCGCGGGGAGCGAGGTGGCGCTGCGGACCGCCATTTCCAAAGTGATCACCTGCTCGCGAATCGCGTAGTGTCCCAGCTTGCGGCTGAATGTTCCGTAACTGCGCGGGTGAGGCCGGTCGGCCCCCGGCAGATAGGCCCGGCCGTCCGACGCGGTCGCCACCCACGGCAGCGTCATCACAGACCGCACGTCGTCTTCACTCATGCCAAAATTCACAACGGCGGCACCGCCGTTCCGTGTGATTTCCAAAACGATTTCCAGGGGAGTCGTGTTCCGCTGTTGAGCAACGTCGGCGATCGACCGCCCCGCCCAGTCAGGCTGTTTCGCGTATCGGGCCAGTTTGATTCTCGCGCCACCGTCGGCACGCTGGAGAGCGTCTTCGATCGCTTCACGAATGCGAATCCCCTTGTCCGGGTCGGCGAGCCGTTCGTGAAACTCCTTCGCCCCACCCGCCAACGCCCAGGTCGGAATCACCGTCGCGTCGAGCGACGTACTCGATGCGATGTAGGGGTATTGGTCCGCCGTCACCTTGCGGCCAGATCGCCGGGCCGTCTCGACCAGTTCCGCGGCGCGACGGACCAGGCCCCACGCCTCGCGCCCGGTCGATTTGAAGTGGGAGATATGTACGGGAGTTCCCGCGTTCGCTCCGATATCGAGCGCTTCCTGAACGGCGGCCAGTACCTGGAGTCCCTCGCCGCGAATGTGGCTGGCGTAAAGACCGCCGTGCGTTCCGACCACACGTGCGATTTCTGTGATCTCCTCGGTGCTGGCGTACGAACTGGGGACGTAGATCAAGCCGGTCGACATTCCCCAGACGCCATCCTTCATCGCCCGGTCGGCGAGTGTCTTCATCTTCTCCAGTTCTTCAGCAGTCGCGGGTCGTTGTGCCAATCCCAGCACACGGTCGCGCAACGAGCCTTGCGGCAACAGGTGGGCCACATGCGTGCCACAGCCCGCTTCGTCGATTTTGCGGTAGTATTCGCCCGCGTCGACCGGCCCCGACCCGCAGTTCCCCGTGACGATCGTTGTACACCCCTGCATCAGGTAATTGACGTTCCCCCGGGTGTGCGGGTCGAGAACCTGTGCGTCGCTGTGGTTGTGTAGATCGATAAAGCCCGGGGCGATGACCAGCTCCCGGCAGTCGATTTGCATGCCGACTGCGCCGTGTTCGAAAGTCCCCACGGCGACAATCCGGTCACCACGAATGGCAACTTCGCCCGCGACGGCGGGATCACCCGTTCCGTCAATCACCGTGCCGCCGGTAAACACCACGTCGGCGTCGATCGGCTCGGCGAGAATCGTGGAGGCCGTCAACGTCAATGCGACGGAGAGAATGGTACAGATGAGAAACGTTTTCACGACAGCTCCTCGCTGGGAGGGAGTTCCGGAATCGGACGCAACCGGCCGAGTCAACAATTGATCCGAACGGTGAAAATCATACCGCATTTCTTCCCGCTCGGCGGGAGTTCGGTTTGGAATACAATCGTCAAATTCAGCGCAATGTCGCGTCTGCCTAAACTGAGTTAACGCGGGATGGCTGAATCTCGGTTTGGATGGTTACCTGGAAGCGGACGGACATCCCCACGCCGCAGAACCGCGCAGGCGAGGTGCCCGCCAAATCCCAGTGAAAGTTTGAGCGCGGTTTCAATGTATGCGGGACGGGCGATTCGTGGCGTGTAATCGAGGTCGCAGTCGGCGTCGGGATGCTCGAGGTTGACCGTGGGAGGGATGACACCATCGCGCATTGCGAGCAGTGTGGTCGCCAGTTCCACGCTTCCCGCTCCCCCCAATAAGTGACCGATCGATCCTTTCAAACTCGATCCGGGAATTTGCGACGCGACCGGACCGAGCGCGTGACGGATCGCAACGGTTTCGAGCCGATCGTTCGGGCGGGTTCCTGTCCCATGATAGTTGACATAGTCAATTTCACTTGCAGAGACATCCGCTGCCTGAAGCGTCCGCGTGATGAGTCGCGCGAGGTCGGTGGGATCTTCATTCAACCGGGCGAGATGGGTCGCTTCGCTGGCGACACCGGCGGCCAGCCAGGTGGCGTAGATCTTCGCGCCGCGGACGCGAGCCTGGTCCGCCGACTCCAACACCAGCACCGCCCCACCTTCTCCCACCACGAAGCCGTCCCGGTCGCGGTCGAACGGTCGACAGGCGCGCGACCCATCTTCACCCGGGCGTGCCAACACCCCCAGTCGGCGAAATGACCCCTGGACGATCTCGACCAGTGAGGCATCGACACTCCCTGCCAGGACCGCATCGCAGCGTCCCTGCGCGACGAGGTCGGCCCCCCGAGCGATACTGATCAGCCCCGTGGCGCAGGCAGCCACCGGACACAGACAGGGACCACGCAGATCCCACCGCGCCGCCACCCGCCGCGCGGGCGTGTCGGGAAAAAAGAGGGCGAAGGGATCGACGTCCCCCTTTCCGCCGGTGACGTCGCGTCCACGGTAGGTCGCCTCCCAGGCGCGTTGAAACGCGTGCCAGCCCCCTTTCGACGTTCCGATAACGGAACCGATCCGATCGCGCGTACTGGAGTCAATGGCGAGCCGGGCGTCGGCAACGGCTTCGGTCGCGGCCCGCAATGCCAGCTCGATCAACGGCTCAGGGAGTTCGCCCGTCGGACCGTTCCCGCGCAGGGCATGACCGGACGTCGTAGCGGGATCGCCCCAATCCACGGGAGCTCCCACCCGAGCGGTGTTTCCCAAAACGTCGGGAGTGGGGGTGAGCCACCGGGTGAATGACCGCCCGCCGCGTATCCCTGCCCAGCTTGATTCGCGGTCTGGTCCCGCCGGTGTGATCAGCCCGATTCCCGTGATAACAACCGGTCGTTCAGACACGTCGGCTCGAACGACAGACCGCGAAGAGCGCGAGTCCCAGAAAGAGGACGACGATCACCGCTTCCACCACGTAGCTCTTCCCGCCCCCCTCCTGCCGTTCCACTCCCCCCTGCTGGGCGAAAATCACCCACGACGTGTCAGCCGCCTGTACGGCGCGCGTGCCGAGCGCCAGAACTGCGCCGACCAACGTGTAGACTCCAACCGCGAACTGACGCCGACACAATGGCGTCCGGAGTGGGAGATTCGCCGGTCGACTTCGTTCCGTGGTGGGGTTGGTCATGTGTGGCAACGGGGGATGACGTGGAGCGGGACCGCCGATTCGCGGCCGCTACAAAAACGTGGAAATGGGCATGCGAAGTTCTCGAAACGCCCGGCTCGGAACCGACACCGTCTGCCAGCTCGCCGACCGCACCTGCATCTCCCGCTGATAGTCATCGACCCACACCCCGTAAAAGGCGTAGTGCGCATCACGGAACGCGAACAGGTTTTCGAACTCCGAATGGAGTTTTTCGCTGACGACATGGTACGCGAAAACCAGCACCGCGCGAAAGCCCGCGCCAAACACGCTTTGCCACCGCTGCAACGCCGGCAAATCCTCGGCAGTCGCCCAGTTCTCCCACCGGTGCCCGGCGTCGGCGTCTCCCGACGGAAATCGGCGACCTTTCACATCCACCAGCAGATTCGGGGTCTTCTGCGAATAGACGATGAAATCCATTGATTTTAACGACGCCTGCTCCAACAGCGCCCGCCGTTTTTCATCGACCGAGACGTAAGGCGTTCTGCGTTCCCGCAAATACGCCTCAAACGCCGAATCGTAGTGATTTCCCCGAGAGGCCATTGGCCAGTCTCCACCGCGTTGACCCAGGAGCGTCTGAACACCTGGGAACCAATCTACACGAACGTCGGTCCGGTGGCAACAATTCCAGCCGTTGGGTGGAAGCTGGGGGGGACAGTGTCCCCCCAGCTCGGGTGCGCGAGCGTCGCATTTGTCGCCAGATCCCCTCCTGAAAATTCCGGTGACAGGGCACTTGTTTTGGTTGCGTCCCCGGGAAGCCGGGCCGGGCTGGGGTTTTTGCGACCAATGTCATCCATCAGGCTTCCCCCAGTCCGACATCGCAATTTCGACCGCCTGAAATCGATTTGTCACCGTTGATTCCGCGCGGGAGCATGGCTACGATTCCCGCACCTGATCCTCAACAGATCTGGTCGATCTCTGCCATGTACGTCACGGGTTCGGAATTGTTGACCCTATAACAATCCGCAGGGAGCCTTTCGAAGCTGGCCGCGTGTAAATCCGTCGGAATCTCTCGCAGATTCCCATCGGCTCACACAACCCGGTTTCCCGGTTCCCACCTTGCGACGCGGGTTCAAACAACAGGGCTCGAACGGCATTGCGGTGGAGGTCGCTTTCGATTCCAGCAACGGCTCGCCTGGCGAGCCGTTGTTGTTTTCCCCACCTCGCATCTCACGCCGATCCCCCTTCTTCGCGCCGAAAGCGATTCTCTTATGGCCGGGCTGTTCGACAAGCAGGAAGCCCAGGCCAAGCTCCAGGCCAAACCGCTCGCCGCCCGGATGCGCCCCCGCACGCTTGACGAATTTGTCGGGCAGACACATTTTCTGGGCGAAGGCAAACTCCTACGGCGGATGCTTCAAGCCGACCGCCTCGGGTCCGTCATCTTTTACGGTCCCCCCGGCGCAGGTAAGACCTCGCTCGCCGAGATCATCGCGCAGCACACCCGTTCCCAATTCACCCGACTGAACGCCGCCTCGGCCGGTGTGAAAGACGTCCGCGCCGCGCTCGACGAAGCCCGCGGCCGGGTCGAATCGGGGGGCCGCCGAACGGTGCTGTTCATCGATGAACTTCACCATTTCAATCGGACTCAGCAGGACGTTTTGCTGCCCGATGTGGAAGAGGGGATCGTCACACTGGTCGGGGCGACCACGCAGAACCCTTTCTTCTCGCTGGTTTCGCCTCTCGTCAGCCGCAGCCGGGTGTTTGAATTCAAACCGCTCTCGACCGTCGACATTCGGCAACTGCTCGATCGAGCCGTCACCGATGCCGAACGGGGACTGGGGGGCCACAAGGTGGTCATCCACGACGCCACGCTCGCGTTTCTGGCGGACGTTTCCGACGGCGACGCCCGCCGGGCTCTGTCGGCTTTGGAAGTGGGGGTGTTGTCATTGGTTGGAACCGGACAGCCGTTCGATGTGGAGTGCGCCCAGGAGTCGATTCAGAAGAAGCAGATCCAATACGACGCCACGGGGGACGAACATTTTGACGCCGCCAGCGCGCTGATCAAAAGCATGCGGGGGAGCGACCCCGACGCGGCGGTCTATTGGCTGGCCCGCATGCTGGAAGCGGGAGAAGAGCCGCGGTTCCTCGCCCGGCGGATTGTGATCTGTGCCTCCGAAGATGTGGGCAACGCCGACCCCCAAGCTCTCATCCTGGCGCAGGCGGCGGCCCAGGCGACCGAGTTCCTGGGAATGCCCGAATGCCGGATTCCGCTGACTCAGGCGGCGACCTATATCGCGATGGCTCCCAAATCGAACGCTGCCATTCTTGCGATCGATGCGGCGCTCGACGATGTCCGCACACAACGTGTGTTGCCGATCCCGATGCATCTGCGTGACGCCCATTACGCGGGCGCGAAACAACTGGGGCGCGGGACCGACTACGTCTACCCGCACGACGCCCCGGAGGGCTGGACGCCGCAGGATTACCTGGGGGTTGATCGCACGTACTACGAACCCGTAGCACGCGGTCGTGAAGCGGAGTTTCGCGCTCAGTTACACGCATGGCGCGCTCGACGCCAGGCCGCCCGCAGGGCGAGCGATTCGGGCGATGAGACCGGGTAATCCGGTCCAAGCTGTGAGACAATCAGCACGCCGTCATAACTTAGGGACATGTCGAGTTGGCGTTGCCTGATGATCAGTCCGGAAAGCGGCTCATCCCATTTCGATGTCAGCTCACCACATCTGTCATCTGTCGCAACAACGAACTCCCTCAAGGATCGCCCCGGACATATCGGGCACCAGCTCGTGTTGAACCCTTTAATGGTCCGTAAGTGGCGGAGACGCCCGAAAGGCGTAGCTGGGCATTGTTCTGAAGCGAAATTCGGCATACGCCCATCACAAACTCGACTAAACCAATCCCTCCGGCACCTTCCCGGTTCCTTCCACACCGATCAGGCGTTGCTCCAACCCCTGAAACGAATACGTGAGCCGCAGGGGGTCGAGACCGAGTTGTGTAAGAATCAGGGATTGGAGGTCACGGATGCTGACCGGCTTCTCGACCGGGTAGTAGCCGAGGTCGTCGGTTTCGCCGTAGACCTGCCCTCCCTTCACCCCTCCCCCCGCCAACATCATCGTATAGGCGTATGGGTGGTGATCCCGGCCGAAGAAGCCCTCTTTGGGGACGGTTTGCGCCATCGGTGTTCTGCCGAATTCACCACCCCAGACAATCAATGTGCTGTCGAGCAGCCCGCGTTGCTTGAGGTCGAGAATCAGGCCGGTCAACGCCCGGTCGATCTGCTGGGCCTTGATCGGCAAGGTCTGATCGATGCTCTCCCCCGGACTCGCTCCGTGGTGGTCCCAGCCCCAGTCGAAAAGCTGTACGAACCGCACGCCTCGCTCGACCAGTCGCCGGGCGAGCAGACAGTTGTTCGCGAACGTCGGATCGTCCCCTTTGTAAACCGTCCGCACGTCGGTCGCCTTGTCGAGTTCGTCCTGAGTATGACCCGGCAAGGAGCCATACAGTTCATGGATGTGCTGAGGCTCCTTGGAGATATCCATCGCCTCGGGGACACTGGTCTGCATCCGATACGCCAGTTCGTACTGCGCGATGCGGGTCAGCGTCTCGGGGTCGCCGATCTCGCGCGATTGCAACTCGTTGAGCGCCTTCAACGTGTCCAGCGTCTGCCGACGTCCTTTCGAGTCAAGACCGGGGGGGTTCGACAGATACAGAACCGGATCCCCCTGCGTGCGGCACTGCACCCCCTGATAGACCGTGGGAAGGTAACCACTCCCCCACACACTGGTCCCGGCGTCGGGAGTCTTGCCGCCGCTGGTGAGAACCACAAACCCCGGCAGATCCTGGCTCTCGGAGCCGAGCCCGTAGGTCGCCCACGCCCCCATACTCGCCCCGCCAAGCAGCATCGTGCCGGTGTGTAGAAAGAGCTGTGCCGGTGCGTGGTTGAACTGTTCGGTGTGCATCGTCTTGACGATCGCCACCTCGCCCAGCACTTTGGGCAGATGCTTCCAGACACTGCTGAGCCAGGCACCATTGGGACCGTGCTGCGCGAACTGAAAGGGAGACCCCAGCATGTTCGGCACGCCCCGAATGAACGCGAACCGCTTCCCTTCGAGGAACTCTTTCGGACACGGCTGGCCACTGTGCTTGATCAAGGTCGGCTTGTAGTCGAACAAGTCGAGCTGCGACGGCGAACCCGCCATATGCAGATAGATCACCGCCTTCGCCTTCGCGGGGAAGTGCGTCGGTTTGGGGGCGAGCGGATTGACAACGCCGTCTGCCGCCGCCGGTCCCTTCTGTGATTCGGGGTCGGCCGCGCGGGCCGGTCTCACCCGATCGCCCGACAGCAACTGCTGCAGCGCGATCGCACCCAGTCCCAGGCCGCTGTTACCAAAAAAGTGCCGGCGGGTGATCGCCTGGGCGGATTCGTGAAACCAGTTCATGATCAGCCTTTCGTCAGAAATTCATCGAGGTTGAGGATCACATTCGCCACCGCGGTGAGCGCCGCCAGATGAGCCGGGTCGGACGATTCGGGAAGCGGTCCCAACGGCTCGGTCGCCAGACGACGGGCCGCGTCGAGGTCTTGCCGGGCCGCCTTCAGCCGTTCCTGGTACAGCCCCCGCAAAGCGGCGATTTCCGCCGGCCGGGGATCGCGAAGCAGCGCGGCTTTGAGACCGGCCACCAGTTGCAGGTCGAGTTCCGGCCCGGCATTGTCCATCTTTCGCGCGAGCGACTGCGCGCATTCCACGAACACCGGGTCGTTCATCACGGTCAGCGCCTGCAAGGGGGTGTTGGTCCGGACGCGGCGGATCGTACACGTCTCGCGGCTGGTGCCGTCAAACGTCACCATTTGCGGATACGGAGTCGTCCGCTTGATGAACGTATACAACCCCCGCCGATGCCGATCGTCGCCAGGACTCGTTTCCCATTTCGTGTTGTTGTAGGTGCTTTTCCACAACCCCGCCGGCTGCCACGGGAAGACCGAAGGGCCACCAATCTGCCGGCCGAGCAGGCCACTGGCGGCGAGCGCCTGATCACGAATCATCTCGGCTTCGAGTCGAAACCGCGGACCGCGCGCCAGCAATCGGTTGTCGCGATCGCGAGCGAGCAAATCGGGCGTCACGCGGGATGACTGCTGATAGGTCGCACTCAACACGATGGTCCGAATCAACTTCTTGAACGACCAGCCCTGTTCCATGAACTCGACCGCGAGCCAATCGAGCAACTCCGGATGCAGCGGCGGAGCTCCACTGGCACCGAAGTCCTCTTCCGTTTCGACCAAGCCGCGCCCGAACAGATGGGACCAGACGCGATTGGCGGCCACCCGTGCCGTTAGCGGATTCTCGCGGCTCATCAGCCACTGCGCCACCCCCAAACGACTGAGAGGCGCGTCTTGCGGAAAGGGATGCAAAACGGCGATCGTCGCGGGTTGCACCTCGTCGCCCGGCTCGAGGAAATTCCCCCGCTTTTGAATCTTGGTCACTCGCCGTTTCGCTTCAGGGAGTTCGCGAAGGACCGGAGTGGAGACCGGTTTGATCGCGGCGATCGAGTCTTTGAGTTGGGCGATCTCGTCGCGCAAAGGACGGGTCGCCGGCCCGTTGTTGGCGAACCACGTGAAGAGTGTTTTTTTCTGTTCGTCGGATCGTTTGTCGACGGGTGTCTGAATGATCGACGCCAGGCTCGCTGGTCCCGCGGTGATCCCCAGCCGAAACCGGCCGATCGCGAATCCGGGGAACGAGAATTCGAACTCGTGCGACAGCGTGACGGTCAGTTCCACATCGGTGCCCAAGTCGCGCGGTTCGGTTCCGAAAATCGCGGCGTGATTTTCTTTGCGTTTGGGAGAAATCGCCCAGCCCTTTTTCTTCGGGTCAGAATTGTTCAGCACCGACTCGACCGGGTATCCCTGCTGAGAGAAGTCGGCCTCGGCGGAGACCAGTGGAATGTCGAACTGTTTACCGTCGGCACCACGGGCGGCGAGGCGAATTCCCGACAGAACAAAGTTGCCATCGTCTTTCGACCGTCCCACACCCCCTTTGGGATTCGCGGGATCGGGCAACACTTCGAGCCGCAATCCGTTCAGTCGACCCGCCGGCGCGTTGAACCGCAAGACGTAGGCCTCACGGGTCGGCGGCTCTCCTTTCGCCAGCACGGAACCATCGTCTTTCAGTTCCAGGGTGGAACCGCTGGTCGCCAGCATGGCGGTCGGCTTCAGAACCTGCCAGGTCAGACTGGCCAGCGCGTCGGCCTCCCAGGCGGCGAGGGCCGACTCGACCTCGGGAGTGGGTGTCACCAGTTTCAATTCCGCCGCCGCCAACTGATCTTTTAACTGTTGGGTGCGGCGCTCTTCGTCGCGGGTGGGGGTCAGTAGTTTCGGCTCTTCGTCGTAGCGGTCGGCATCTTCCGTCTGATTGAAGAAGGCGTAGAACCGGTAGTATTCGGAATGGCTGATCGGGTCGTATTTGTGGGAATGGCACTTCGCACATCCCATCGTCAGTCCCATCCAGACCTGCATTGTGGTATCGACCCGGTCTTTGACGGCAGCGACGCGGAATTCCTCGTCATCGGTTCCCCCCTCATCGTTGACCATCGTGTTGCGATGGAAGCCGGTCGCCAGGATCTGATCGCGCGTGGCACCCGGGAGCAGATCGCCGGCGAGCTGTTCCCGCGTGAATTGATCGTACGGCATGTCGGCGTTGAAGGCATCGATCACCCAGTCGCGCCAGCGCCAGAGCGTACGCGACAGATCTTTCTCGTATCCTTTGGTGTCGGCGTAGCGTCCCAGATCGAGCCAGTGCCGAGCCCAGCGCTCGCCAAAATGTGGTGACGCCAACAGGGCGTCGACGTACCGTTCGAACGCCAATGGCGAATCATCTTCCAGGAAGGCGGCGAGAGTCTTGGAATCGGGCGGAATGCCGATGATGTCAAGCGCCGCCCGACGAGCGAGCGTCGCCTTGTCGGCCCGGGTGTTCGGAGCGAGGCCCTCGCGCTCCAGCCGGCTGAGAAGGTAGCGGTCAAGATCCTGCTGCGCCCAGCCGAAGTTCTTGACTTTGGGCAACGGCGGTTTGCGCGGTGGCTCGAAAGACCAGTGCCGGGCGTACTTCGCCCCCTCGGCGATCCATCGCCGCAGGGTTTCGATTTGGGCGGGTTTCAAGACTCGCCCGGTTTCTGGCGGGGGCATTCGCTCGGCGGCGTCGCTGGCGATCAGCCGGGCGACCAGTTCGCTGGCGTCGGGATTGCCCGGGACGACGGCGGAGTGGTCCGAGTCGGACTTCTTGGTCGCACCGTCGGCGGTGTCGAGTCGCAACCCGCCTTTGCGCGCTTGATCGTCAAAGCCGTGACATTTGAAGCAATTCTCGGCGAGAATTGGCCGAACGTCACGATTGAAGTCGACCGGTTCCGCGGCGCGAACGGTTGAGCCAAGCGGAGCGAGCGGCACAGTCAGCAGCGCGACGAGCATCACGCTCTGCAGAATTCGGTACATGACCTGGGGGCAACCCATGATTGGCGAGAGGGAACGGATTGTCGCAATGTTGGGACAGTGCGAGGACAATCGTGAGGATTCCGGGGCTGTTGATGATACCAGCCGTCTCGATCGCGGCAAATGGGCACATGCCACCTTGCAAAATAACCCATCCGGTCGCGCAGCGACTATTCCCCACTTCCCGACGAGAAACACCAAGGCCGGGCTTCTCAACGCCCCGCATCAATCACTTCGCGTTTTCTGAGTTCGTATTTGCCACCGGGTGACACCGACTCATAGTCCCGCTCATCAATCGCCGGCTTGGCGCGGTCGAAGAAGTGGACGCGGTGCGCGCCCATCACCTCCGCGACACTGCCCCGCACGATGATCGCGGTCGCCTCATCCAGCCCGATTCCCAGGAGCTGCGGATGCCGTTCGACCACACGTGTCATGTCTCCGAACCGCTTGCGCTGGCTGAAGTGCTGGTCGATGGCGGTCCCGGGCAGGAAGGCGAATCCCCGTTCATAGCCGAGCGCCATCATGTCGGTATTTCCCAGCGGGCTGCCCCGCACAAGATAGTCCCCCTGAATGGTGGCCCCCGCCGAACTGCCGCCGATGACTCCCCCCCGCTTCAACACATCGTGAAAGAGTTCGACCGCCTGGGTGTTCTCATACGCGTCAACGAATCGCCACTGACGGCCACCGCCGAACCAGACCCCCTTGGCCTGCCGCAGCAGCTCGAGCGATTCCGGGGTTTCGACTTCCGTCTTGCCCCGCGCGGCCAGCGACTTCACATTCTTCGCGCCGGCCCGTTCAAAAAACCGGCCTTCGTTCACATCGGGTTCGGGGTTCGCCGTCGGCAACACGACAATCGGCGCATCGACCCCTCCCGCCAGTTCGATGAATCGTTCGACAACCTCTTTCGACATGCCCCCGCCGCCGACGATCACGAGCGCTCCCGTGGGAACGACAGGGGCCGCGATCTCGGTGGGAGGAAACGGGGGCAGAGTCCGCGCGAGGGCTCCCCGGCGGAACATCGTGAGGTCAGAGACATCTCCCGACTTCAGCACACGTTCGAGTGGTGGATGTGTTCCGCAAACCCCCAGACACAGATGAACGCTGGAGTCCCCCAGGCACTTCAATTCGCGACCGCGCACGATCAAAGCGGTTCCCTCGTCAATGCCGACTCCCACGAGCGCGGGGTGAGCGGCGACGGCTTCCATCAAACGGTCGCGTCGCTCGCGGGCGAGAAAATGCTGATCGACGATTGCACCGGGCAGTAAACCCAGTCCAGGCGTTTCGTGAATCTTGCCCCGCACGATCATCACGCGTGACATGCACGCCGCGCCGGCCGACGTTCCTCCGATCACGCCGCCACGGTCCAGCAGGTTGCGCAGTTCCTGTTCCACAACCGTCCCGGAATACGCCCCCGCGATTTGTGATTGCCGGCCGCCGGCGAACCAGACGGCGGTCGCGGTTTTCAACGGCTCGCTGAATTTCGGATCATTCGCGACGGCGCGATCTCGAGTATGGAGAATCTCGATCGAGGCGGGGGATCGCACGCGCCACAGCTCGGCGATCTCGGCCCCTTCCTGGAGTGCGTCGCTCTCTTCACCGGGAGTCGCAGTCGGAATGATCACCAGCCGGCACTTTTCCCCTCCTCCCGCCTCCAAAAAAGCGTCACGAACTTCATCGGGCAGTCGTCCTCCGCCGCAGAGAAACAACGTCCCCGGGATGCCGGCGGAGTCCAATCGTTCCGGGGGGGCGTCGGCGGCGAAAGACGCCACCGCGCTGAGCAGGAACGCGGCGGTGAGCAGAAAGAGTCGTTGCATGCTGAATCGGGTCGCCCAAGGCAGGTGATCAATTCCATTCCGTCGTCGCCACAACCCGGCTTGACGGTTCGACAATGATTTCGGGCTGGAGTATCGCTGATGGACCGGGGCGAACACAAACCCGCGCCGCACCGGTCCCGAGACATCAATCGATCGAAATCGAAACTCAATCCACCGACAAGAACCCATTGCTCGTCAACAACACCCGCGCCAGGGCGCTCCAGGCCCCCAGCGTCTGGCGGTCGGTCGATTCACCCCGGTCGGCTAACATCGCGGCGTACCGGGTCACAAAGATCTCGGCCTCCGCGAGTTCCCCCTCCGTGGGCAATCGTCCCTGCGACGCTTCAAACAGGAACCGAATTCGACCCGGGACATTCTCTTGTTCCCGCAGAGCCCGCACCGCGAACGCCGTGGATTGTTCATGAACGAACGGCGAGTTCATCAGGTACAGCGTCTGTGTGGGGGTGGTGGTTGGCAGACGCTCGGCCACACTCAGATTCGGATCCGCCGCGTCGAACAGCGCCAGGAAGGGATGCCGACGATTTCGTTGCAGCATGAGGTAGACGCTGCGGTGATTGGAATCGTACACGGCGTGAAACGGTTGATGGATGGTGAATCCCCAACTGGTGACCGGCGGAAACGGGTGCTGGCCGGGAATCGCCCGATCCAATTGCCCGCTGACCGCCAGCATCGCGTCACGGATTGACTCGGCGTCGAGAGTGCGGCGTTGATAACGCCACAGCCAGCGATTGACCGGGTCGTGCCGCTGATTCTCGGAGTCATCGTCACTGGCGAGCTGATAGACCCGCGAAGCCAGTATCAAACGGTGCAGCGTCTTCACCGACCAGCCTGAGGCGATGAATCGCGCCGTAAGCCAGTCGAGCAATTCAGGGTGGCTCGGTAGCTCCCCCCGAGCGCCAAAATCGCTGGGAGTGGTCACCAGCCCCTGTCCGAAGTGCCATTGCCAGACGCGGTTCACGAACACCCGAGCGGTCAGCGGGTTTGTGTCACGGGTCAGCCAGTTCGCCAGTTCCAGCCGGCCGCTCCCGTGTGACTCGTCGGTCAGGCGGTCTCCCCCCAGGAGTTCAATAAAGCGGCGATTCACTTCCTCGCCCGGTTTGTCCGGTTCTCCACGTCGCTGAATGCGGGCATTGGCAGGAGTCCCCTCGCTGACTCCGTACGCGACTTCATACATCATGAGGGCCGCTGCCGAATCGCGGGCCTTCGTGGCCAATGCCAGGTCGGCGTCCACTTTCGCCAGGCGTTCCGCCGCGTCGGGGAGTTTCGCGGGAGGGGTGACTGGTTCGCTCCCGAGAGCGGCGAACGGGGTCTCCTGCAGTCCGACGTTGTCGAGATCGCGTTCCGAAGCGGGGCCGGCGACATGTCCGAAACCATCGCAAATGAACGTGTCGACCACACCGTCCCAGTTTGGTCCCAGCCCTTTGTCGCGGAACTCGACGAGGTCGTCGACCGTCCCCACCACGCCCGAGTAAGTCTTCGCGGTGGGATCGAGTGTGAGTCGCAACGTATACCACGTTCCCGGCACCACCTTGCGGATCACTTCCCAGTTGGCACCACTGCGAATGGCGAATTCGCCGGCGGTGACGCTGCATTCCACAGCGAGCGATTCGATCACACCCCGTCCGACGTAAAACCGATACGCGCCTGGTTTTTCTTGTGTCTTGTCCGCTGCTGGCACCGTACGAAAATCGAGTGTGAAGCGCATTTGTTTGTCGGGAGTGGCGCGCAGCCCGTTCTCGAACACGTAGCGAACCCCGTCCGTCGCCAGGCCACTTCCCACGCGCACCCCGCGACTGCCCGCCGGGTGGATGTGCGTGTACGGACTTTGAGCGTCCGCGATCACAGAATTGGGGCCGGCGGACAACCAGGGGGCCGCTGGCGGTTTGCCAATCGGCTGCCCCTCAAAGGCGAGGTCGACTCCACCCGCGAATGACTTGCCATCGAGTCGCGCGCGTTCACTCTTTAATCGGGAAATCTCCCCGTCGAGTCGCGCCACTTCCGCCGACTTACCCGCGTCCAGTCGCGTCGCTTCGCTGGGTGGAATCAGCGGAGGAAAATTGACCGGCCGTTTCATTTCTTCTCCGCCCGGGAACGACCACCTGGTGCTTTGGAGAATTCCGTACAACGCGTAGTAATCGTTGGTGGTGACCGGTTCGTACTTGTGGTCGTGACAGCGGGCGCAACCGAGCGAAAGCCCCAGCAGCGACCGCCCCAGCGAATCGATCGCATCGGCGAAATCGAGATGCTGATAGTCGGAGTTGGGGGCGTAGCCGTAACGTTTTCCGACCGCCAGAAACCCCGTCGCCGTCACACGGTCGGCGTACAGCTCCGCCGGCCCGTCCTGCGCGAGAATGTCTCCCGCGATCTGCTCCCGAAGAAACTGATCGAACGGCTGGTCGGCGTTGAACGCCCGGACGACCCAGTCGCGATACTTGTATGCCTCGCGCACGGGATAGTCGGCCCCATCGCCAGCCGTGTCGGCGTAGCGTGCCACATCCAGCCAGTGCCGACCCCAGCGTTCGCCGTAGCTGGGAGAAGCGAGCAGTCGCTCGACGACCGTATCAAATGCCGCTGGAGACTCATCCGCCAGAAAAGCGGCCAACTCGGCGGGTGTTGGTGGCAGACCGGTGAGATCAAACGTCACCCTTCGCAAGATGGTCCGCTTGTCGGCGAGTGAAACGTGGGTCATCCCGCGACGTTCCTGTTCCGCGAGAATGAACTGGTCGACGGGAGTCGCCGGCCATGTGACATCTCGCACATCGGGGGGCACTGGTGCCCGTACCGGTTGAAACGACCACCAGCCTCGCGCCGCGTCGATCGACATTCCACCAATCCGCTCGGTGGTGGCCCGCGGATCGACAGCGCCGCGCGCGACCCACTCGACCAGGGCGGCGATTTCGGTCTCCGTAAGTTTTCCCCCCCGATCTTTCGGGGGCATTTGAAGGGTGCCATCGGTGTGGCGGACCGCGCGAATCAGCAGACTTTCTTCAGGCTTGCCGGGTACGATCGGCGAGCCGCTGTCTCCCCCTTTGACCCAACCGGCACGCGTGTCGAGCGCCAATCCGCCGCTGGTTTTTCCTTTGGCGGACGAGTGGCACGCTTCGCAGCGGTCGATCAGAAGGGGACGAATTCGGGACTCGAAAAACTCGAGCCGATCATCGGCGCGAACTGATGTGTTCGCTCCGCACACAATTAGCCCTGTCGCACAAAGCAACGAGACGATCGAAATTCTGAAATGATCCACGGCCAGATCTCGCACGCGTTGAGGGACAGGTCGCCAGGAGCGAGCCTGCATTCTATCCTCAATGGCGGGCTTCACCCAGCATCGGATTTCCAGATGCCGATTCCCGGTTCCGCTTACAGGAAATCGGAAACCGCGACTTCCCACCCGGAAAATCGCCAAGGGGCGAGCGTCCCGCCACCAACGAGGCGTTTCATAACCCCGTACTGTCCTGATGCCATCGGCTCGTGATAGACTTCCACGCACGAATCGACCAGATTGACAATCCAGTACTCTGGGATCCCAGCCTCGGCGTAGATCTCCCGTTTCAGCGTCTGGGCGGTCTCAAGTGAACCGTCAGCCACTTCGACGATCAGCAAGACATCGTCACCCCGGGGGGTTGCCGACGCGTAGAAATCATCCCGGGGCTTCAAAAGCGCCACGTCGGGTTCGGGTTGGCTGTCGGTCAGTTGTACGGGACTCTGGATGGAAACGATCGCCAACTCCCCAAACGGACGCTGGAATAATCGATTGAGTCGACTGACACTCGCAGCGTGCGCCGGTCAAAAAGCCGTTTTCTCAACGACCTCCCCGCGTAAAAGCTCCACGCGATCGTCCTCGGTGAGAATCCCCCGCTCAACCATTTCTTGGTAATCCACGACACGGAATCGATGACGAATGAGAGTCCCAGACATGTCGAATGCGCCTGACTCTTGTCCCCACGGTCCGGTGGGACCGACTGGTTCATGGAACGCGATTAGGGGATCTTATACTTGATATGGCGAAAAATGCGATATTTTCCAGGTCACGAGGAATCCCGAGCGATACCGTGCCGCGGCTACTTCTTCCCCTGAGCCCGTTGGTGTGCGAAGAACGCCTGCAGAATCTCCCGGCATTCTTCTTTGAGAACTCCTCCCAAGACCGCCGACTGGTGGTTCAGGCGGGGGTCACTGGTGATCTGGTACAACGTGTGGCAGGCTCCCCCCTTGGGATCGGTGGTACCGTAGATCACGGTCGGGATTCGTGCCTGCACAATCGCGCCGGCACACATCGGGCACGGTTCGAGGGTGACATACAGCGCGCAGTCGAGCAGCCGCCACGATTGCAGCGCCTCGGCGGCCTGCGTGATCGCGATCATCTCGGCGTGGGCGGTCGGGTCGTTCAGAGTTTCCCGCTGATTGTGTGCCGCTGCGATCACCCGCCCTTCAAACACCACCACCGCCCCGACCGGAACCTCCCCCTCTTCAAACGCCGCCTGCGCCTCGGCGAGCGCCTGTCTCATCCAGACGTCGTGCGGTAACAGCGGGTGTTCGAACGACTCGGGAAACTCGGCGGAAACATTCACAGGCGGTCTGTTCAGGGGAGAGGCGGGAACTCGAAACGGCTTACCGGGTGTTCTTACCCGAAACCAGTTCATCTTCCCACTCATCCAGGAGTGGCCAATCGACGGCGCAGGTGCCGAAGTCGGCCATGTGCTGGTATTTCTCAAGCCGGCTGATGGTGTCGTTCAAAAGTTTGCGATCGTTCTTGAACGCCGGCCCGTGGCTGGGAAGCAGCCATTCGACCTCGCTGTCGCGAATCCGCTCGAGACTCTTGATAAAGTCAGCGATGTCGGAACCGTGGTGCGCGTCGATGTTGCCGACGCACCCGTCACGGAAAATGTTGTCGCCAGAAAAGAGGAGCGACCCCATCCGAAACGCGAGCTGGCTCTGTGTATGTCCGGGGGTGTTCCAGGTGGTCAACTCCAGATCCCCGATTTTCAGGACGTCTCCCTCGTTGATAGTCGCGTCCAGCGTGACGAGGGGCATGTTGATCGAGATACCCTGTGCGGGAATCTCAGCGTAGGTGAGAATGCGGTCGCCATTGGCCAATGGGGCGGCCGCAAGAGGGTGTCCTACGGTTTGAGCGCTCGGGAGCAGTTCTTTGGCGAGCTTCAGTCCCTGAACGTGGTCGGCGTCGGCGTGGGTCGCCACGATATACCGGCACTTCGAGAGCTGAAAATCGAGGTTGCGGATCAGATCGATGATCTCGCGGACCGTGTCCTCGTAGCCCACATCGATCAACAGCCATTCGTCCTGGCTATGGACCAGGTACACGCAGCACCCCAGGCGTCGACGGGCCTGATGATTCATCTCCAGAACGTGGGGAAACAGTTCCCGCCGATTGCGCATGACGCCTGAAACTCCAAGACGAGAAGCCGGTTCACCCGCTGGAGTATATACCGGACGGGGGCAAAAATGCGACATAAGCCCGAGCCGCGCCCAAGAGGAAGCGGTAGCAGTCGTTCGCTTCGTTACGGGCGTGGCTCTGCGTCAGGCCCACGTTTTCGGTACGGGTTGGCGGGCGACCTGGCAGACCTGACGGGCGGGGACGGTTCTGACGCCGCGCCGGGACTGAGCGGGAATTCTCCACAATGGTGGGCAATTCGTGGCTTGCAACCGATTCCCGGCAGCGTCACAATGCCCATTCTGCCTAGTTCCACACTCCATTTCACGCACTGTCAACAGCAATCGAGGCGGCTCCCATGGTGAAGTTTCTCGAGGGGCAAACGGTTGGAATCGACTTGGGAACGACCTTTTCGTCGTTGGCCCAATTGAACCCCGACGGGCAACCGATCTCCATCGAAAACGCCGACGACAGCACCACGACTCCCTCGATTGTGCTGCTGGGTGAATCGGGGCATGTTGTGGTCGGACCGTCCCCCAAACGGGTCGCGGTCGAACCGCCGGAAAATGTGGTTGACGCCATCAAGCGGCAGATGGGGAACAAGAACTGGTTCAAGGAATATCAGGGGAAAAAGCTCACCCCCGAGTTTATTTCGGCCCTGATTCTCAAGAAGCTGAAGCAGGACTGCGAACAGAAAATCGGACCGATCGCCAATGCGGTGATCACGGTTCCGTACTATTTCAACGATCTCCGGCGCAAAGCGACTCAGGACTCGGGTCGAATCGCCGGCCTGAACGTGATCGACATCATCAACGAGCCGACCGCCGCCACACTGGCGTACGCCTGGATGAAGGGCGAACTCGGCCGGACCGATCTGGGGAATCGTGAAAAGACCATCATGGTCTATGACTTGGGGGGTGGTACGTTCGACGTGACCGTGGTTCGGTACACCCCGACGCACTTCCGGGTTCTCGCGACCGACGGCGACGTGATGCTGGGCGGTATCGACTGGACGAACCGCATCGTCGAACATGTCGCCGAGCAGTTCCGCAGAAAGTTCGGCAGCGACCCGCTCGCCGACCCCGAAACGAAGCTCCTGTTCACCCAGGAATGCGAAGAGGCGAAGCGTTCCATCAGTGGCAAGGCGCAGGTTCCGGTGAACCTGTACCACCAGGGGAAGACACTGACGCTGGCCGTGACGCGCGGTGACTTCGAACGCATGACCAGTGACCTGCTGCAACGGACCCGCGACACCACGGAGCTGGTGCTGCAACAGTCGGGTGTTGAGATCGGCCAGCTCGAAGACGTGGTCCTCGTCGGTGGTTCGACCCATATGCCGGCGGTTTACAGCATGCTGTCGGAGGTGTCGGGGAAGAAACCGTCGCGTGAGCTGAATCCGGACGAAGCGGTTGCCCAGGGGGCCTGTATTCACGCCGCGATTCTAGAGGCGCGGGAGACAGGCGGCGGCAGCCGAATGGCTCAGGCGGTGATCAAGCGTCTCCGCTCGGTGACCGCGACCGACGTGAATTCGCACTCGCTGGGAATCGAGATCACCGATCCGGTGAATCGGCAGAAGAAGTCGAATTACATCATGATCCCGAAGAACACGGCGATTCCACACAAGGTGAGCCAGCGGTTCACCACGAACGTGGCGAATCAGCAGCGAATCCGGGTGCGGGTGCTGCAAGGGGAAGTGCCCGATGTGGCGGCGTGCGCGATCATTGGCGATTTTCAGATCACCGAACTCCCTCCCGGACTCCCCGCCGGCTCGCCGGTGGAGATCACCTACAGCTATGAAGGGGATGGCCGAATCCGGGCCGAGGCCCGCGAGCTGACCGGAAACAAACAGGCGCATCTCGAGATTGTCCGCGACAGCGGCCTCACCGACGCCGGCTTGGAGGCGTTCGAACAGCTCGCCCGGGAATACCAGGTCGAGTAGTGAACATCCGGGAGCGGGCCTGTGTTCGACCGGGCCCGCCCGCCGGCTCGCGAATCGCCCCGCCCCACGACATGGACTCAGGAGGAATCGGTCATGGCGCTCGACGTATACAAGGAATGGCTCGGCATACCCGAAGGACCGCGTCCGCCCGACCACTATGCGCTGTTGCGGCTCAAACAGTTCGACGACGAAATCGACCGAATTCGATCGAACTACAAGAAGCTGAACGGGCTGGTGCGGAAGTACGCGACCGGGCAATATCTCGAGGAGTCGCAGGCGCTGCTCAACGAGCTGGCGAAGGCGATGCTGTGCCTGACTGACCAGGAGCGGAAACGGGAGTACGACGAAAGTCTGGGGCGGGAGTTTCCTGAAGAGGAACATGGCCCCCGCACGATCGACCAGGTCCTGATCTCGCAGAAGCACATCACGCGTGATCAGGCGCAGCAAGCGAAGGAATATTCGGAGCAATCGGGACTTGAGCTGCGCGACGCGCTGGTGCAACTGAAAATGGTCCCCGCCGAGATTGCGTCGCAGGCGCTGGCGGTGGAACTGGGGCTCAGTTACGTCGATCTGACCGATATGATTCCGGATGACGACGTGATGGACGTGGTTCCCCGCAAAGTCGTCCGGCAATATTCGGTGCTACCGTTGTTTCTCGACAACGGGACACTGCTGGTCGCCTGTGTCCACCAGATCGATCACATGGTCGAAGAAGAATTGCGGCTGCGATTTGACGGGGTTCCGGTGCGCAGCGTGCTGACATCGAAGGGAACCCTGGACGAAGCGATCGCAAAGTATTACGCGCCGGGAATGCGGACCGAGCCGGCAGCCAAAGCGGCTGCGGCCGCTCAGGCGAAAAAGTCTCCCGAAAAACAGCCCGCGAAGGGGGAAAAAGCCGAGAAACCGGCCACCGCACCGAAAGCCCCTCCCAAGTCGCGAAAGATCGAACCGAAGACCGAGGAAGAGCTCCGCAAGAACAAGCAACTCGCGATTATCGCGGTGTGCTGGAGTGTTGTGGCGGCGTATCTGCTTGACAGTTATGTGATCACCCCCCGGGTTTTCCTGGACTTGTGGACATTTGTTCTGTTTGCCGTCCTGCCGGCAATCACATACGGGGTGTGCTGGGGAACGCTTCTGAAGAAGTAAGCAGGGTTTGAATCTGCGACGAAAGTCGAAACGGGTTGTTCCCGTCCTTGACAGTTCAAATTGATCCGCCGTACATTACGGGTTCGCGCCGGCGGCGCAGCCAGTCTCCACCCTACCAGGGGCATCGTGCAGACTGGTCGTAACCATCGGTCCCCGTTCGACTTCGACTCCGAGTTTCCATGGCCGTACCCAAACGACGTCAATCCCACGCCCGCACCGCGAAGCGCCGCAGCCATAATGCGATCAAGGGCATTCAACTGATGAGCTGTGAAAAGTGTGGCACGCAACATCCCAGTCACGTGATTTGCCCGACGTGTGGCACGTATTTGGGCCGCGCGGTTGTTGAAGTGAAGGCGGGAGAATAGCCCGGCATGCGCATTGCCCTCGATGCGATGGGGGGCGACTACGCCCCCGGTCCCAACATCAGTGGGGCCATCGCAGCGGTGCAGGAGGATCCCGAGCTGGTCGTGAAGCTGGTTGGCGAACAGGCCGAACTGGAACGACTGCTCTCGGAATCCGGCTATAGCGGGACGCAGATTCAGGTGGTTCCATCGCACGGAGTCGCCGGCATGGACGAAAAGCCCATGGAATCGCTGCTCAAGAAGCCAAACTGCTCAATCGCCGTCTGTTGGAAACTGATGGCGGGCCGCGAAGTGGAAGCGGTTGTCAGCGCCGGCAGTACGGGTGCCGTCGTGGCGGCGGGGTTGCGCACCCGGTTGTTTTTGAAGGGAGTCCGCCGGCCCGGGATCGGGGTGGTATTGCCCACGATGACGGGTCAGACGGTGCTGCTGGATGTGGGGGCGAACCCCGGGGCCAAGCCCGACCATCTGGCCCAATACGCCGTCATGGGGGACATTTACGCCCGAGAGGTGATCGGCATTCCGACTCCCCGCATCGGGCTGATGAACATTGGCAGCGAAGAGGGGAAGGGAACCGACACCGTCCGCGACACGCACGCGCTGATCAGTACCAGCCCGGTCAAGGAGCGGTTCCTGGGAAACGTTGAGGGACGTGACCTCTACCAGGGGGGGGCAGACGTCATTGTCTGCGAGGGATTTGTCGGGAATGTTGTGTTGAAAGCAAGCGAAGGGATGGCGGAAATGATGCTCCGTCGTCTGTCGCACGAGGTTTTGCAGCACGTCGACCAGGAGAAACATCTGGTCGGTCGGGCATTTGAGAGTGTCAGTCGCCGGTTTTCGTATCACGAATCCGGGGGCGCGCCGTTGCTGGGGGTGGATGGCATCTGCATGATCTGCCATGGATCCAGCAACACGACTTCCATTCTGAACGCCCTTCGTCGGGCGGTGGAATTTCAGAACCGCCGGATCAATCCCCAGATCATCGAAGCGTTGGCAGCGATGCCCGCAGTCTAGCCGTCAACATTCGCGCCACGGGACCGCGCCACGGGGCCAGCCCCCTCGACGTGGATCCACCGGTCAGCGAGTTAAGGAGGAACGTCGTGGGAAGGACCGCATTTCTGTTTCCTGGTCAAGGGGCTCAGTTTGTTGGAATGGGGCGCAATAGCGCGGCTCAGATTCCCGCCGCCCGCGAATTGTTCGATACCGCATCGGAAATTCTGGGCTACGACCTCCTCAAGGTCTGTACCGAAGGCCCCAAAGAGCTGCTCGATTCAACCGCCGTCAGTCAGCCCGCAATTTTCGTGGCGAGTCTGGCCGCTTTGGAACAGCTCAAAGTGGAGCAACCCGAGGTCGTGGCGACCGCCGACCTGGCGGCTGGCCTCAGCCTGGGGGAATACACCGCGCTCGTGTTCGCCGGCGCGCTCACCTTTGCTGACGGCGTGCGGCTTGTGCAAAAACGCGGGGCGGCGATGCAGGCGGCCGCCGATGCGACCCCTTCAGGCATGGTGGGGGTTCTGATGCTCGACCGGGCGCAGGCCGAGGCGATCTGTGAGCAGGCGCGGGCCGCCGGCCCGTTGTGGGTCGCGAACTATCTTTGCCCGGGAAATACGGTTCTGTCCGGCTCCAATGAGGGGTGTGCCAAGGCGCTGGAGCTGACCGAGCAGGCCGGGGGAAAGACGGCGGTCTTGACCGTCGCGGGAGCGTTTCATACAGACATCATGCGACCTGCCGACGAGCGGTTGGCTGAAGCCTTGGCGGAGACGACAATTTCGACTCCCCGGATTCCGGTCTATTCGAACGTCGATGCCCAGCCGCACGCCGACCCGGAAAAAATTCGGACGGCTTTGGTACGACAGGTGTTGTCTCCCGTGTTTTGGGAGGATTGCGTCCGCGGATTGTTGGCGGCGGGCGCGGATCGGATGTTCGAGATTGGCCCTGGAAAAGTGCTGAAAGGGCTCTTGAAGCGGATCGATCGGAAGATTGAGTGTGCGTCGGTTGGGGGAGAGGGATAGGTTATCCCGATCTCGCGGAGTTGCGGTTTACACACTTCCGCAAACGCGATATATGTTGCCCAAGTTCGGCAGGGCGTTTGCGGTCCAGGAAGAATTGGGAGGAAGCCCGCGTGGCCATTGATGCGAAGCAGATTGAAGAGAAGGTCATCGGAATCGTCAGCGAGCAATTGCAGGTTCCGAAAGAAGAGATCGATGCCAAAAAGTCGTTCATCGACGACTTGAAGGCTGATTCTCTCGACATCGTGGAACTCGTGATGGAATTCGAAGACGAATTCAAAGTCTCGATTCCCGACGAAGACTACGAGAAGATCAAGACTGTCGGCGATGCGGTCAACTACATCACGGAAAAAGGCAGTAGCCCAGCATGACGAGGCGTGTTGTTGTCACCGGAGTCGGGGTCGTCACCGCCTTGGGGTGCGAAACCTCTGAGTTCTGGGACAGGCTGTGCGCCGGCAAGAGCGGCGTCAGCCATCTCCAGCGGTTCGACCCGGCCGACTTCAAAGTGCGGTTTGGCGGCGAGATTAAAGACTTCGCGCCGGAAGAGTGTATTCCGGCGAAGGAGATCAAACGTCTCGACCGCTTCTGCCAGTTCGCCATGGTGGGGGCTCACAAGGCCATTCACCAGGCGAATATCGACTTCAAGCAAGGCGATCCCTACCGTTACGGCGTCGTGACGGGGAGTGGCATCGGCGGTTTGCACGAAATCGAAGAGCAGCACTGCGCTTTGTTCGACCGCGGACCGAATCGCGTCTCCCCCTTCATGATTCCCAAGCTGATGGTCAACGCCGCCAGCGGGAATATCTCGGTCCATTGGGGACTGAAGGGGCCCAACACCGCTGTCGCCACGGCGTGCGCTTCGGCGTCCAACGCCATTGGTGACGCGGTCGATCTGATTCGCGCCAACCGGGCCGACGTCATCGTCACCGGTGGCAGCGAGGCGGCGATCACCCCCATGGGGCTTTCCGGGTTCGCCCGGATGAGCGCGCTCTCAACACGAAACGACGATCCGCAACGTGCCAGTCGTCCTTTCGATCGCGATCGCGACGGATTCGTGATCGCCGAAGGGGCCGGCATGGCCGTCCTCGAAGAATACGAACACGCCCGCCGGCGCGGTGCGACGATTCTCGCCGAAGTTGTCGGCTACGGCCTGAGCGCCGACGGCAGCCACATGACCGCGCCCGATCCCGAAGGTCGCGGAGCGGGTCGCGCCATGCAGTTCGCCCTGCAGGACGCCAAGCTCAATCCCGAACACATCGACTACATCAACGCGCACGGTACCAGCACACCACTCGGTGACAAAGCCGAAACCTGCGCGATCAAGAGCGTTTTCAACGGCGATGTGAAAGGGCTGGCGGTTTCCAGCACCAAGAGCCAGTTGGGACACCTGTTGGGTGCCTCGGGCGGAGTCGAATTCGTTGTCGCGGTCCTGGCGTTGCAAGGCAACGTGATGCCCCCGACGATCAACCTCGACAACCCCGACCCTGACTGCGATCTCGACTACATTCCGCACGAGGCCCGACAAAAGACACTGAAGTACGTCATGTCGAACAGCTTTGGCTTCGGTGGACACAACGCCTGTCTGGTTCTCTCGAAGGCCCCTTGATCCTACGGGGGCGCTGTGGCTCCGCGGGTCACAGAATGTCCAAGCCCGAGAGCCCAATCGGCTCGCGGCTGGCGAAGGGTTCCCCATAGGGGCGGCCGATCGACCAGCCCCAATACCGTGCCCGGTCGCGGATGTCGTCCAGGATCGTCGGGAACGCCGGGCTGCGTCCCGTGACGAACTGACTCTGGTAGCACTCAATCGACCGCATCTTGGCAGTAAGCGCGTCGGTGATGTCCAGCACAAACGCGGGCTGGGGGTGGATCCGCAAATGGATGCTGAAGTAGTTCAGGATCCGCGGAGGGTGGTACGGCTCGCCGGGAATGTCACTGCGACTGAGCTTTGACCAGAATCGGGCGGCATCAACCAGCGCGCTGGCGGCGACATGATCGGGGTGGGCGTCTTCCCAATAGGGGGCGAGAATCAGCTTGGGACGCAACTGACGAAATACCCCCGCCAGCATTCGGCGGGCTTCCAGCGTGTGTTCCAGCGACCGGTTGGGCAGATCCAGGTTGCCACGCCAGTCGAGCCTCAACTCTTGCGTGGCGGCGGCAGTCTCCCGGGCGCGAATCTCGGGACTGCCGTGCGGAGTCGGTTCACCATTGGTCAGTTCAATCACCCCGACTCTCCCCCCACGGGCTTTTGAAACCCAAAGCGCTCCCCCCGCGCTAATCTCGGCATCATCGGGGTGCGGGGCGACAACCAACAGGTCGAGTGGAATGGGCGGTGGAAGGTGGGCAGGCATAGTGGCGACACAAAAACGGGGGTTTTCCGCAGAGCCGCGGCCGTCAGGAAGCGGTCGCCACGGGGCCTATGGCGGTTGTCCTGTGAATTACGCTCGGCACCTAAAACGGCATGTCATCCGTCGGCATGTCAGCCGGATGAAACTCGGCCCAGCGTTGCCAGGCGTAGCTCCATTCCATCCAGAGCCGCATGAACGACCACAAAACCCGCAATCGGGCCAGTTGCGCCGGAGGCAGTGACGTCGGGTGGGCGACGGCAGCTCCCAAGTTTCGCAGATCCCACCGCCCCGCCAGATCCTTCGCGATCGCGTCACATGACAAGTCCATCGGAGCGTCATCCGCCAGAAACCCCGCCGCGTCGGCCTGGACAAACAGATCAAACAACTGCCGACGCTGCGGATCAATCTCCAGAGGCACATTCGCCGACTCGGCCGAGAGAATCAACTGCTCAATCTGGTCGGTCAACTCCCGTGCGAGCGTCGCTCCCGGTTGTTGACCCTGTCCCCCCAGCGAGTCCTGGTCATGCGAGTGGTCGTGGGAGTAATCGTGCGAATGGTCGTGGTCGGAAGACATGGAGAGATTCGAGAACGAGTGGACATTGGCGGACAGTTCGCCACCCGCATGTTCGTGCCTCTTCCCCTTCGCGTCAATCGGCTAAGTGAGCATCTCTCCACGCACGACCCCTGTTCCCGCCACCGGCATCGGGCGACCGTCGAGATTGGGGACGGTCAGGTGCGGGTCAATTCCGAGCAGATGCAGCGAAGTCGCCAGCAGATCTTTGGGCGAGACCGGCGTGTCGGCAACCTCTCCCCCAGTCGGATCGGTACTCCCCACCACGCGCCCCTTCGCCACTCCGCCACCCGCCGCCGCGATCGAATACGCGCGCGACCAGTGGTGTCGGCCGGCTCCGATCGGCTTGGAATCAATTTGAGGCGTCCGCCCATGCTCGCTCATCCAGAGAACCAGCGTCTCATCCAGCAGGCCCCGTTCTTCAAGATCGAGAATCAACGCCGAAAACGCCAGGTCCATTCCCGGGAGCAGATACTCCTTCAGCCGGGGGTAGTGGTTCGCATGGGTGTCCCAGGCACAGCCGGCGAAGATCTCATACGCGTCCCAGAACACGGTGATGAACGGACACCCCGCTTCCACCAGCCGTCGGGCAGCCAGGCACGATTGGCCGAACAGCGTCATGCCGTACCGCGCCCGGCGCTCGGCCGGCTCTTTCGAAATATCGAGCGCGCCGCGCAGGCGGTTGGACGTGAGCAGCGAAAATGCCATCTGGCGGTGCCGGTCGAACGTCTGAACGCGTGCGTCGCGATCGAGCCCCCGCCGAACATCGTCGAACTGGTCGAGCAGCGACCGACGTCGGTTCAGCCGGTCAATCGCCAGGTCGGCGGCCCCGGCCCCATCGTCGCTCAATACGAAGCGACCCTCGGGTGTGCAGCCCGCGTACGGGTCGACCACCTGCTTGGTCTGGCCGTCGCTCAGTTTCGGTCCCACTTTGGTTCCCGGCCCGGCAAAGGTTGGCCAGAACGGGTCATACTGCTGCCCAAGAAATGCGGAATAAGGCCCCGCCAGCGGCACAATGTCGCTCTTTGAATTCAGAAGCCAAGGAAGGCCGATATTCCGGGGCATATCGGGGGGAACCGATCCCGCCTGTTGATCACGTGCGTAGCCGACAACCGAACCCAGAAAGGGCCAGTGCCGAACATCGCGGGGTTTCGTCTCAAGCGAAACATCGTATTCCGGGTTGCCGCTGGTTGAGTAGGCGACACAGTGCAGCGGGTAGGGATGCGTCACCGATCGAACGACGGTCAGGCGATCCATGATGGCCGCCATGTGCGGCAGGTACTCGCAGATGGAAATCCCGGGTGCCGAGCTGGCGATCGCCTTCATTTCCCCCTGGATCTCAGCAGGGGCTTCGGGTTTGGGGTCGAACGTCTCGTGCTGCGGCGGCGAGCCATACGGAAACAGCAGGATGCACGACTTCGCCTTGCCAAACGAGGAATCAAATCCCGCGGGGGATCCCTGCGATTCGCGTAGGTTAAGTGCCTGACCCAGCCCGAGTCCAAACGCACCCAGTCCGCCGATCTGCAGCGCCTCGCGACGATTCACGCCGTCACACAAGCGAGCGGTGTTTCCAAGGACTCGTAGCATGGAACCGGAACCTCTGAGAGGAAGCATCAGGACGCATTGATAATACCCGCGAATGGGGAGGAGAGTCCATGCGGTCAGACACAAGACAGCCTGGGCTCCCCTCACGAGTCACTGTCATCGGGGTCGCCCGGAGGGTACAAGGCGACCTTGCCAATGAGCCGCGCACGCAGTAAGCGGTTCTTAATGAGCGTTTACTGGGTGCGCGGCTCCTTACTAAAGTGCCCGTTGCGATCCCGCCCTCCGTTTTTCCTCACGACACCCCGCAACCAGCTCACGGGAGATTATCCGTAACTGGTCGAACTCGGCCACAACGTATGTTCGAAAATCGGCCAACTACGACGGCGCTCGAAGATGCGGACGAATCCTTTTGTTGCCAGCCGGGAGTCGTGTGAGGATGAAGGGAAGGCGGGAACAAAGTCCCACACTCCAGGGGGGCAAAGAACGAAAACACCCCGTGGTTCTTTCGAATCACGGGGTGTTTCTTGATTGGATCCCGGCGATAACCTACTTTCGCACTGGTAGGCACTATCATCGGCCCTGAAAGCTTAACTGTCGTGTTCGGAATGGGAACGAGTGTTGCCTTTCAGGTATGTTCACCGGGAAGTCACGGGTGCGCCAGTTGTCTTGCGACTGACCGCACTCACCCGTGGGTCTCTTTGACAAACCGCTCTTCTGAGGGAGACGGTTC
>CAMATH010000073.1 GCA_945860955.1 Planctomicrobium piriforme
CTAACCCGAGTTCCCCAACTGTCGACGTAAGTCCTTAATTTCCAACGGGAGCCCCCCCGTTTTTTCCACTACATTCAAAATTGGATTATTTTTTCACACCCCCTTCCCAGACCCTGGCCGGCAGTCGCAGACCCAGGTGGTCCAACAGAATTGCTAGGTGTGCAGATGCTCCACTGACACACCGTTCAGTCAGCTCGTGTCCCGCCCGGGTCGGCAGGATCACGTCGATGAGTTGCACCTCGGAGAATTCCGCCAGCACGCGTCGGGGTTCATTTCCCAGGCCGGCCTTCTGACAGATCTGCCCCAGGGTCTTCCACAGGACGTAACTCAGAAAGCAGACCAGGATGTGCGCCAGCACGCGGTCTTCCTTCTGGTGCCAAATGGGCCGGATGCTCAGATCCGATTTGTGAATCCGGAAAGCGGCTTCCGCCTCCGTCAGTTGCATGTACGTCTTCCACAGTTCCTCGTCCGACCAGTTGAGGACGTTCGTTCGCAGCAGGTAGCAGCCCGCACTCAATTGAGCCCAGTCGCGGACTACCGCGATCTTTTGCCAAGTCAGTCGCGCGAACCCATCTTCGCGACGTTCGACTTTGACTTCGAACAAACGTGCCGCGCGAGTGTTTTGTCCCAGGAGTCGGCCGACGTCGCGTTCCACTTTCTGGGGATCGCGTCGCTGTTTCTCACAACGCGTGGCCATCGCCTTCAAGCTCTCTTCGATGCGATCCTCGAAGCGTTTCCACATTGCCTCTTCCTTCTTCACGCGATCGCGACTGCGACACATGATGAAGATCTCTTTGTGCGGGACCGTCGCTGCGGTCGTTGAGGCGGCGTTGTCGGTCCGTGTTTCGGGTTCGTCTTTCTCGGGCGGCGGGACGGGAATCAGTTTTACTTCGATTCCGTCACGGATCGTGCGCCAGTCTTCCGCGAGCAGTTCCCGCTCGTATTTCTTGAGCAACGCCTTCGGCGTGCCGACCAGATATTTTCGCCCTCCCTCACGAAAAAACTCGAGGTTCTTCTCGCTGACCATGCCGCGATCCATCACCCACACGCGATCCGTCTTTCCATAGCGTGCCTCCATTTCCGTGACGATTCCCTGCACGGTCGAGACATCGGCCGTGTTGCCGGGAAACACTTCGTAACCCAGGGGCATTCCACAGCGCGAGACAACCAGTCCGATGCAGACTTGCTTGCAGTCGCCGCGCTGATCGCGCGAGTAGCCACGCTGAGCCATAGGAAAATGGGCGGCCCCTTCGAAGAACGTGCTGGTGACGTCGTACAGCAACAGGTCGTAGTCGAGCGCGAACAGCTCGCCCATCCGCTGCTTCAGATGCCGCTCCAGTTCCCGCTTGTGCGGCAGCAATTCGTCGAGCGCACGATACAGTCGATTGTCATCCACATTCGCTGCGGGGACACCCAACAATTCAGGCAGCGCCGTCTTGGGATACCACTGCTCCGCGGTGAAGAGTTCACTGGAGGGTTCGAGCAGGCGTGCGATCACCAGAATCAGACTGGTCAGAGACCACGGAATCCGTTCCTTGCCGCGCGGCATGACGCGTTCGAGAAACTCATCCAGTCCCAGCCGTCGAACCAGTTCGAGCGCCAACCAGGGACCGCCAAACTGGCGCGGGTTCTCGGCTCGCACCCCGGCCGCATTGACCTCCACCCACCGCGGCTCGGGAATGGGAAACTCATCACCGAACAAAGATCGCTGTCGGTCCCCCGAGGGATTTTTACCGCGATCCATCTGAGCCGCCTGCTCAATCCCGAGTCGGCCCTGTTCGTCGAGGCGTCCCAGCCAGGCGACGATGCGCTGCCGGGGGCCACGCGCAGTCCGGGTTGACTCCACCAGTGCCCAGTAGGCTTGGCGGGTTCCATTGAGCTTTCGCATGTATTGGCGGATGTACATGCGACGATGTTACCCGGCAGATTTCAACCGCCAAGCCGAGGTTTTTCCACTACAACGCGTTTTCGGAATTTCGAACCCGAAATCGGGGGGCCGGCGACCGAGCCGAAACGACTTACGGCGAAAATCGGCCTCGAAATATTTTCAGAAAAACAGTTTTGTTTTTTTAGTGGGGAAGTTGGGTTAGGGGGTCAGCTCGAAAATGTCGACAAATCACTCCTCAAATCCCCAATTTCAGCAAACTGGCTTCGGATTTGCTCAATTAGACATCCCGTCGATTCCATGCTTCAATCCTGCACTGCTGAATGTCCTCACTCGCCATATCACTTGAGCTCTTGGAAACACACCAGGGTCACCCGGTCCAATCCTGGGAATTCTCATCTGACGAGACCGTGGTGATCGGTCGGGCCCGCGAATCGAATGTTGTAATCGGGAACCCGTATGTTTCCCGAACACACGCGTGCCTTCGTGTGAATGAAGGGCGCTGGGAACTCTCCTCGACCAGCACTCATGGTGTGATTGTCGACGGACGTCGCCAAGATTTTGTCGTCATCTCCGATGGAACGGAGTTTCGTCTGGGGGGACAAGGGCCGTGGATTCGCATCCGCTGGAAGACTTCCGAGTTGGACGAGGAGTCACAGACGATCACGTTCGACCCGGTGAAGACCCCGCTCCTGGTTCTCGATACCGAACGACTCGCCGATGAGGTGGAAGAAATCACCGAGGGGGGGTTTTTCGAACGATTGACCGAACTGGCCACTCGACTCAAGAAGTCTCCCGATCGTTAGGAATCACCAGATCCATGGCCGGGGCCGGGTTCATGAGTTACAACCTGCCCGTCAGCCAGTTCGCCTGACAGCATCCTCCGCACGCTCGCGGAATCACCTGAACCACACATTCGGAGACGCAGCGCTTGGCTCAGACCATCTCCATTCATTCCTATCGGGGCGGTACCGGCAAATCGAACACTTCAGCGAACCTCGCCGTGCTGTTGGCGCGGGCAGGCAGTCGCGTGGGCGTTGTCGATACCGACATTCATTCCCCGGGGATTCATGTCGTGTTCGGACGCGCCCCGTCGAGTTTCCAAAGGTCGCTGAATGACTTTCTCTGGGGGCGTTGTCCGGTCGAAGAGGCGGCGTACGACGTCACGACGACGGCCATTGGTCAGGCAGCGGCTGAAGATGACCATGGTCCCCGTATCTTTCTCATTCCTTCGAGCATCAAGACGGGGGAAATCGCGAGGATTCTGCGTGAGGGCTACGATGTCGCGCGACTCAACGATGGATTCCTCGAGTTGATCCGTGTTTTGCGTCTCGACTTTCTGCTGATCGACACGCACCCCGGAGTCAATGAAGAGACACTGCTCTCCATCGCAATTTCTGACGCGTTCGTCCTCATCCTGCGACCGGACCAGCAGGATTTCCAGGGGACTGCCGTCACGCTGGAACTCGCCCGAAAACTCGATGTTCGCAAGATTCTTATCGTGATCAACAAGATTCCCCCCGCGATGGATCGGGAGCTGTTGCGTCAGCAGGTCGAAGACGCGTATCGGGCACCGGTCGTGGGAATGCTCCCGTTGAGCCACGAGATGGCGGAACTTGCCAGCGGGGGGCTGTTCGTCAATCGATTCCCGCTCCATCCATTGACCCGCGAACTCTCGAACGTGGTGGCGGCCATCCAGGACGGGTCCGTCGGCTCAACGTGAAGGTCCCAGATCGCACCGCCGCGCCTCGCGGCGTAATTCCCGGAATCTCGTCATGAATATCGAACAATCCGACGAAATCGACTTGTTGCTCGGTCGCATGAAGGCGGCCACGGCTCCTCTACGAACGACGCTCCGTGAAATCCACGACCGGGGTCGGGGGGATCACCGTGGTGAAGTGGCGACCTACATTCCGGAACTGGCGAAAGCGAATCCCGACTGGTTCGGAATCTGTATCGTCACCGCCAAGGGTGACATCTTTGAAGTCGGAGACGTTCAGCAAACGTTCAGCATTCAGTCGGTTTCCAAACCCTTCCTGTTCGGGTTGGCTCTCGAAGACCATGGGCTGGACGCGGTGTTGCGCAAAGTCGGCGTCGAACCCACCGGTGAGGCATTCAACGCGATTGTTCTGGACGAAGTCTCGAATCGCCCGTTTAACCCGATGGTGAACGCGGGGGCGATCGCCACCGCTGACCTGATCGCCGGCACTGACTACCCCGACCGCTTGAGCCGGATGCTGGCGATGTTCGGCCGCTATGTCGGGCGGGAAGTGCATGTTGACAACAAAGTGTTTCTGTCCGAACGAATCACCGGCCATCGAAATCGCGCGATCGGTCATCTGATGCGTAACTTCGGCATGGTGGGTGACCGGTTCGAGGAATCGCTCGAACTGTATTTCCAGCAGTGTTCGCTTCTGGTGACGTGCCGGGATCTGGCGATGATGGGGGCCACCCTCGCTAACGGCGGCGTCAACCCCCAGACGCGCGAGCGAGCTCTCGACGCGCGATATGTGAAATACCTGCAAAGTGTGATGCTGTCGTGCGGGATGTACGATTCCGCGGGCGAATGGGCGTTTCGCGTGGGATTGCCGGCGAAAAGTGGTGTTTCCGGTGGGATCGTCGCAGTGGTTCCTGGCAAACTCGGGATCGGGGTCTTTTCCCCCCGATTGGATTCCCGGGGGAACAGCGTCCGCGGTGTGGCGGTCTGTACGGAACTTTCCGAGCGATTTGGGTTGCACGCATTTGAGTCGGGTGTCCCCTTGGAGTCACTGGAGCAACAATTGGATCACCGCGGGCGACGTTGACCCACTGGGATGTTGTCGGGGGCCGAGGGAATCGCAAACCAACAGGGAACGAATTACACTTTCCCGGTCGCGCCGGCGCCTGGGATGGAAGGCCAGTCGCGTTGGTAGTTCGCGTGCGACGCTTGTTCTTCGATTTCCGGACTGGTGCGCGATTCCGGTTCGATCGCCTCGGTCGCAGGATCGACCGGTAGGACTTTCCCATGCCAATTCGCCGATCATTGCCAGTCTGTGGGCTGCTCGTTGTTTTATTCGCAGTGGCGGGTGTGGCTCGGTCGCAAGACGCCGCCCCGGTGCGGGTGGGGATTCTGGGTTTAGACAATTATCAGGCCGTTGCCTACACCCAGCTCTTCAATGATGCGAACGCGACTGGGGATCTGAAGGGACTGCGCGTCGTAACCGCGTATCCCGGAGTCGCCAGTGCCGACATTCAGGAAAGTGTCGACAGCCTGCCGAAATGGTCGAAGGCGGTCACTGAGTTTCAAGTGAAACTGGTCGACAGTGTCGACGAAGTTCTCATATCGTGCGACGCCGTCATGATCATGCCGCTCGATGGTCGCAAGCACCGTGAACTGGCGACCGCCGCGCTCAAAGCCGGGAAACGGACCTACATCGGGCGTCCTCTGGCCGCGTCATTCGAGGATGCGGTGGCGATTCTCAAACTGGCGGACGAAACGCGGACTCCCTGCTGGACCAGTTCCCAGCATCGGTTCAGTCCGGGTTTTATCGGAATGCGGAATCATCCCGAGGTGGGGAAGGTTTTGGGTTGCGATGTCTACGGAGGCTGCCCGACCGTGCCGCATCATTCCGATTTTTACTGGCACGCCCTGCACAGCATTGAAACCCTCTTCACGATCATGGGACCAGGTTGTGAATCGGTGCGGTGTGTTTCGACCTCGACAGCCGAGTCGATCACGGGAGTCTGGTCCGACGGGCGGGTGGCGACCTATCGGGGCATCAAGAGCGGGGCTCTCAAGTACAGTGCTACGGTGTTTGGTGACAAAGGCGTCTCGACCGCAGGGATCTACGGTCATGGTGTCCCGGTGAAAGGCGTGGTACCGACCGACGACAAATACATGGGATATGAGGGAATCGCGATTGAGATGGCGAAGTTCTTCAAAGGGGGGGAATTGCCTGTCTCGCATGCCGAGACGCTGGAGATCTTCGCCTTCATGGAGGCGGCTCGCGAGAGTAAACGGCGAAACGGGGTGCCGATACTGGTCAGCGACGTCTTGAAGCGGGCGAAGGAGGAACAGGTCAAAAAGACGTCGGGTGACTGACGGACCACAAAAAGGAAGACAGGATGATGAGGGGTCACGAGAGTCCCGGCGAAGAGGCGAAGCCCCGACGGGGGCCAATTCATTTCGCGACGGACGGCACGCTTGTGAGGTTGCGCCAGCCCCGAGTGCGTCGAGTGACCAAGATCGCACAGCGGGCCGCGCACTCGGAGAGTGCGGGCTACAAGGCGGCGACTACACCCCACACGCCATTTGACCTGCGGTGTCACAAATCCAATCGCCTTGATATCATGAACTAAAGTTCCGGTCATCGGAATACGTCGTCCGGAGTCCCTCGGCATCTTTGAGGTTCGGCGGCAATATCCGATGTGGTCGAGCGTCCTCCATTCGTGAGGCGCGGCCCAACGCGGCGTATTTCATTTTCTGGGAGCTGTCGGTATGTCGTCGCATCGTATGAAGTGTCGTAACATGAAGTGTACATTTGATGGGTTGATGGAAGCGAAGTCGACCCAGCCGATGATGAAAAAAGCGTTTCTGGACCAGAAGAACCTGAAGAACAAATCGAAGGGAATCACCCCCGAGGTCCAGATCATGCAGGTGCGGTGTCCCAAGTGCAGCTCCCGCTGGCGGATGCGGGCCGACCAACTGCACTAACTGTGACGTTTCACCACGCTGGACTGTCGTTCCGCAGTCCGTGATTTCGCTTCAGCTTCCCAGTCATCATTGGTACTATCTCGCCCGAAACCCTGAGTCCAGGGATCGAGGTTCGATAGGAGTCTGGGATGCTGATCGCCTGCGTGATTTTGTACATGGTCGCCACCGTGGCGGTGGGGATCTACGCGTCGAGTCGCGTGAAGGACTCAAAAGACTTCATGGTCGCGGGAAGGTCGCTTCCGCTGTACATGAATTTTGCCTGTGTTTTCGCCACATGGTTCGGTGCGGAAACCGTGCTTTCGGTCTCCGCGAAGTTCGCCCACAAGGGTTTGGGATTCGTCTCGGGCGATCCGTTCGGCGCTTCGATGTGCCTCGTGCTGGTGGCGTTTTTCTTCGCCCGCACGTTTTATCGCCTCGAGTTGTTGACCATCGGCGACTATTACCACCTGCGGTACGGGAAGTTCGTCGAGGTCATCACCTCGCTGGGAATCGCCAGCTCCTATCTGGGATGGACCAGTGCCCAACTCTCGGCACTGGGACTGGTGATCAATGTGCTGTTCCCGGGAATATCGCTCAATCAGGCGATTCTGATCGGTTCGGCAATCGTCACGGTCTACACACTATTCGGCGGGATGTGGTCGGTGGCGCTAACTGATGTGATTCAGACGGTGGCGATTGTCGTCGGGTTGATTATCGTCGCCATGCTGCTGGGGAACGAGGCGGGCGGATTTGACGTCGTGGTCGCCGCCGCACAAAAGGAAGGCAAGCTGACACTGTTTCCCCACATCACAACCGCCGCCTGGATGGCGTTTGTCGGCGAGTTCATCACGATGTCGCTGGGGTCGATTCCACAACAGGACGTATTCCAGCGGGTGACGAGCGCGAAAAATGAGCGGACGGCATTCATCGGCACCCTGGGGGGAGGCCTGTTCTACTTCGCCTTCGCCTTCGTGCCGATGTTCATCGCGTACGCCGCCACGGTCATCGACCCGACCTATCAAGAACATTTTCGCTCGGAGGATGCGCGCGAGGTCCAGAAAATCTTGCCGGCACTCGTGCTGCACGACACGCCGATCTGGTGTCAGGTTCTGTTCTTCGGTGCCGTGCTGTCAGCCATCCTGTCGACCGCCAGCGGGACGCTGCTGGCACCGGCCAGTGTCTTGACGGAAAACGTGCTGCAGCCGTTCACCAAACACTTTAGCGACAAGACGATGTTGCTGATTCTGCGGACAGTGCTGATTCTCGTCGGAGTGGTCGCGACGCTGATCTCGGTGAATTCACAGAGTACGATGTACGAGATGGTGGAGAGCGGCTACAAAGTCACGCTGGTGGTGGCGTTTGTGCCTCTGGTCTGCGGCATCTACTGGAAGCGTGCCACCACACAGGGGGCGGTCTTTTCGATTCTGTTTTCAGTCCCCGTCTGGCTGTTTGCCGAAACTCAATACGCGGAAGAGAGCGAAGAACTCTGGCGGTGTGTCCCTCCGCAGCTTTACGGTTTGGCGGCGTCGTTTGTCGGAATGTTCGTGGGATCTCTGTTGAAGCCATGGATCAAACACACCCAGCCCGACCCCGCGGAGTTGGCGAAAAAGCGAAGTGTCTCGACCGGACACTGAGACCGTCGCCGTTCGTTTGTCCCCCCGACCGTCCCGGGACGTTTCAGAACGACTTCCCGGTCCGAATCTGGTTGTCGAATTCAACAACCCGACGCAGCAACTGCGCTTCGATCGCGGGGAGTTCCGCGTCGGGAAGCTTCCTGCCATCCATCGTCGTCACGTAAAACACGTCGAGCACCTGATCGACATGGGTGGTGATTTTCGCCAATGTGACCGACAGCCCGCATTCGTACAATCCGCTGGCGATCGTGTAGAGCAGTCCCCGAGCGTTGTGGGCGAAGACGTCGACCACCGTCGCAGAGACCGAAGCGTGGTTGTCGATGGAAACCGCCGGTGGTACCCGCAACTCGTTTTCGCTGACGATGAAGGATCCCATCCTGCGGTTCCTTTGGAATAACTCTTCGACACTGAGTTTCTCTTCCAGAATCTCCCGCAGACTCGCCTCCACTTCGCGCAGCCGATAGTGCGGAACGTCTCCCGCGAAATCGCGGTCAATCACCCGGAACCGGTCGATCGCCACCTGCTGGCTCGTGGTGCAGATGTTGGCGGTCAGAATCGACATTCCTTTGGCCGTCAGCGTGCCGCAGATTCTGCTGAACAACCCTGACCCGGGACGATCACGGGTGATGATGCGGTATTCGACACTGTGGGTCGCGGCATCGTAGGTTCCCGTGATCGTCAACGGCTGAGTGTCGAGAGATTGCACCATTCGCAGATCCTGAACCGCGAACTCGACCGGCGTGCCGGCGATATAGTGCGGGGGAAGACTGTCAATCAGTGATTTCAATGCTTTGGAAGCCTCCGCAGTTTCCCGTTCAGTGATTTTCCCGATTGCCTTGTTGTCCGATTCGCGCAGGCCGGTGCGAATCAATTCGCGCAGGACATCCAGCTCCGCGCCGGGCGCTGTTCCCGACAGACACTCCAAAGCTCCCTGAAACAACTGCCCCAGCAGATCTTCCTTCCACGTTGTAAACGTTGTCGGCCCCACCGCCAACATGTCCGCCGCGGTGTGAACGTACAACAACCGCAACACCTCGGCGTTCCCGACCAGCCGGCTGAAGTCGATTTGCTGCGAAACGTCATGCAGATCCCGACGAAAAGCGACCATGGTCATCGACAGATGGTGCCGAACCAGGAAGGCCAGCGTGTCCGACTGCGTCGGATCCAACCCCAGTCGTTCGGCCGCCTGCCGCGCGAGTCGCTCTCCCAAAATCGAATGATCTTCGACATGCCCTTTGCCCGAGTCATGCAGCAGCAGCGCCAGATGCAACAAGGCCTTCTGTTTGACTTCCCGGGCCGCCTCTCCCAAAGTGGAGTCCGCGGCGCGCAATCCCTCGGCCGCTTCGATGGCGCGAAACGTATGTTCGTCGACGGTATACGCGTGGTACTGATTGAATTGCAGGAGGCAGCGGATTCCCGTCAATTCCGGCAGCATGTATTCCAGCATGCCGTTCGAATACATGTCTCGGAGTATCCGTCCCAGATTTTTTTCGGCCTTTAGAATCGACACGAATTGCGCCGAGACTTTGCTGCTGGGGGGCTGCGTGAAACTCCCGCAGGCCTCGCGGATGGCCGCGAAGTACTTGGTCGGCACCCGCGCCTCGTACGACGCCGCCAGGTCGAACATCTGAAACAGCAGTTCCGGATTCCTGAAAACTTCAGTCAGTCGGTTGGGAGCGGGAAACACCTCCAGAGCGTTGGCCCGAAAATAACCACTGGTGCGATGCGACGTCAAAAACCGCACAACATCGTCAACCCAGCGGCGCGGACGCTGTTGTTCGACGAACCGATCGACAACCTCAACCACCGCGGTGGTGTGCCGAAAGTACTGTTGCATGAACTGTTCGACCGGCCGCTGTGCTTCAGACCCCTTGAAGCCCAAAATCTCGGCCATTCGCAATTGCTCGTCGCGGGAGAGAATCTCCTGGGCCTTGCCGGCTGCGAAGTGGAGTTCCGTCCGGATCCGCATCAAAAAATCCTGCGACTTCGCCAATGCGTCGGCGTCTTCGATACTGATATAGCCACCACGCCTCAACAAGTCGATGTCGGGCGTTCCAAACCGCGCGTACCCAATCCATCGCACCAGTTGAATGTCCCGCAGCCCTCCGGGAGATCGTTTCACGTCAGGTTCCAACTGACGATCGGTCTCCCCAAATTTGGCCCGCTCTTCGAATCTCGCTGCGCAACACTCCTGGTAAAACGTATTGTACCGCCCGCGGGATACCCGCCGTTCGAAGCGACTGCGGAATGACTCAAACAGTCGATCGCTCCCCCACAACAGGCGCATCTCGACCAGCGCGGTGGCAAAGATCGGATCGGTCCGCGCAAAGGCGAGCGCGTCGCCAGGCGTGGCGACACGGTGCCCCAGTTGAATGCCCATGTCCCAGCATTCGCGGACGATTCGCGGAACGAACGCGACGAACGCGGCGCTCCGCGATTTCTCGTGCAAAAACAGCAAATCGACGTCGGAATAGGGCGCGAGTTCTCCCCGACCGGTCCCCCCCACCGCCAACACGGCGCTGCGGGACTTGACCTCTTCGATTTCTGCAGGGGTCAGCCCTTTCAGGCACTCGTCCAGCAGCTCGATGACCAGCTCGTCCATCGACGAACAGATGAGCGCCGCCGTCTGGAGTGGGGCGGCTCCCCCCGTGTAGCTGCGACGGGCCGTGTCTCGCAGCGACTGCAGGCGCGCCTTTTGCGCGTGCAGTCGCCGGAGTGCGTCATCATCGGCCGGGTTCGGAACGAGCGACATCCGGGAGATCCCTGGGTCCGGGGTGAAGCGCCGCCCCGGACGTCGGCGATTCCCAACGCCGTTACAGCGCCGATTCGCCGGTCTCGCCGGTTCGAATGCGAATCACCTCGGCCAGATCCGTGATGAAAATCTTTCCGTCGCCGATCTGACCCGTGCGGGCCACCCGCATGATCGTCTCGACCGCTTCGGTCACCATCGTGTCAGGGACGACGACTTCCAGCTTCACTTTGGGCAGAAAATCAACCGTGTACTCGGCACCACGGTACATTTCCTTATGGCCGCGCTGCCGGCCGAATCCGCGGACCTCGGTCACGGTCATGCCGTCGACCTTGGCGTTGGTCAGCGCGTTCTTGACGTCTTCGAGTTTGTAGTGCCGAATGACTGCTTCAATCTTCTTCATGCTTTGCTCCGTAACGGGCGGTGGACTGATCGATCTGTGCGGGTGTTCAAGGACAACGACGGCACCGCCGGGCGAGCGCCCGGCGGATTATAGCAACCGCCGCCTGCCGCGTCAGATAAAGATGTACCCTTCCTCGCCGTGCTGACTGACGTCGAGGCCGATCAGTTCGTCCTGCTGGCTGACCCGCAATCCCATGGCGGCATCGAGCGCCTTGAGCAGAATCACCGTGCCGACAACCGCCAGAGCCATCGCCGCCACGATTCCGACCCCTTGATTCACCACCTGCCCCGCATTCCCTTCGAGCAGACCCTGGGGAGTTGTCGCACCGGGAATGACAGCGCGGGTGGCGAAGACCCCGGTCAACAACGCTCCCAGTGTCCCGCCCACACCGTGTACACCAAACGCGTCCAGCGCGTCGTCGTATTTGAATTTGGACTTGAGGTTACACGCGTAGAAGCAGACCAGGCCGCCCGCGAATCCCATGACAATGCCCCACATTGGAGAGACCATGCCGGCCGCCGGTGTGATACACACCAGTCCCGCGACGGCTCCCGAACAGGCACCCAGGATGCTCGGTTTTCCCCGCTGGACCCATTCAGCCCCCGCCCAGGCACACGTTCCGGCAGCCGCCGCCAAGTGCGTCGCCACAAAAGCATTGACCGCCAGGGCATTCGCTGCCAAGGCGCTACCGGCGTTGAAGCCGAACCAGCCCACCCACAACAGAGCGGCCCCAATGCAGGTATAGGTCAGGTTGTGCGGAGGCATCGGTTCCTGGCCATAGCCCAGCCGCTTGCCAATCAGCAGGGCGCAGACCAGAGCCGAGATTCCTGAACTGACATGCACAACAGTCCCTCCCGCGAAATCAAATGCGGGGAACGCGGCAGTCGGGTTCGCGGGATTTAGCCAGCCGGTATCCGACCAGACCCAGTGGGCGATCGGGCAATACACAAACGTTCCCCACAGCACACAGAAAATCACCATGACGCTGAACTTCATTCGTTCTGCGAACGCGCCGCAGATGAGTCCGGGGGTGATGATGAAGAACATCATCTGGTAAATCATGTGGACCGACCGGGGAATCCCGTAATCCGCGACCGGCTCTAACATCGGGACAACTGCGGAATTCGTTTCCGAATTCCAGCTCGGAAGAACCCCCTTCAACATCAGGAAATCGCCACCGCCGATGAAGCCGCCGGCGATATCCGAACCGAATGCCAGGCTATAACCCCACACCGCCCAGACAAGTGACATGATCCCCATGAGGAACACGCACTGCATCATCACGCCGAGAACATTTTTCTTGCGAACCAGCCCGCAATAGAACATTGCCAATCCGGGTGCTGTCATCATCAGCACGAGTGCTGAAGAAGTGAGCATCCACGCGGTGTTCGCTGCGTTGAATTGATCGGGGGTCTTACGGGGATCCGCTGCCGCTGGGGTTGCTGCGGCAGGTCCGTTCGCAACCTCGTCGGCAGACACCGAAACGGTGCAAAACAGCACCAAAAGCAGGGTGAACGGGGCGAGTTTGGACAACAGTCTCATGAAAGTCTCCGCGGGCGCTGATCGAGTCAATGGAATACGCTTCGAGCGATTGCTGCGAGTCAAAAGCAAACAGCGTACCAGTCGATCCGGACAACGGTCTCGACCGCCGCACGCACAGCGGGCCGCGCATTGAGAAAATGCGGGCTACGTTGCGGGAATCGTCCGTCGTGCAGCGACCGAAACAACGTAGGCGGCACTCTCTGAGTGCCTGCCCCGATGTGCGCCCGATGCGAAAGAACGCGCCCCTGGGCCATGCAAACGACCCGGGGCGCTGCCGCTTCGGCAACACGTTTATACCTCGTCGAGTCCCCCAGCCCTACACCGGCTCTTTCGCCTTTACGCCTGCATGGAATTCCGAATAGACCAGCACGGGAATCTTGAGATCACCCAGATGCTGTACGATCAGCGGCTTCACGCCTTCCCACTTCAGCGCACCGATTCCGGTCGCCAGTTTCGGGAGCGAGATGCTGGTCAGCTCCAGCTTTTCAATCGCGTGTCGCAACCGTTTCAGGCAGTGATTGACGTTGGAAAGCGACGCGTGGCCGGGGCGCGAGCCGTGGTCAAAGCCCCCCTCTTGAGTCAACAGGTTAATGATCCGGGCACCGAATCCACCCCATTCCCAGATCTCGCCCGGCTTCGGGTGCGACTGGTGCGCGTAGTGCCTGTAGTCTTTGTGCATCATCGGCCACTTCTCCCGCAGAGCCAGCGCCAAACCGTGGTCAAATGGATCGTTGGGGGAAATGCCGTGGGCGATCGCCTGGGCCTTGGTCAGCAGAATGTCGCCAGAGACTTCGTGAATCATGTGAGTGCTTTCGGAACCGGGGACCAACGCGGTACTGTCGCGTGAAAACAAAGAAAGCCCCCCGCCGCGAACAACGCGGCGGGGGGCTTTCTTTGCCGGTGGTTGATCCGTCCCATCATGAGGCGGTCCACCTGATCTCAAGATATGGTGGAGCGTGCCAGCGTGTCAACGTAAACGATTGGCGTCGCTTTCACGAGCCGCGTCTTGCCCACCCATCAGATTTCGCTTATTCTCAAGGCACGTTCCGCGTTGCTTCCTCACGTTGGTTCCCGAATCGATGTCGACTCTGTCCGTCTGTTCCCAACGCCTTCTCTGGGGGGTTCTCGCCGCTGTCGGGTGGCTTGTTCCCGGCCCCCTGGCTGCCGAAGAGCCGGTCAACTATCTGACCGAGATCAAACCTTTGCTCACGCGGTGTGTCGCCTGTCACGGAGCGCTCCGTCAAAAGAACGATCTGCGTCTCGACACCGCAGAACTGTTGAAAAAAGGGGGAGTGGGGGGGCCGGCGATTGAACCGGGTGACAGCCGGAACAGCCTGCTGATCGATGCGATTTCGGGCCGCGAGGGAGTCCCCCAGATGCCGCCCGCCGGCGAAGGGGAACCATTCAAGCCCGAACAGATCGCTAAGCTGAAGGCCTGGATCGATCAGGGGGCCAAAGCACCCGCCGAGGAAACCCCTCCCGATCCCCGCAGTCACTGGTCGTACACTCCTCCCAAACGGGTCGCGACTCCCACCGTCGTCCATTCCGATTGGGTGAAGAATCCGATCGACGCATTTATCGCGGCGGAACATGCACGCCGGGGCTTGAAACCCGCTCCCCCTGCGGACCGTGCGACGCAGTTGCGGCGGGTGACGATCGACCTGACCGGCCTGCCTCCGACACGCGAGGAATTGCAGGCGTTTTTGCACGATGCCGCGCCCGACGCCTACGAACAGGTCGTCGACCGGTTGCTCAACAGTCCCCGCTACGCCGAGCGCTGGGGTCGCCACTGGATGGACATCTGGAGATACAGCGACTGGTACGGCAGCCGGGGGGGGAACGAACTCCGCAACAGCCGACGGCATATCTGGCGGTGGCGCGACTGGATTGTCGAATCGCTCGAACGCGACAAAGGCTACGACCAGATGCTGACGGAAATGCTGGCTCCCGATGAACTGGAACCGGGCAATCTCGATCTGCAACGGGCGGGGGGATTCCTGGGGCGGAACTACTATATCTTCAACCGCCATGTCTGGCTGCAAGACACCGTCGAATTCACCGGGATGGCGTTGCTGGGGGTCACTTTCAAGTGCGCCCGCTGCCACGACCACAAGTACGACCCGATCTCGCAAGAAGACTACTACCGCTTCCGGGCATTCTTCGAACCGTACGATGTACGGACCGATCCCATCCCCGGAAAGCCCGAGAAGTTGGCGGGCAACCAGGCCGCGATGGCACCTCCTGGAGCGACGCTCGCGCAAGGCAACGACATCGTCTACGACGCGCAGCCAGCCATTCCGACCTATCTCCTGGCGCGAGGGAACGAGAAGGACCCGGTGACTGAAAAGCCGTTGTCCCCCGCAGTCCCTGCGGTCTTGGCGACCGGAGAGATCGCGATCACCCCGATTCCGCTTCCGCTGGGGGCCTATTACCCGGAATTGCGTCCCGAGTTTCGGGAGGAATTGATCGCCGGCGGACGGAGAATGGTTGCCACTGCCGAGGAAGAGATTCATCGCGCAGCGGATGGAGTGGTCGCGCTGGAAAAGAGGTTGGCTCAACTGGCGGACGGCGCGGTTCTCCCCGTGGTCGCATCTGCGGGCGATCCGTTTCTGGTGGAGACATTCGAGAAGCCGCGCCCCGATCTTTGGCAGGTTCTGTCAGGTCAGTGGGAGAATGAAAACGGCCACCTGGTCGGAAAGCAGATCGGTTCGTTTCTGACGATGGTGACTCGGGCAAATCATCCCGCAGACTTTCAGGCGCGAGTTCGCTACAAGACGCTGGAGCCCGGGAGCGTGCATTCGGTGGGGGTCAGTTTTGATGTGGCCGAAAACGCCCGCGACTGGCAGGCGGTCTACACCGCCACCAACAACACCACCTCCACCGTCCAGGCGTTTCATCGTGTGGCGGGGGCCGAGGCGTATCCGCAGGCGGGAATTGTGCCGTTCCCATTCAAACTGAACGATGTGCTGACGGTTGACCTCGCGGTTCGCGGTTCACTGCTCAATGTCTGGGTCAACGGCGAACTGAAGATCGCGTACAAGCTCCCCACCCCGCGGCAGGCGGGACGCTTCGCGCTTTGGCTGCACAGCGCGACGGCCGAGTTTCACGAACTCCGGATCGAACCGATCTCGGCGGAGCTGCGATTGGTGGAAAGTACGGCGACTCCCACACTCTCGCCGTTCGGTGTGCAGACGCGGGCTGATCTCGAAACTCAAATCGCCCTGACCCGGGGAAAAGAGCTGGCGCTCAACGGAGCGTTGACGCTGGCGCGCGCGGAGGCGGTTGCGATCGAAGCCCGCGTCGCGGCGGAAATCGCGAAGTACACCGAGCCCGCGCCGGCGAATCGAACCGAACTGGCGATAGCCGCCGGGAAAGCGGAACGCCAGGTCGCCGTTCTGAAAGCGGAAAGTGCGGTTTCCGTCTCGGAATCGACCACTACGACGGCCCGCGCTGCCGTCCAGCCCGGGAACGAAGCGGCTATCAAAGCGGCAGCCGACGCCGAGGCGAAACTCGTCGCCGCCCGCAAGTCGCTCGACGACGCCCGCGCCGCTCTGGCGAAAGACGATCCGACGTATACCCCGTTGGGAACGGCGTACGGCAATTCCACCACCGGCCGCCGACTGGCCTTGGCCCGCTGGATCACCAACCGGTCAAATCCGCTGACGGCGCGGGTCGCGGTCAATCACATGTGGCTTCGGCATTTCGGCACGGCACTGGTTCCCAGCGTGTTCAACTTTGGCCTGAACGGGAAGCGTCCCAGCCATCCAGAACTACTCGACTGGCTCGCGCTCGAATTTATGGAGCGCGGCTGGAGTACCCGGGCCATTCATCGCCTCATGGTGACCAGCAATACGTATCGGATGCAGTCCCAGGAGTCGGGCGTTGACGATCCCAATCTGACCGCCGACCGGGAGAACCGCTGGTACTGGAGGGCGAATCCCAAACGGTTGGAGGCCGAAGTGGTGCGTGACGGGTTGCTGCACCTGGCGGGGGTTCTCGACCCGACCCGTGGTGGGGTCGATCTCGAACCGAACCAGGCCGACTTGGTTCTCCGCCGCAGCTTCTATTTCCGGCACACTCCCGACGATCGGGCCTTGATGCTGGAGTTGTTTGACGCGGCGAACGCGTCGGAATGCTATCAGCGCGATGAGAGCATCGTTCCGCAACAGGCGCTGGCGTTGGTGAACGGCGTCTTCGCCTACGATCAGTCCCGGCGGATCGCGCGCAAACTGACCACGGGTGATGCGACTGGTGATCGTTCGGTTCCGGTGGATGATCCCGAGTTCGTGACACGGGTATTTGAACACGTCCTGACTCGCTCGCCGCGAGAAGACGAACGTCGACTGTGCGAGAAATACCTGGTCGAACAGACCGCGCGTTACGCCGACGGTCCGGGACTGACCCCGGTCACCACCGGCCCGGCGGCCACAATCAAGCCGGCGAAAGATCCGCACGACCGCGCCCGCGAGAGCCTGGTGCATGTGCTGGTGAATTACAACGAGTTTCTGGTGGTGCGCTAGGCTGGCTGGGCGAAGAGTCGAAGACACCAATTTCGATTTCTAAGTCCCAGTCGCAGTTTTGGCGAGTGTTGTCAGTTGTCAGTTGTCCTTCGATTCACGTGTCTTCCTTTGCCATGTCCCACGCGCATTCCTTTGTTGTTCCTCACGCGATGTGTGGTCGTTCGCGGCGGGGGTTTCTCGCGGACTGCGGCCTCGGTTTCGCCGGCCTGGCGATGGGGGCGATGTTGCAGCGTGACGGGATCGCGCAGGGGAATGAGGCCGACGAGTGGGCTCCCCCCACAGGTCAGCCTCACTTCGCTCCCAAGGCCAAGAGCGTGATCTGGTTCTTCATGCTTGGCGGTGTCAGTCATATGGAGAGCTTCGATCCGAAGCCCGAACTGACGAAATACGCCGGCAAGACGATCAGTGAATCCCCCTATGCCGACACGGTGGTCAAGTCCCCCTACTACCGTCGCAACGTGCGTGATTTCGCGGGCACGCCGCGGGAACTGCTGTCGACCATTTACCCCTTGCAGATTGGCTTTTCGAAAAAGGGGCAAAGCGGGGTGGAGGTCGCCGACTGGTGGCCTCACATCGGCAACCATGTCGACGATCTGGCGATTGTCCGGTCGGTCTGGTGTACCGACAACGACCACGCCGCCCAGTACGAATTCAACACCGGACACCACATTTTTGACGGCTACCATCCCTCGATCGGTTCCTGGGTGCATTGGGGGCTGGGATCGCTCAACGACAACCTGCCATCGTTTGTCGTGTTGGGCGACGGCCCCGATGTCTGTTGTGGCGGAAAAGGAGCGCACTCGGCGAGCTACCTGGGCCCCGCGCACGCCGGTGTGCAACTGCGGGTCGACCCTGCGAATCCGCTCTCGTTCGCTTCACCCGGAACCGACGTTTTTCAAGAAGAACAGATCGCCGAGTTTGAGCTGCTCCGCCGCCTGAACCAGACCGCCGAGCAGGCGAATCCGTCGGACGCGGCGCTGCGAGCCCGAATTCAGTCGTATGAACTGGCATTTCGGATGCAGGCGTCGGTGCCGTCGGTGATGAAACTGGAATCGGAAACCGAAGCGATGCAGAAGCAATACGGACTCGACAACCCAGTGACACAGCCGTTCGGTCGACTCTGCCTCTCTGCGCGGCGCCTGGTCGAACGGGGGGTGCGGTTCGTGCAGGTTTACCATGGCAACGGCGGTGGCGGCGGCTGGGATGCGCATACCGATCTCAAAGGGAACCACGGCAAACTCGCCCCGCAAGTCGACCAGCCGATTGGCGCGCTGCTTCAAGACTTGAAACAAAGCGGCCTGATGGACGAGACCATTGTCGTGTTTGCCAGCGAATTCGGACGCACCCCCGGTTCCGAGCGGTCCACCGGACGCGACCATCATCCTTACGGCTTTTCGGTCTGGATGGCGGGAGGCGGACTGAAGCGCGGAGTCGTTCACGGAGCGACCGACGAACTCGGTTTCCACGCGGTCGAGAGTCGCCACTACGTCACCGACATTCACGCCACCGTGCTGCGCCAGTTGGGACTCGACCACAGCAGGATGGAAGTCCCCGGCCGGAAGCGGCTCGACATCAAAATCGGCAAGCCGATCGAGGAAATTGTCGCGTAGCAGTCGTCCTGTGAAAAACGCATTTTCTCGAACCACGGTAGCGTGAGTCCCGGCGAAGAGGCGAAGCCCCGACTCTGGCAAACTCATTTCGTGACGGACGGATCGCTTGGGAGGTTGCGCCAGCCCCGAGTACGTCGAGCGACAGTGTTCGCACAGCGGGCCCCGCACTCAGAGAGTGCGGGCTACTTTGCTACGACAGCCGTCACTCGTCATCCGCTCCCTGGCCGGGAGTCGGCAGTTCGTAATAGCCGTTGTCAGGAACCGAGTTCGACGCGTTCTTTTGTTTCGCTCCCGGTTCCTCCGGAACGTAGACGTCATCCCGACGAAGATCAAGCGTGCGGATTCGCATCTTCGGCAATTCCTTCGGCTGCGTTTCCGATCGGTCGGCCACCTGGCGCGAGTCGGTCTTCCGCCAGCTCGTCACCGTCTCCCCCTTCGGATTGATGACATCCAGCAGCGCGGGGCCGTAATTCCGCCACGCGGTTGGATCGTCTTTTTCCAGTGGCAGCAGCAACGTCAGCGCGGGGCACTGAGCCTTACTCGCGACAAAGTTCTCAATCGATCCGCTGGTTTTGGCTCCGCCGTTCCGCAGCGTTTCGAATTTGAACGACTTGGCGAACGTCTCGGCCAATTCCTCACACGCTCCTTCGGCGTTCACCCTCCCCTTGTCCCGGCTGTCCTTTAAGTGGATCACCAGGTTCGGGCGGAATTCACTGGTCAGACGGACCATGACTTGCGTCTCGAGTTCGCTTCCGGCTTTCGTTCCCGAAAGCTTGTCGGTAGTGCGGGCCCAGTTCTGGCCGGGGAAGTTGCGGTTGAGGTCGATGTTGTGCGAGTTGGTCGACGTTCGGCCGGCGAGACCGTCGGGATTGGGGGATTTCACCAACAGCATTTTCAAATCCACGAGTTCGTCAGGATTCGATCTCAGGTGGAGCGCCAGCTCCTCGACCAGGCCGACACTCTGCGGCTCATCGCCGTGCATGCTGCCGATGACCATGATCCGCCGATTGCCGGTGCCGAAGACCAGCGTTTCAATCGGCCGACGCTGGGTACTCTGGTACCGTCGGTTCCAGACCAGGGGGACGCCAATGGTGTTGCGGACGGCGCTTCCCCCGTCGGGAATCTCCGCTCCGAGGGGAGGTGTGCCAATGCTCGCTGTGGTTTGCGACTTACTCTTTGCGGTCGGCAAGCCCAACGTCGGCCCTTTGGGGGCCTGCTTGGGAGCGGTCGAAACGGGGGGGCTTGAGGAACGGGCGGGCGAACTGGGGGCGGGTGTGATCGGTCGGCTGCTGCGCTGACTGAAGTCTCCTTCAGCCGGCCCAAGCGTCGAGCCGCCATACGTCCCCCCGGTCGCCGGCGTGGGGGCGAACGTCGAATTGCCGCCACTGTAACCCCCCCCCGAAAACGTGCGAGGATTGGCACAGCCGGCCAGCACCAACAGAAACACGACGTGGCAGAAATTCGCGACCTTCATGGCCGCTCCTCAATTAACAGGAGACCGCCGCGTTCTTGCGAACGCGAGAAACTGAATCGTTATGGTCGCTTCCCGATTACGCGTCGTTCCACGAATAGCGGTCGCGGTCGGCGTCTTCTTCAATCGCCAGCCGGTACCGCAACTGACTGAACTCGTGCCGCAGTTCTTCGCTCGACGAGTGGATATGCTCGGCTTCGGTAAGGAACCGCAGGTTCTCGTCGTGCTCGATTCCCGAGTCCTCAAGGATGCGGGCGAATTCCTCGAGATCCTGTCCGTAGACGATCAGCAGCTTGTGTTCGTCGAACTGAACCTCCAGGGGAATTCCCGGGTTCAGAACGGCGATTCCCGTGCAGCCGTCGTTCAGCAGCAGATCTTCGAACTCACACAGCGTGCTTTTCAGCACCGGGAGATCGATATGCTCGCGGTAGAGATCGTCATGTCCCCGCTTCTTGCGGTCGTGGCTCGTTTCGAGAACCACGTCGACTTCGTCTCCCAACGGATCGAGCAGCTCGAGGAAGAGGTCAAACAGTGTTTCTTTGGACGCCGACGCCATGATCACGGGAATCTCGACCCCGGTCTCTTTGTCTTTGTAGGCGTCACGTCGGAAGCCGCTGCGGGGGGTGATTTGCAGGTCGACCGAAGGGCGAATCGCGTCGCTCAACACGAAACTGCCGTAGCGGGCGATTCGCATATGTTCTTCGATCTGCTGCTCCGACAGGTTGTCGAAGCTGCTGGGGGCCACCCGCGATTGTCCATCGCGGAAGACGTTTTTAATCAGACGCTTGAAGAGACCCATGTTTTGGTGTCCCGGGAATGACGAGGCGAGTTTGCGGTAGACAAACCTAGCATGCGTTTTTTGACAGACGCGGACTTTCTGCACGAAATCACTCCGGAAAACCCGGATTTCCCTGCGCAGGCGGTCCGAACGTAGCGACTGGTGAAACCGTGAGGCGCGATCGACGAGATTCCGCCTGTGGCGAAACCGGCGTCGTGACTGGTGCCATCGCGGGCTTCGCCATAATCGTTGCGAAGCGCAGTCGCGTGCGAGCTGTCCCTGAGGCCCGGTCGTTTGAGCTGAGTCCATTCAGCCGGCTGGCTCCAGAATCCGCGCGGCGCTCGTTGCGCGACCGGCGTGCCACTGTCTGGTCCAGAACCCGCGACGAATCTGGGTCGAAAACGCCGCGGTGTTATTGAAGACAGACAATGGCACGCCCGGCCGCGCCGGGAAACCTCCACTGTTCCCGGGAAATCGCCGACGTGGTTCGCCAGAACCGTTCCTGACCGTCAAGGCTCATTCCCTGACGATCAGTACAGATCCCGGTATTCGCAAGCGGCGTGCCAGTCGAGAAATGAGGGTTACGATTCTGTTGAATCCTCGGCGGAACTCCTTGCCGACACGACAGATAGAGAGAACTCCCCAAACGAAAACCGTACTGATCTCCGCACTCGGTCGGACTTGTAGGAATTACAGCGTCTCCCCACAATCACACAACACGCCTTCAATTCGTGGTCCCCGTTGCACCCGGAACTTCCCCATGCCCACTTTGTCACCGCGGCGAACCGCTTGCGTCCTGGCCCTGCTCGTCTTCGGCCTCACCGGACCCGCCAACCGGCTGATTTCCACCACACAAGCCCAGGAAGCCCCCCCTGCCGCCACCGAGGAATGGCAATCACTCTCTATCGGCAGAGCACGCGTCGGTTACATCCGGTCGACCACGTCCACCGATGTCGTCGAGGGGAAAAATCGGCTGAAATCCCGCACCGAAACCGCGATGACGATCGCCCGCTTCGGACAAAAGGTGAAACTCAAAATCACCATGGAGACCGAAGAGACCCCCGAGGGGGAATGGCTGGGGTTCAACTCCGTTATGGAAAACCCGCCGAGCGCGGCGACGCGTACCGAAGGGATAATCCAGGGGGATCAACTCTTGCTGACCACCACAGTCAACGGCAAGGCGACACAGAAGAAGATGAAGTGGGACACCGCGCTGAAATCGCCGGCGTGGCAGGATCGGATGATGCGGGAACAGCCCATGAAGCCCGGTGACGTTCGAAAACTCGAATCCTTCGAACCGCAATTCTCGCGCCCCATGACCGTGACGATCAAAGCTCTCGACCCCGAGGAGATCACACTTCAGGACGGCACCCGGAAGACTTTTGCGAAAGTCGCTGTCTCGCAGAGTCTTGATCCGAAGACCATTCAGTATTCGTACACCGACGACGCTCTCAAGACCGTCATGACCCGCACCTCAATGCTGGGAACCGAAATGGTCACCTGGGCGGTTTCCAAGGAGGAAGCGCTCAAGGAACTTTCTGGGGAAGATGTCGATTTGGCGATCGCCACCCTGGTACGCACCGGCAAAATCGAGCGCTCACTGGAAACCCGAAAGGTTGTTTACAAGGTCTCGCTCGCCGACGATGACCCCGCGAAATATCTCGCCGAGGGGCCGACACAGTCGATCCGTCGCATCTCGCCGAATACCGTGGAACTCACGGTGACCTCGATTGTTCCGCCGGAGACAAGTGCCGAGAAGGCCGAGGCTGCGGACGCCCGGTACCTCGGTTCCAATCGATTCCTGCAGTCGGACGATGAACTCGTGGTAAAATTCGCCAACGAGGCGGTTCCGGCCGACGCACAGCCCTGGGGGGCGGCACAGTCCATGGAAAAGTGGGTTCATCAAAAGGTCAAGGACAAGAATTTCTCAACTCTGATGGCGTCCGCCGCCGAGGTCGCCAAGACGCTGTCGGGAGACTGCACGGAACACGCCTGCCTGCTGGCGGCGATGTGCAGGGCGAAGAAGATCCCGGCACGCATTGTGGTGGGGCTGATGTACGTCCCGCGAGATTCGGCGTTTGGCGGCCACATGTGGACTGAGGTCTACATCAACGGCGTCTGGGTTCCGGTGGATGGAACGCTGGGGCGCGGCCGGGTCGGGGCCGACCACATCAAGTTTCTGGACGCCAGTTTCGACGACGCCGACGCGATGGACGGACTGGCGGCGTTTGTGCCGGTCGTGAGCGCGCTGGGGCAGATGAGGATTGAAGTGGGAGCGGTGGAACACTAGGGGGGAAGGATGAAGGATGAAATGACAACGTACCCGCGTGGAGGTTATCCTCCGCGCGGTCCGCGTTGAGACATTTTGATAGAACCGCGCCCGCCAGGAATCGGGAGTTTTATACCGCTTCCTGACGGGCGCGGCTCCCCGGAATTGTTTCGTTTCCGGCCGTACGAGGTATCAACGTGTTGCCGAAGCGGCAGCGCCCGGGGTCGTTCGCATGGCCCAGGGGCGCGCCTTTTCGCATCGGGCGCACATCGGGGCAGGCACTCAGAGAGTGCCGCTTACGTTGTTTCGGTCGCTGCACGACCGAAGATTCCCGCAACGTAGCCCGCATTTTCCAAATGCGCGGTCCGCTGTGCGTGCGGCGGTCGAGAAACATACTGGGGGCGGCCCACGACGTTGACCGAACTCTTCGGTGTTTACCCCGATTTTCCACACCAAGCCCTTGTCCCGTGACCGGACACCTCCTTCGGCGACTTGGAATAACCGCTGATCATCCGATTTGTCCCGGTGCTTTCACAAACTCTAATGAACGGGCGATTTTTCCGCGCTCGCAGAATATCGTGCGTCGTGGTAGGAATTCGGGTGATCTTGGACCTCCGGTGGGCCATTGTTCATTCTCGCGTCCATATGCGCGTGGCATTGAGATCTGCGAGAATTCCCTGAGTTGGAGATTTCCAGCAAAAGGTCGAATTGGGAAGCGACCGTGAGCCGTCCGTTCCCACCACCGGGAAATCATCGGGAGCGACAACTCCGTTTCCCTTGCGAGCTTGAGACGCATCCCTATAATTCCGACAGGTTTTCATGTCGAAAATCGGTCCAACCCGAGGAAACCATGTTCACGTGGTTCCGGAACGTCTTCGTCGCAATCAGCACCCTGCTCCAAGGCATGTGGGTGACGATGCTGACCATGTTGAAGACGTACCAACGCAAAACGTTCACGCACGTCTACGAGTACCCTGAGGTTCCTGTGCCGGTGAAGGCGCGGTATCGCGGGTTTCATCGTTACGACCTCACGACCTGCATTGGCTGCGACAAGTGTGCTGCCGCCTGTCCGGTCGACTGCATCTACATCGACAAGGAAAAAGCCCCGGTTGGCAAGGGGTTTCGGTTGAACGGATTCACGATCGACTACACCAAGTGCATGTTCTGCGCTCTGTGTGTCGAACCGTGTCCGGTCGACTGTATTTTCATGGGGTCGAACTTCGATCTCAGTTGCTACAGCCGCGATGGGTGCATCGTGGACTATGCGAAGCTCCCGCTGGAGGTTGCGTGGGGGCAGACGACATTGAATCCCACAGCGGTGTCGGAATCGAAAGTGCTCTTCGAGCCGGTGTGGATCAAAGGTGAGCCGAGTCCTTTTCAGACGTCCGGTGCCGACGAGGCATAGGGGTCTGCGGAAAGCAAGACATGGCGAAGCGAAATCAGCGTCGGTACTACACAGTCGAGAGCGCGAATCAGGCGTTGCCGCTGGTTCGGGTGATCGTGAAAGACATTGTCTTAAAGTACCGCGAGGTGGTGGAGCGAAAAGAACGGCTCGACCGCATTCGGAAGCCGTCGCGTGGGCGGCCGCAGGGGGAGGATCTCTATTCGGAGGAAGTCTCGCAAGTCGAGGCGGACATTGAACGGGATCTCGAGACTCTGCAAGGGTTCGTCAGCGAGTTGACGGCGTTGGGGATCGAGATGAAGGATCCAGCGCGGGGCTTGGTCGACTTCTATTCGATCATTGATGACCGCGAGGTCTATCTGTGCTGGCTGCTGGGCGAGGATGAAGTGGGGCACTGGCACGATCTGGATGCCGGTTTCGCCGGCCGACAGTCGTTGCTGGCCGCAACCCCCGGCACGGGTGGGGAACCAGGCGGGCTGGATGGACTGGGGCGGGACGAATGAAGCCTCAGGCGTCTCGAGCTTCCTCACTAACCGCCTGCGTGCGGTTGACCGCCTGGTGTTGACGGATCAACCATTTTTCTTTTTTCTTCCGACGAGCGCGTCATGACTGAACTGGTTGGGCACCTCCTGTTGTTCACGGTGCTGGGTGTCGTCTTTCTGATGGCCCCGTTGATCGCTGGCTGGTTTGTTCGTCCGAAGAACCCGAACGCCGAAAAGCTGTCGGTCTATGAATGCGGCGAACCGACCATCGGTTCGTCCTACATTCAGTTCGACCTGCGGTTTTACGTGGTGGCGCTGCTGTTCATCATTTTCGACGTGGAAATCGCGTTCTTCTTTCCTTGGGCCGCTGTCTATGGCGGGGCGACCGCGCTGCTCGATCCGCGTGTCAGCGACGCAGCCCGTATGCAACTCTCCGAGCGGATGCTCAACGTCCCTCAGGGAACTCTGGCGCTGGAGAATGTGATTACCCCAGCGACCGCCGAGACGCTGGTCTGGACCGGGTTGGGTGATATTCTGGTGTTCTTCAGCGTTCTGCTGGTGGCGTTCGCCTATGTCTGGAAACGCGGGGATCTCGATTGGGTGCGAGCCGTCACCAGTGCCAGGCGTTCGGTTCCCGCTCGTTCGTCCGAGGCGGCTGCCATCGACGCCCGTCCGCTGGAAACGGTCGCCTGATCGAGCGATGCGAAATCGCTCTGCGGATATCCCGTTCTCTCCACTGACTCTACTGCGTGTGCTTGCATGACTTCTCAGGAAATCCACGCGATTCTCGTCGCCAAGTTCGGCGGCCAGATTACCGGATCGAACTTCGAGAATATCGATCCGTGGATTGAAGTCGCCCCGGAAGCGATCTCGACGGTCGGGCACTTTCTAAAGTCCGATCCCTCCCTGAAATTCGACGCACTCAACAATCTGAGTGCTTCCGACTGGTTCGACGCCGACCCGAAAAAGCAGGCAAAGCTGGGGGATCCCCGCATTGAGGTGATCTACCATCTCTACAGCTACACACACCGCCACTACGTGATTCTGAAGGTGAAGGCCCCCCGCTGGAAGGATGGACAGCAGGGTCAGTTGCCCGAGATTCCGACTGTCTCGAAGGTCTGGGCGATCGCCGACTGGCATGAACGCGAGGCGTTTGACCTGGTCGGAATCCACTTCGTGGGGCACACCGACTTGCGGCGGATTCTCTGCTCGGAAGACTGGGAAGGACACCCGCTGCGTCGGGATTACGAATTCCCTCTCGAATATCACGGCATCCGCGCCCGCTAAGCCCTCCACTCCGCACCGGTAAGATTCATGGCACTGCAACTGGAAGATCCCCGAGTCGTCGAGTTTGACGTTCGCACCGACGAAATGTTGGTGAATATGGGACCGCAACACCCCAGCACGCACGGCGTGTTGCGTTTGCTGCTGCGAACCGACGGTGAAGTGGTCAGCCAGGTGATTCCGCACCTGGGCTATCTGCACCGCTGTGCCGAGAAGATTGGCGAAAATCTCTCCCTCCCCCAGTGGATTCCGTATACCGACCGGATGGACTATCTGGCCGGCATGAACATGAATCTCGGCCTCTCCCTGGCGGCGGAGAAACTGGTGGGGATGGAAGTCCCCGAGAAGGCGATGGTGTTGCGGGTGCTGATCGCTGAGTTCGGGCGAGTCGCCAGCCACCTCGTCGGGATGGGGGCGTACGGACTCGACCTCGGCTCGTTCAGTCCGTTCCTGTACGCGTTCCGCGAGCGAGAGATCATCCTCGATCTGTTCGAAGAGGCATGTGGAGCCCGCCTCACCTACAGCTACATCACCCCGGGAGGCCTGACTCACGACCTTCCCGCCGAGATCACGATTCCCCCCGGCCTCGCCGCCCTGACGGGGAAGTCCGCGAATCTCAAGCTCTCGTGGCTCGAAGCCTGTACGATGTTCCTCGACTGGCTTGAGAAACGGATTCCCGAGTATCACACTTTGCTGACGCAGAATCAGATTTTCATCAAGCGGACTGCGGGGCTGGGTGTCATGAGCCGCGAGATGGCGATTGACTACGGTTGCACCGGCCCGGTTTTGCGCGGCAGTGGTGTCGATCACGATCTGCGTCGCGATGGCGAGCCGATCTACACGCGGATGTACAAGGGTTACAAATTCGACGTGCCGGTCGCCCCGTTCTCCGCAGCTCCCCCGGAAGCCGTGCTGGGAGACAACTGGTGCCGGTTCTACGTCCGCATGATGGAAGTGGTTCAGGCGATCCGTCTGGTCCGTCAGGCAATCGAGAAATACCCGACCGCCGAGGGGACGCACCGCGTTCCATTTAAGCAGGCGACCAAGCTTCCCAAGAAGGAAGTCTATCTCGAAACGGAATGTCCCCGCGGGCAGATGGGTTTCTATCTCGTCGGCAACGACAGCAACCTTCCCTGGCGGGCGCGGGCGAAGAGTTCCTCGTTCTGCAACCTCTCGGTCACCGAGCCGCTGTGCGCGGGCTGCCTCATCGCCGACATCCCGGCGATCGTGGGATCGCTCGATATCGTCATGGGTGAGATCGACCGCTAGAACCAGAGCCCGTTAGACTGGAGTCGACGAGCCGGTTTCCTTCGTGCCGGCTTTGTACGACGACTTTTTCGGGAGTTCTTCGATCGCATGCCGGCTGATCCCAAACCGCTGTTTCGACCGGATGTGCTGCGCGGCAGGTTGAAGCCGTTTACGCTTCCGCCGCACGTTGCCGACTGTCGTTCGATGCTGCGACGGTGGGATGAAGTTCTTTCGACCCGAACCGCCGGCCGACTGAACGAACAGCAACTCCTGCCCGATTTTCTCACCGAGGTGTTCGGGCTGCTGTTGGGCTATTCGGGACCGGTCGCGGGGGGAGATCGCTATACCCTGTCGCGCGAACAACAGGTTGTGGTCGATGGCAAATTCGCCGACGCCGTGCTGGGGGAGTTCACGCCGGATGGAAAATCGTTCGCGGTTGTGATCGAAGGAAAAGGGCCGCGCGATCCGCTCGAACGTCCCTTCGGTGGCCGCAAAATGTCGGCGGTTGACCAGGCGTATCGCTACGCCATCAACCTTCCCTGCGACTGGATAGTCGTCACGTCGATGCGCGAGACCCGGCTCTATTTCAAGGGGGCCGATCAGCAGACCTACGAACGGTTTGAGACGGCGAAGCTGGCATCGGACGAAGCCACGTTGAAGCGGTTCGTCTTTCTGCTGGGGGCGGAACGAATCGTTCCGGCCGGGGGCCGATGCCACCTGTACGAACTCCGTGACGCGTCGGAGAAGGTGGGGCGTGAGATCACCAAAGAGTTCTACCAGCACTACGCCAACACCCGGCAGGATTTGTTTGAGTTGCTGTGCGCTTCGAACCCAGCGGTTCCTCGACGAGCGGTCCTTTCGTGCGCCCAGAAGCTGCTCGATCGGGTGCTGTTTGTGGCGTTTTGTGAGGACCGCGGACTGCTGCCGGAGGATTCAATCGCCAAAGCGTATGCCTTTCGCAATCCCTATCAACCATTGCCGGTCTGGGAGAATTTCCGCGGACTGTTTCGGGCGATCAACGAGGGGCATGCTTCGCTCGACATTCCGGCTTACAATGGGGGCCTGTTCGCGCCCGACCCGATTCTCGAATCCCTGGTCGTCGGGGATAATGCGTGCGACCATTTTCGCAATCTGGCGACGTACGACTACCGCAGCGCGGCGGACGCGGCCGACGAGGATGCGGGCGCGGGGCGGGGGACGCTGATCGATGTCGACGTGTTGGGGCATATTTTCGAGCAATCGATCTCCGATCTGGAAGTACTCCAGAACGAACTCGACGGCTTGATCGAGACCGTCAGCGTTGAGAAACACAAAACGCGCCGAAAAAAGGAAGGGGCGTTCTACACCCCCGCGTTCATCACCCGCTACATCGTCGAACAGACGCTGGGGGGGGCGTTGCGGGACCGGTTTGAACACTTACGTCTGGAACACTCCGCGCGGTTGAAGGGAGCGGCTCGGGCGGCGCTCGACGATCCGCAGACGTATGACCTCGCGACGCTGAAAAAGTCGCAACGCGACGCGCTGGTGAAATTCTGGGAGGGATGGCAAGACGAACTGACCACCGTGCGGCTGCTGGATCCCGCGTGTGGCAGCGGCGCGTTCCTGATCGAGGCGTTCGACCAGCTTCACATGAACTACCAGCAGTCGAACGATCGTCTGGAGGAACTGCGGGGATCCCGCACACTGTTTGACCTCGACCGACAGATCCTGCAAAACAATCTGTATGGCGTCGACTTGAATGATGAAGCGGTTGAGATTTGTCGGTTGAGCCTGTGGATCAAGACCGCGGCGCGGGGCAAGGTACTGACCAGCCTCGACCATAACATTCAAACCGGAAACAGTGTTGTCGACGACCCGGCGGTACATCCCCGCGCCCTCGATTGGAACCAGGCATTCCCCGAAGTCTTTTCGGCCGGCGGATTCGACGTTGTGGTGGGAAACCCGCCGTACATTCGACAGGAGTGGTTGTCACCGTACAAGGCGCATTGGCAGAAGCAGTTCCAGAGCTACCACGGTGTCGCCGACATCTTCACGTATTTTTTTGAAGCCGGCATCAAACTTCTTCGCGACGGTGGTCGCTTGGGGTTCATTACCTCAGGAAGCTGGGTTCGAGGAAATTTTGGTGCCCCGCTTCGCCGGTTTTTGAGTTCGACTGTGGCGATTGAGTCGATGATTGATTTTGGCGAATACCAGCCGTTCGAAGATGCGGAGATGATCCGTCCGACGATTCCAATCATCCAAAAGCGGCTTCCCGGCGGGCCAATGCGAATCTTCAAGTGGCTCACAAGCGGTCCGGTACCGCGACAATTGTCGGAACTTATCTCCGCCGCGCCGACCATGCGAACCGATGGCATGGGCGCGGGTGCGTGGGAACTCGACCCCGACAACGTCATTCAGTTGCGACAAAAACTGGCCGGCATTGGCATTCCGCTGCGGGACTACGCGACGGGAGGAATCTGTTATGGAGTCAAGACAGGATTGAATGAGGTGTTTGTCATCGGACCACAGAAACGCGACGAATTGATCGCCGCGGATTTGAAAAGTGCGCAGATCATACATCCGTTCGTGCAAGGGACGCATTTGCGGCCGTGGTATGCCGAGAGGTCGGAGGAGTATTTGATCTTCACCCGCCGCGGTATCAACATCGACGAATATCCGGCCATTCAAGACTATCTTGGGCAATTCCGTGCCCGTCTCGAACCCAAACCACCCGACTGGCCGAAAAATAAGAAGTGGCCCGGCCGAAAGCCCGGGACGTACGAATGGTTTGAACTCCAGGATTCCGTTGACTATTGGCGCGCGTTTGAAGAGCCAAAAATTGTCTGGCCCGACATCAGCAAGCTGCCGCGTTTCAGCATGGATCTCGAAGGCCGATACCTGGGAAACACCGGCTACGCAATTCCCGGGCTCGACTACTATTTGTTGGGAGTGTTGTCGTCCTGGACGACCTGGTTCTACATCAGCAAAACCGCGCAACCGCTCCGCCTACGAGCCGACCGCTGGCAGTATCGCTTGATTGCCCAATTCATGGAGCATTTACCGATTCCGGATGCCAGCGAGCCGGACCGGGCTGCGATTGGAAACCTCGCGGAAGCCTGTTCAGCCGTCGGCCGACAGCGGTACGAGGTTCAGTCGCAGGTTTCTAGAAGGTTGTGGCAGTGTTTTGGTCAACGCGACAGCGGAGCATCGCTCGGCGAGTTGAACCGGAATGCCCAGGCTTGGTGGCGATGGTCACTGCCCCAACTCGGCGACGCCCTCAAAACCAGTTTTTCCCTGCCAGACAATCCGTTCAAAAAGCCCCGGATTGTCGACGATTGGGACGGCTACCTCGCGGAGAAGCGGGCGGTCGTCGACACCCTCACGCGGAGGCTCGCCGACTGTGAGGCCGAGCTGAATGACCGCGTGTTCCACCTGTTTCAACTGACTCCCGCAGAAATCGAATTACTCCAGCGCGAAGTGGAGCATTGACATCTGTCAGCGCCTTTCGAACCCATCGTGGTTGATGCGGTTTCTCGCCAAGTCAATCCAGGAAGCGAAAAGGGGTCAAGTCTCTTTTCTGGGACTGTCTTAATTCACCTTTTTTCTTCCGCTCAGTTTGGCAGAAATCAGACAATTTCTGACAGAATTGAAGTCCGGTTGCCACACTCGCGGATTACGGCTCTACCTCTCCGTTGATCCGCCTCTCGGCTTCGCGGTACAGGATCCGGGCGATCAGGAGGTCGTGGCCGCGTTTGCTTGGGTCGGCCTCCAGTTTTCGAATGGCCTCTTGCGCCAGTTTCAGCGTCTGCCGGGCTTCGTCGAGACGTTCCAGGCGAATCTGGGCCAGGGCGAGGATGGTCAGGTTCATGGCGTGGGCCACTTCCGCCGGCTTCAATTCTTCGGATTTCGCCACGAACTTCACGGCCGACTGGGCATCGCCGCTGCGGTAGGCCCACAGGGCACGGCTCCCCCAGGCCCACGGCAGAAGCCCGTCGGGTCCGATCCCGTCGTCCAGGATTTTGCCGAGTCTAATGCCGGGGAGTTTCGCGACATTGATGGAATCGGGGCGCAACAGCGCGGCCTTGATGATTCGGTCGGGAACTTCCGGAAGGTCCGAATCCGCGAAATGGCGAGCCATACGGTCACAGTAATTCGCATAGGCTTCCTGGTCGTCAGCCAAGGCCAGAACCGGCGCGACGCGGAGCCACACCAGGGTATCTTCCAAGAGGTCGTTTCGCTTGAACTGCACAAGATGCAGGCCGAACTCGGCCGCTTCGTTCCAGCGCTCGGCTTTTTGGAATACATCAAAGGCGGCCTGTGTCTGGTCGGGCTGCTGCGCGACGATGCGCCACCAATCGACTTGCGCCAGGTTCCAGTTGCCAGCGCCGACGTGGGCGGCGGCACGTTTGGACAGCAGGGCCACTTCGGTCGTCGCGTCGGTGATCACTCTGCCATAGAGGGCGATCGCCCGCTCCCAATTCTTTTCCGCGGCGTACTGGTCGCCGACTCCCGCCGCGGCTGCCGGATGACGCTCGAAGAGTTTGTCGAGCGCCGACTGGTCTCCAACGAGCCGGTACGCCGCAGCGAGTTTCACCCAGGGGTCGACGATTTTCATTGCGGCGGAACGATTCTGCTCGCGATCAAAGGCGTCCGGGTCGGCATTCACCGCCAGACGGAACCGGCCCAAATTGATTCCTTCGCCAAAGTCCTTGTGGCGCAGTTCGATGACGAGGGAACGGCCGCGGCTGGCCGCAGCGGCGGTCTTTGCGACTCCAAAGACCGCCTGATGGGCTTCGCCAAAGCGGCCCCAGACATGCCAGACCTTCTGCACTGTTTCGTCGACGATTCCGGCGATATCGGCGTCGTTTGCCTTGTAATCGAAGCTCGCCCAGGCGGAAGCCAGTGGGAGAGGGGTCAGGCCACTTCCGCCGTCGTTCTCGGCGTCATAAACGCGAAACGCGGTGAGCTGAAAATTGCCCGAAGAATGCCGTCCCGGACCCTGGTTGGGAAGGCTTGAATCGGGCATCGCTTCGAGACGAACCGCGGCGATCCGGTCGACGTCGGCGACTGCGCGCAGTGTGTAGACGTCGCCGGCGGTGTTGGTTCCGGACGCCAGGATCGAGCCGTCAGCCTGCAGCGTCAATGTCGCTCCTTTTTCGGACTTCATCTCCGTCGGCTGCAGGACCGTCCAGCGGGTGGCGTCGCTGTCTGTCGCCGGAGACAAGAGCAGTCGGGCGAGTTCGGACGCGAGCTCAGCGTCGTCGGGGGCCGCTGCCAGTCGCTGTTCAAACAGCGCGCGGGCTATTGTTTGGGCGGCGGCTGCCGAAGAGGCATCACCCTGTTCGGCAAAATGGCGCGCCAGCTCGGCCTGGAACTGCCCGTTACCCGCGCCCCGCTTCGCCAGTATCTCGAGCATTCCGGGCAGCGGCGCGGCGGCGGCGATGACCCGGACCTGGCCGGCGCGGTCGGTCGCAAGCTCAATCGCCTGCGTGAACGAGGCCAGGGCTTCTTTCTTCTGGCCTTGCTGGGCCTGGGCGCTGGCCAACGCGACGCTCGCGTCGGCAATTTCGTTGGGATTCAGGCTTGTAAAGATTGCCGTTCGCGTGAATGCGTCGGTTTCACCCGTCACCAGCAACCGGAACCGACCCAGGCCGTGTTGCCCCCATTCCGTGATCCCTGAGTCGAGCGTGATGCTCAATGAGCCGCCGTCGACTTGTACGGGGGTTGTCATACCGAAGACGGCCCAGTGGGGACCCCTGTTGGGATACGTATCCCAGCGTGTCTGCGGGTTCCCGTCGAGCATATTCTGGGCGCTCCCGAATTGCTCGTTGTCGGCGATCACCGAAGAGATGACGATCGGCGTCGATGATTCCTGCGCATCGCCGGAGACGATGGCGGAGGTCAATTCCGAGACATGGAAGTTGCCATTCTCGCGATAACGGCCGGCACCGCCTTGAGGCAGCCGCGGATCGGGGATCGTCTCGAGGCGAATCGCCGTAACGGTGTGTAATTCCGTCTTCAATTTCAGCGTGTACACCGCCCGGTCAGGGTTGGGGCCACTGACGAAAATGCTGCCGTCGTTCTCGGCGGTGAATGTCTCGCCGCCGACAGAACTGAATTCCGTCGGTGTCAGCACCGTCCACTGCGTCGGGGCCGAAACGCGAGCATAAGCCTGCTGGGCTTGCTGCAACAAAGAGATTGCCTGGTCAATTTGGCCGGCCGTCAGCGCCTGCTGACCGCGAGCGGTCAGGCTGCGGGCGAGGGCGAACTGCCATTGGGGCGCATCGGGGAATTGTTCGACGAGAGAGAACAGCAAGTCGTCGTTCCGCGAGACGGCTTCGAAGATCGCTGTTCGAGTCGCCCCATCGGACGCCTGATTCCAGGCTTCCGACGGTTCGACCTGCCGCAGCACGATCGAGTCGATTTCCAACGGGTGTTCTTTCGCCGTATTGGGATCCAGACGCAAAGCGTTCAATGTCCCCTGGCACCAGAACGGGAGCGTGATCTCGCGCCATGCACCGGGCGAAGCGGGGATCGGGTAGTCGCGATGCCGTGAATCGGCCAAGCCCCCCGTCGAATCCCCCCAGAAGACCTGAATCGTAAATGGCTCGTCGGTGCGATACCGCAGGACAACCGCCTTACCCCCCACCGGGCCGTTCACAGCCGTCATGAAATTCGGATCATCGCCGAGCGTGCGCGCGGTGAGCACACCATCTTTGACCGTCAGCTCGCAGTGATTGACCGGAGTCCATGGTTCGGGGACTGCGTCAAAATTCCAGACGGCGATGGCACCGGCCCGGAACTGCTCGACCCGCTCTTTCCACAATTCGTTTTCGGGCTGCAATTTTACGAGCCGCTCGTGCAGGTCGCGCGCCAGTTCAAGCTTCCCTCGTTCACCGGCAGAGAGCGCCAGCCTGGGCAAGAGACCGGCGTAGGAGTCGGGGTGCCGGGCTTGCAGCGAATCGACGACTTCGTGCGTCAGACAACCGCTGTCCAGCAAGGCAGCGATGTCAATTTTCTCCACCGACCGCGCCAGCAGATCGGCGGCGCGTTGGGTGTCGCCGGCCAACACGTACGCCGCGGCCAGTTTCGCCCAGGGATCGGTGATCTTCGGTACTGCGAAGCGACTGCGTTCCTGATCAAGGGCTCGGGGATCGTCCGTAGCCGATAGACGGAAGCGACCGATCAAGAGTCCTAATTTGTGGGCGTCGTTGAAATGGTTCTGCCGGAGAGCGATCCTCAGAACCGTAGAACTCCCTGTGATCGGATGCTCGGGTTTCACAACCAGCCGATGCGGAATTCGGTTCTGTGGAGTACCCCAGCCTTTTTCATCGTTCTGCCCGTCGATCACGTATCGGGCCATCTCATAACCCGCAGTTCCTTCGTAATCCGCCAGGGCTTCCTTCATGACAACAGGCTGCGGCCGGCCTGACTCATCCAGGAGGGAGACATGAAATTCCGACAAAATGCATCCGCCCCACTGACCGCGTCCTACATTGCCGCCATGGATTTCGTGCGGCAAGATGTCGAGGGCGATTGCGGTGATGTTCTTGAGATCGACCGGAACCTCGATTGTGTAGTCGTCACGATTCGGGTGCATACCACTGCTGAGGATCGACCCATCCGGCAGCAGCTTTAGCGTCGCACTGGCTTCTGATTTCAAATCGGTCGGTTTCAGAACTGTCCAGCGAGTGGCGTCACGGCGTTCTTGCTGCTCCAGCAGCCCTCGCGCGAGTTGCGTGGCCGCCGCCCGATTGCCAGGGTCTTGTTCCAGCAATCGTTCGTCCTCTTGTTGTGTGAGCAGTGCCGCCTTGTCGGTCACGGCGGCGACATCGGTCCACAGCGCCCGCCAGGCATTCCGCTCGGCGGCGGGCAGACCGGCCAAGGCCTGGGCGTCACGGAGACCGGCCAGGTCGACGTCTTGTGTCCACCCTGTCAGAGCGCGAACCGCACGGGTTGGAATCGGGGACGAACCCGCTTCAAGGGCTTGGGTCCAGGTGGCCAGTTCCGCTTGCAGCCAGGCGAGAGCCTGCCGGCGGAGCTTGGCTGTCGCAGCGTCATCCTCCGGCAGTTCTCCCTGACCCTGCCCGGCAGCGGCCAACACCGCGGCCCGCGCGGCCTGGTAGCGAATCTGCGCCAAGCGATCATCGCCGGCCTGCAGGTCGCTTTCGAGTGTCTCGGCCCAGAGCCGGGCGGCGAAGGCGTATTGCTTCGCGTCATACGCGATGCGGGCGAAGTCGAGGCGTTCGGCATTATTGGCGGGCTGGTCCTCGCCGCGCAGCACCGCTGGAAGTCGCTGGGCGAGGGGACGATCGACTTCCTTCCAGAAATCGGCGGCGGGTTGGGTGTTGATTTTCGCGAGGGTCTTGATCGCCCGCAGGACTCGGGCGTCACGCGCCGGCTGAAAATCACATTGCACCTCCGTCAGCGGTAGATCCACGAGCGGCGACAGATCGGTGACGGGCGCGCCCTGCACCTGGAGATTCGTGACTTGCATCCCGCGGAGCGGAGACAGGTCCGACACCTTGCTGTTTAACATGACCAGCGTCCCCAGCGGCATCCCGCGGATTGGCGACAGGTCCGAGACTTTGGTGTTGTGGATCGCCAGGGTCGTCAGGGGGACGTCCTTAAGCGGCGACAGATCGGTGACCTGGCTGGAGTCGCAATTGAGATAGGTCAGCTTCATCTCCTTGAGCGGCGTCAGGTCAATCACTGGGGCACCGTAGATTGTGAGACTTTCCAGGGGCGTTCCTCGCAGTGGGGAGAGGTCACGAAGCTTGTTCGCAGTGATAATGTGCAAATGGCGCAGCTTCATTCCCTCCAACGGCGACAGATCGAAAACGCTGGTCGAATGGAGCTCGAGGGTGGTCAAGTTCATTCCACGGAGCGGCGAGAGATCGGTCACCTCCGCACCGCTCAAATGCAGACGCGGAAGTTCGGGAATTGCCCGAATCGGGCTGAGATCACGATAGCCGGGCGGATTTATGGTCAATTGGACAACGACACCGTTTTCGATCACAGATTCGACGGGAGCTTCTTTCCCCGAATTGCGTTTCTTCAACTCGGCGCGAACCGCCTCGACCTGTTCGGCCGCGGGAAGAGCGCGAAAGCTGGTCTTCTCGGCCTTGCTCAACAACGCAGCCGCGTCGGCCCATAAGCGAGTGAACGCCTGCTGTTCCGCCTCCGGGAGATCGGCTCGGGTGGCTGCCGGATCGCGGAGGCTGGCGAGGTCGCTGCTCTCGTTCCAGAGAGTCAGAGCCTGGATGATTGACAGTCGTTCCTGAGGCGTGGCTGATTCAAGCAACTTGCTCCAGGCCGCCAGTTCGGTCGTCATCCATTCGAGGGCCTGCCGGCGTAACATCGCTCTCCCCGAATCGTCGAGCGCCGACTGTTCCGAACCGGGGGTTGCCAGTGCTGCGGCCGTGGCGATCATCCGGGCTCTGTCGGTGCGGTCCGGGGACAGATGCAGCGATTCTGTGAACGACGCGATGGCATCGCTTGTTTGGCCGTACTGGGCCTGCGCCTGTGCCAACGCAGCGTACAGTTTGGCGATTTCGTTGTCTTTGAGATCTCGGCGCATCGCCGTTCTTACAAAGGCTGTGGGATCATCGGTCACCGAGATGCGAAAACAGCCCAGAGTGCCGTGGGATCCCGGCCCACTGCCGGTTGAAAGTTCAACGACCAGGCTCGTCGCAGCCGGATCCTCGGTCTGTTGGCGCAGTTCAAAAACGGCGTTTTGTGGCCGCTTGACTTCGGGCCACATGTCCCAACCCGAGATGAATCGGCCGTCAACTCCCCGCTGAAACGCAGGCTTGTTGTCGCGATTATGGCTGACCACGGCGTCGCTGATTTGCAGCGGCAGGCGAGCCGCGACCAGCGTTCCACCAGCCCGAATCCTGGCAACAGTCAAATTGCTCACGCCGCCGTATCCGTTGTTGTCGCGACCCGATCCCCCATTGGGAAGCGACGGATGCGGCAGCGCTTCCAGACGGACGGAGGTGACGCGGGCCAGCCCCAGCGGCGCGACGATCGTATACGTCTCCTGATCGGGGCTGGCGCCGCTGGCCAGAATGGAGCCGTCGGATTGAAGGGTGAGCGTGGTCCCGGCTTTGGATTTCAATTCACTCGGCGACAGCACGGTCCAATTCGTCTCACCACTGCGGAGGCTTGCGAACAGCTTGCGGAATTGCTGCAGGTCGGCCACGGCACTTTCGACCTGCTTGTCTGCGAGATGTTGCCGGCCGCGTGTTTCCAGCTTCCGGAAAAGTTCCACCAGAACCGCCGTATTACCTGGCGCACGCGCAGCGAGTTGTTCGAGGACGCCAGGCAGCGGCACCGCGGCGGCGATGATTTGGGCTTGATCGGCCCGAGCACCGGTTTGGTTGAGCAACCTGGCGAATGTGTCCGCAGCTGCGCTGGTGTTCCCTTGCCGGCCCTGCGCCTTTGCCAATGCCAAGTCGAGCGACACGATCTCGCTCTCTTGAATCTGCAGAGGAATTCGCCGTCGTTCCGCCTCGAGCGCTTCGGGATCGTTCGTCACCGAGACCCGGAATCGCCCGAGATTATGCCGGCTGGCCAGTCCGCGCGCGAAATGCAGCTCGATCTTGAGGTCGTCATCTGCAGCCCGCGTCATTCGAGTCGCCAGATAGGCGGTATGCTTCTCGCCGGGCTTTTGATACTTGCCCCAACTCGCGATTTTATCGACCCGACCGTCAATGATTTTTCGAAATTCCTGCGCTTCGTCGTCGGCAACGATGACGTCCAGCAGCGGGAACGGCTTCCCCCGGGAAAACAGCCGCAGCTCGTTCAGCCAGAAATTGCCACAGGTACACCTGCCCGGGCCGTTCTGGGGAAGTGACGGGTCAGGGATGGCCTCCAGCCGGATACCGGCGATCTGCTCCAGGCCGGGCCGGGCGACGAGAGTGTAAACTTCGGGATATTGGATTTCACCACTGGCCAGAATCGAGCCGTCTTCCAGCGGTGTCAGGGTCGCGCCCCCCTGGGATTTGATCTCGATCGGTTTCAGAACAGTCCACTGAGGCTCGGGGTAGGTTTCCAGAAGCTCGGTGAATTCTTGGCGGGCCAGAGTCAGTTCCGGAAGCGATCGGTCTTTCTGCTTCTGGCCGACCTCTTCGCTGCCTTGGCGAGTCAGGCTGCGTGTGTGCGCAAGTTGCAGCGCAGGATCAGCGTGCCGCGTTTTTCGCAGTTCCGCCAGCAGATCAGGAAATTCACCGAGAGCTTCGAGGAGCGACATTCTGCCTTCAATCCTCGTGGCGTCATCGAGCGCCTTAACGGCCCAAATGGCCGCATCTGCGGTCTGGCCCTGGCGGGCATAGGCGAAGGCCAGCAGGATCCGAGGATCTGCGATTTTCGTTGGCGGCCGTACTCGGCCGGGCGCCGCAGGGACCGGCGTGCTCTCCGTTTCGGTCACCGAGATCCGGAAACGCCCGCGGGGATTGAATCCTGAGTCTTCGCTCAAGCGGAGCAACCATTGCGGCATGTCAGCTTTCGCATCGGGAGTCTTTGCGACGAGCAGGCTCCGGCAGTCGATCGCCCGCGACGGCTTCGGCGCCGCGTCGATGACCTGTTCCAGCACGACGTTGCGGTCTGCATCGAGCACGCGGATGCGGAAGTGGTTCATGCGATTGTGGTAGTCGGCATCGGTATCAGTGAGAGTCCAGACCACCATGCGGTCGATTGTCTGTTCGCCGCCCAGATCCAATTCCCACCAGGGATCAGCATCGTTCAGGGCCGTGTGAGCAAAGAGCTTGCTAGGGTAAATTCCAGCCGAGTCGCCGTCGACGGCGAGTGCGGCCTTGAAGTTCAAATAGTCGCTCGACTGTCGAGCCATTTTTCCCAGTGCGACATTCTCCTCGCCGCTAAGAACCTGCAATTCTGCCAGGTTGATGCACTTGACAGCGCCTTCCACTTTCATTCGTGGAAACTGCGAGTTGTCCCCCGGCAGATCGAGCCGCACGTAGCGGCCCAGCAAGCCGCCGGATTCTGAGCGTGGAGCATTGATTGCCTCAACGCGGTAATCCTTGAAGGCAGACGATCCGGTCTCATTCGCGGCAGAGCCGCTGGCGGTTTCGACGCGGATCGCTTTGACCTCAGCGGCCAGCACCGGCAGGGACAGAGAATCTTCGGACGCTCCAACAATCCAGGAACCGTCTTCCTGGGCAGTCAGTGGAGTCTCGGCAGGCAGTACTACATTCGATGGTTGGGACACAGTCCAATTCCCGTTCGGCGTGCCGATTGCATCCGCTGGAACAGTCGTTTCGTCGGTCACGGAAACGCGAAGTCGCCGCCACGGATTCTGCTCGCGATGGCTGTCGAAGCTGACCTGCCAATGAGCGACCCCATCTGCTGCGTCAGTTTCGACCCTCGCCAACTGAACCGGACGTGCGATCTCCGTGGACGGCGATGGAGCCTTATCGATGACCCGCTCAAAGACCAGCTCTCGATTGGCATCCAGAACCTGGACACGAAAATGGTTCATTCGTGGATAGTATTGAACACCCGTTCGATTCCAGACGACCATCCGATCAAAGGCCTGCTCGCTGCCAAGATCAACTTCCCACCAGGGATTGCTGGTGTCCCAGGTGTGGGCGTAGGAATGAGTTTCATCGTTGCCCGCCGTATTTCCATCCACGGCACGCTCGGGTGCATAGTGGCCATCACCGCTGCTGGCGCGCGCCTTGTTGTTCAGCGCAAGATTCTGATCACCCTGGAAGATCTGGAACTCGGACAGGTTGACGTATTTCCGGTTGTTGTCGGCCGAATGCCGCGGAAACTGACTGTTGTCCCCCGGCAGATCGATCCGCACGTAGCGTCCGCGGAAGCCCTCGGCCGGCAGGTTTGTCGACAGAATCTGGTATTCTGTAAAGGACGACTTGTCCTTGCTTGCCGGTGCGGGGTCGGGTGCGGTTTCGATGCGGATGGCCTGAAGCGAGTTGCCGGGCTCGGTCAGCTTGAGGGTGTACGGTATCTGTTCGAGGACCAGCGATTCGTCTTCCTGCACGGACAGAGTTTGTCCGAAGGGAGCCTTCAGCTCGGCGGGTTGCAGTGTCGTCCATTCAGTTACCGCGCTCATGTCGAGCAGCAGCAGCGCGGCCAAGGCGTCGATGGCGGGGGCGTCTCCAGGATCGGCCTGCAGCGCCTGTTCCAGAATCGTTCTGGCGCGTTCGCGCTGAGCGGCGGCGAGGGCGTGCTGTCCGGCATTTTGCAACCGTCCGGCGAAGTCCGTCAGCAACTTTGCGCCCGCCGGATTCTCTTTGGCGGCCCGCGACCAGTCGGCGGCAGCGGCCTCCCAGTTTTTGAGCGCTTCGTATGCGCGGGCCCGTTTCGAGAGCAGGTCGACATCGGTCGTCTGGGCGGTGATGCCCCGGCTGTAGATCGCAATCGCCCGTGACCAGTCTTTTTCCTGGTTCTGAACAAACAGGTCACCGACTTTGCCCGCCAGTTTCGGGCGCCGCTCGACCAGTTGGTCAATGGCTTCAGGCTGGCCCAGGAGATCGAAGACCGCAGCCAGTTTTTGCCAGGGGTCGGTGAGCTTCATTTCGGCGAAGCGTTTCTGGGCATTCACGTCCGCACCCGGATCAGCACTGACGGACAGACGGAATCGTCCCAAATTGTGCTGGGGAAATGATGCACGGGAGGTGACAAGTTCCAATTTCAATGTGTCGTCGGCCGCAAGTTCAATGTCGGTTGCAAACACCGCGGTATGCCGCTGCCCCGTCTGTGGCCAGATGGACCAGAAATTGGCGTCAACGGTCCCATCGATGATTTGTCGATATTGCTCTGTTGCAGTTGGGTCTGAGAACGAGACGACGATCCCCTCTGACTGGTGCGGAGTCCCATTGATCAACACGCGAAACTCGTTGAGGTGGAAATTCCCATGCTCCGGCCACCTTCCAGGGCCATTGTGGGGAAGGGAAGCATCCGGAATCGCTTCCAGGCGAATTGCCTTGATGGGCTGCGGCGCCACGTGAACGGTGATCTC
>CAMATH010000074.1 GCA_945860955.1 Planctomicrobium piriforme
AGCGACTGCGACCCCCGCACCCGAGACCGGATAATGGCAGCGGCCTGAGGCAACTTCTCCACCTCCGTAAACTCGCGCACTCAATCGACGCCTGCGACGAGCGCCGCCGGACCGCGCGCCGACCGCGGGGTTATTGAGCAGTTACCTTCAAACGGACCATCAATTCCCCAGCGTCAGCAGCCAGAACAAGAAAACGCAGGTCAACGACGACGGCTCGGTCGACGTTTACTTTGGCCCCAAGGCCCCGCCGGGAAAAGAAAGCAATTGGGTCCAAACCATTCCCGGCAAGAGCTGGTTCACCATCCTGCGTCTGTATGGCCCGCTGGAGCCGTGGTTCGAAAAGAGCTGGCGGCCCAATGACATTGAGCTGGTTGAGTAGTTTCGCCTTGTGGTCTGTCGCACAAGGCGCATTTTTTTGACCGGGTGCTGCTGGCGGCGTCGAATGACCGGTTCATCTTTTCGGCAGGAGGAAAACCTGACCGTTACGTTGTCGCTGCCGTACGATCTCACCGCTGAACAGTGGGCCGAGGTGGACAAAGTTTTCCGCAGCCTGGATGGTTGGCTCGGCTATAGCCAGCCGGACAACACGCCGCAATGGTACGGGAACAAATCGTCAGAGCGTTTTGTTTGGGCGTCGTTAGAACCAAGTGGATTGCTCGTTGAAGGCAATCTGGAAGCATCATTTTGGACGGGATGGACTTCGGTGCTTTGTGCACGACTGACACTTGCGTTGCAATTCGAAGTTCGAGACGCCGAGATTTAGCAGCGTGTAGAAAAAGGAGAGGCACCTCGCGTCATCGCGACAGGAAGAGCGCGAAAAAGTGAGCGTTTCCCTGAACCCCAGTGCCAGCGGCGACATGTGCTGTCGCCTGCTCGATGCAGGCGATCAACGGCGGAATCATCGCGTCGCGATGCGCCTGTGCCGTTCGCAGGGCCTGCTCCGGGAGTTTTTTCACTCCTCCCGCAAGCTCCTCCATGACCTGATCGATATTGAACTCAGCGTATTCGGTGCCAGTCGGGGGCATCGCATCTCCGAAAAAAAAGGCGACCTCCGCAAGAATCGGAATCGCAATCATGTGACCGGTTGCCGTCCCGAACGTCAACCCACATTTCGGAGGAGAAACTCTGGCGGGATTTTTCTCTGAGGCCAATCGTCCCTCCGGTGGCACCAAGCGACGGTTCCTGAAAAACATGTCCGTCTCGCCAAGCCCGGTGAATTACGGCGCATCCCTTTCGCGTGTTCCCCCATCTACCGCAGCCAGCAGCAGCGTCAAATAGCCCCGCCGCTCTCCGTTTCGCAATCCCAACTCCTCCGCCAACTGTTGAATCGCGCTCCGGGCTGCGGGCAGTTCTTCTTCCGTCGCCGCCGTCTCCAATTCCACAAACCGCCCCAGCCCTACAACGTCGTCGAGCGCCACTTCATAATCTCGCCCGGCTCGCGACAGACTCCATAAACGGCGTGTCTTCTGAACCGTGTGAACTGATCGAAACCCGAGCGCGATCAGGCATTCGGACATTTTCTCGGCGGCCTGCGGCCCCGTGAGGTCGATTTCGATCTCTCGACGCGTTTTGGTCACTTTATCAACCAACGGCCCTTTGTAGGTAATCGCCCCGCACCCGTCGGTCACCCGCACCCGAACCGCCTCGTCGGTCTGTGAAAAGTCGCGTTGCGGATGGTTGAAATAGTGATCGCTCTGTGACACGCAGCGGGTTTCGAGCGCCCCCATTTTTACCATCGCGGCGACCAGTTTTGCTTCGTCCGTCAGCCGGAACTTCAATTCGACTTCAAGCATTCCCGGGCCATTTCCTGCAAAAGATCCCACGTGTACAAACCGGTCGAGTGCCCGTCGGACCACTCGATCTTCAAGGCGTAATTCCCGACAAAACCCAGCTTGACTGGAGTGACATCGGTCGGCACATCCGCCGGATTCAGGGTGCGAATCCCGCTGATTTCATCGATGCACGACGCACACGGACACAGGCAGCGGACGAAGTGGAACGGCAGCCGGACCGCCTGCCCCGGACTCCAGGCCACTTCAAAAACGCTCTCGGTTCGCAAAGCGCGAATCGCGGTCGGAGCGGCGGCGGACATGGGAGACCTTTCACGAAGTCGGGTGAATTTCGTCGATTCGGGGCCGATTCCGCAGTCAATCGGACGACAGTTGACGTATGATTCGCAATCATAGCGTTTCCCCGACAACGCGTCTGCAATTCCAAACCCCGGAACCCAACCAACATGGCGTGGCTGATCGTCGCCTGTCTGGCCACCAGCTTTTGCGTCTCCTGCCTGGCGACCGCCGTCATGCGCTGGCTGGCTCCGCGCATCGGTTTGCTGGACCAGCCGAACGCTCGCAAAGTTCATTTGTCTCCCATTCCCCTGGGCGGGGGACTGGGGGTACTGGCCGGCGTGACACTTCCCCTGCTGGCAGTCTACTGCGGTGCGGTTTCGATCGCCGGCCTGGAACAAATCCCGAGCTGGCTGCCCCCGGAATGGGCGGAACACATGGGGGGCGTGGCGTATCGGGCCACCGGGCTGTTTCGGTTATTGGCGGCGGGCCTTGTCATCTCCGGACTTGGCTTGCTCGACGATATCCGTCCCCTTCCCTGGCGTCCGAAGCTGCTCGTTCAGTTTCTGGTGGCCGGCGGATTGGTCGCCTCGGGGGTTCGGGCGACGCTGTTCACCCAGGCTCCCTGGGTCGGCGATGTTGTGACCGTGTTCTGGATCGTCGGACTGACCAATGCGTTCAATTTCCTCGACAATATGGACGCGTTGTCGGGGGGCATTGGATGCATCGCATCCCTGGTGTTCGCCACGATTCTGTTGACCGGGACTGCCGTTCCGCACTGGTTTGTCGCCGGCTTCCTGCTGTTGATCGCCGGCTCGCTGGGAGGGTTTCTGGTCCACAACTGGCCCCCGGCGAAGATCTTCATGGGAGACGCGGGAAGCTGCCTGATTGGATTGTGGATCGCCTCGCTCACAATCCTGGGAACGTTCTACGACGAACATCAGGTGGGGCGGCACGTCATTTTGGCCCCGCTCTGCGTTCTCGCGGTCCCACTCTATGACTTCGCCTCGGTGATGATCATCCGCCTCAGACAGGGGCGCAGTCCGTTTCATGCCGACAAGTCCCACTTCTCGCATCGGCTGGTCGAACTGGGCCTGAGCAAAAAGGCGGCCGTCCTGACGATTCACCTGGTCACGCTGATGACCGGCCTCGCGGGACTCTTGCTGTACCAGGTTCGCGATTGGACCGGCAGCCTGCTGGTACTGATTCTGGTGCTGTGCGCTCTGGCGGTGATCGCGATTCTGGAAACTGCTGGTCGCAGACGACGCGATGCCGAATAGCCTCGGATTCGCGACTACCCCCTACTTCTCGCGAAACTTCAAATTCGGCTTTTCAACAGTCACCACCGTATTCGGCGGGACGCTTTTCATCAGCGAGACTGACGCCCCGATCGCCGAGCCGGCGCCGACGACGGTATCCCCACCCAGGACGGTCGCGTTCGCATAGATCACCACATGATCTTCGATCGTGGGATGCCGTTTTTTTCCCCGGATGATGTTGCCCTGCGCGTCGCGCGGAAAACTGAGCGCCCCGAGCGTGACCCCCTGATAAATCGTGACGTGAGACGCAATGTCGCACGTTTCACCGATCACGACCCCCGTCCCATGATCGATGAAGAACGACGGCCCGATCCGTGCCCCGGGATGTATGTCGATTCCGGTCCGACCGTGAACCCATTCCGTCATCATGCGGGGAATAATCGGGACTTTGAGTTTGTACAACTCGTGCGCCAGCCGTTGAACGGTGATTGCCTCGATGCCCGGATAGCAGAAGATGATCTCATCCAGACTGGTGGCGGCGGGATCCCCATCGTAGGCGGCCTGTACATCACACGCGAGCAGTCCACGCACGACCGGCAGCCGGCGAAGAAACTGGACCGTGGTCGCCTGCCCCAGCGCCTCGAAGTCGGTCTCCGCCCCACCGCCGCACGATGTCTCATGGCGCAGGTCGTGTTCATGACGCAGGGCGCGGGCGATTTGCTGCGTCAGCGCGTCGTGCAGTGCGTCGACCAGGTTTCCCACATGGAACGCGACGTTCCCCGCATGCAGATTCTGCCTCCGCCGGTAGCCGGGGAACAGCACTTCCTTCAAGTCGTCAACGATTTCGATGACCGAATTCAAACTCGGCAGCGGACAGTGGCCCAGGTGATTGATCTTGCCGATCGATTGGTATGTTTCGAGGATCTGATGCGTCAGATCGGGAAGGTCTTCCTTCATTCGCAAATCCGTGGCCAAACGACACCTCCGTGAATGCACCAGACCGGTTCCCGACACAGGAATGGACAGCGGCCCAGCGACACCTCGAAGTCCACGCGGAGAGAACGCCTCTCGCGCACAAACCTCCGAGACACCCCAGTTTATCGAGATGACATTCTAGGGGGGCCGAAAATCAGGCGTCAATCGCACAATCGCCGCAATCGCTCTCTTGAGAGATCGGCAATTGTTGTCGGGAGGTTGAAGAGAATCTTTCGCCTGGCTGGTGCCGCGAGGTTTTGTGAGGAAGAACGAAAGGCGGGATCGAGATCCCGCACTCCTTGGAGTGCGGGGCCTTGTCCCCGCCTTTCCTTCATCCTCCCTTGACTTCCAGCAGGCAATGACCGCATTCTGCCGCAGTTTTCAGGGTTGTCGTTTTCGATTGGAATTGGAACACGGAATGTGACCGAATTCAACAAGTGACGGAGGAACTCCTGTGTGCCTGCTGCGAGATTCTGTGAGGGATAACGAAAGGCGGGATCGAGATCCCGCGCTCCAGGGGCGCGCCGCTCTAATTCTGCTCCGGTTGCACGGCGGGAGCGGGTGCAAGTTCCGCAGCCATTTCGTCGTATTTCGCGAGCGCTGTCCGAACCGCTTCGATCGCTTCGGGCTGCGGTTCGATCCATAGGGTGGCGGTTTTCGTATCACCTTCCGCAGGTTGCAGCCGGTAGCGAACCTGGTCCGGGTTCCACCGTGCGATTTCACTGCGGAGTTCCGGCTGTCCAGGACGAGTTTGATATCGAGGGTCGGCAGCGAGTTCCTCCGGGAATGGTGCGATCACCACAATGGACGCAAACTCAAATCCTGTTCCGGGCCAGACAAAGGTCCCCAGTCGCTCCTGAACTTCCTGTTGCGTGTGCATCATAAGACGAGTGGGGAATGTTCGGTGAAAATTCGCCCGAACGGTTGCATCCGCCTGAGGATTGCGTGACGAGTTGCCGGTCATAGAGCCCGCACCCGTGGCCCTCATCCAGACGTTTTCTGACTCATCACTCGAAACCAGAAGTTCGGGTGCTGCTCCGAATCCACCGCTGAAATTGCCACCCCGCGCGTCCCTCCCTGGATCCCGGCCATTTGACCTGGCGGACCAGATCTGCGTGTCCACAATGTGGCGACACTCTGAGGCGTCAATCAGGCAAGCGAGCCGGTTTACCGGCAGTTCTTCCGGCCAGGCGACACGAATCTTGACCGCGGTGTTTTCCAGGGGCACCGTCGGGCAGACGACCGTCTGCTTGAGTCCTTCACCCGGTTGCAACGAAATACTGTCGACACGGGTCTCCTGACTCGGTGCCGTCACCGTCAATGTGTAGATGCCATAGCGAACGCGGGGGAATCGCACGATTCCGTCCGCACCAGACTCCCCACGGAGCGTCGGAATCCCGGTTTCCTGAGCCTTGATCGTGAATCGTACTTTGACCCCGGCCAAAGGTGGGCCTTCCTTGGTGTCGGCGACGAATAGAAATTCGACGGGATTCCAGTCGGAAACGGGTTGTTGTTCCGCCTGCTGCCGGGCGCGTTGTTCGGCGTCGCGCGCCCGTTCCGCCTGCGCCCGCGCGTCGGCTTCAATCCGTCGCGATTCCGCGAGTTCCTCTTTCCACACCTGTTCCCGAAGCTGCCCCCGGGACTCCAGGAGCGCGATCATTCTTCGTTGCGTTTCGATATCCCGCTGGTTTTTCCCCTGCAAGTCGAGCATCAGCAGGTGCTGCCGACTCATCATGATCCACGACAGCGTCATCGCTCCAACACACGCCAGAGCCAGAAACAGACACATCCCTATCAGAAACCTCTGCATCATGATCCGTCTCCAAAGTGCGTCGCGCCACAGGGTCAAGGCGACCGCCGCCGGGTCGCCAAATCTCTCTCGAACCCGATTCCAAACCGCCGACTCGGAACAATCTCCACCCGAGAGCCGTTCGCGCCTTTGGGCGCACTCCAGATGGTCGGCCAGTTCATCAAGGATGTCTTCCCGCAGACTGGCAGGCTCATCGCCGCGCGGGGCGGGAAGCCGGGCGGCCCATTCGTGGTCCCCCATCTCATGTTCTACGGTCTCGTGTTCACCCGTCATGCCGGGCCTCCTTCCAGCCCCAGCACCCCCTTGACACCGTCGGCGAACGTCTGCCATTCGGACCGCCGCGCCGCGAGCGTCTTCCGGCCGACCGCGGTCACCTTGTAGTACTTGCGCCGACGACCGTCGTGTTCTGTCCAGTACGACTCCAGCAGCTTTTCCCGTTCGAGCCGATGCAGCGCGGGATACAGACTCCCCTCTTTGAGGTCAAACCGCCCCCCCGATCGGGCGAGGACCGCCTGGGTGATTTCGTAGCCGTAGTTGGGACCGTCGGCGATCACCGCCATGAGCAGCAGTTCGACGGTGCCGTTGAGGAAGCTCGATTGCATGGGGACGAGTCAGAACCGTTGAACACAGGAAGCGATACTTTGCGCCTCGATGTATAATACATACCGGCGCATGGTATTGATTGTCAATGTCGGCCGGTGGATTCCGGCGGCGTATTCGGAGAAAACGGGCTAGGTCGGCTTCATTCTTGGAAAAAACCGCACCGCGTGCGACCCGAACTCCCACGTGGTAACATCCCAAAACCCATTGGAGATCGCGCACATGAATCGTCGTCAGTTTCTGGCGGTCGCGGGAACACTCCCGGCGGCCACCTGGTTTTCCACACAACCCGCCCCGGCGGCCCAAGTCAAATCTCCCAACGACCGCTGGCGAATCGGCGCGATCGGGCTGCGCTACCAGGGTTCGGTGATCACCCGCGAGGCGCTCGCGTTTGGAGATGTCGTGGCGCTGTGCGATGTCGACCGGCATGTCCGTGAACAGGCCCGGGCGAGCTTCAACAGCGCCGCCACGATTTACGAGGATTACCACGATTTGATCGCCCGGAAGGATCTCGATGTGGTCCTGATTGGCGCTCCCGATCACTGGCACGCGCAGATGGCGATCGACGCCTGTCAGTCGGGCAAAGATGTGTATGTCGAAAAGCCCCTCACGCTGACGATCGCCGAGGGACAGGCGATCGGGCGCGTCGTGGCCGACACCGGCCGGGTGGTGCAGGTCGGAACCTGGCAGAGGCACGATGCGCGGTTTCGCCTGGCGGCCGAAATGGTGAAAGCGGGTCGGCTCGGGACGGTGAAGCGGGTCCAGATCGTCCTGGGAAAAAATGAGGTCGGTGGACCGTTTGAAACATCGACTCCGCCCAAGAATCTCAACTGGAATCGCTGGCTTGGGCCGGCACCGCTCCTCCCCTATACCCCCGAACGCTGTCATTACAATTTTCGCTATTGGTTCGAGTACGCGGGGGGCGAAATGACCGACACCGGGGCGCATCACCTCGACATCGCAATGTGGGCCCTGGGGCTGGACCAGACCGGCCCCGTCGAGATTACCACCGACGCCCAGCTCCCAACCATTGCCAATGGCTACAATGTCCCCATCGCGTTTCAGTCGAAAATGAAATTCGCGAATGGCGTCGAATTCGAGATTCTTGATCAGGGGCGCAGCGGAATTCTGTTCGAAGGGGATGCCGGGCGGCTCTTTGTGAATCGCGGGACGCTGGCTGGCACGCCGGTCGACATGCTCAAAGAGACGCCGCTACCGCGGGAAGGACTCGGCCTCTATTCGAACGACAACCTCACCCGACTGGAGAAGTCGGGGAAGATTGAATCGATCGCCAATCACATGGGGAACTTCTATGACTGCACAGTGAGCCGAAAGACGCCGATCTCTTCGGTCGCGAGCCAGCACCGTGTCGCGACCGCGTGCCACCTGGGAAACATCGCCGCCCGGCTGGGCCGGACCTTGCGCTGGAACCCGGTCACGGAGCAGTTTGTCGATGATGCCGAGGCCGATGCGATGCGCAGCCGCGAGCCGCGGAGGTAGGCCTGTTGTGTTCGTGACAACACCTCCTGGGACACTACCACCATGACGATTGTTCACCAGAAAGCGTTTTCGTTTCCTGGTCGTACAGGACAAACCCCGCCTTCAAATAGAAGTCCAGGGCCTGCGGATGGTCCTGGGTGCAGGTGTGCAGCCAGACGCGGTTGGGCCGGTGGGACCAGGCGGTCCGCAGCGTCTGGCGGAGGAACTCCCGACCGATTCCGCGTCCGATGAATTCCGGAACCAGGCCGAAATACTTGATCTCGACTTCGCCAGTGATGCGACAATCAAGTTCAGCGTAGCCGGCGGGACAACCAGCGACATACGCGACCGAAACATCGACCCGGGGGTCAGTGATGATCTCCCGCAATTCGTCGTCGGAAATCTGTTTGCGGGCGATCCAGTTCCAGGGGCCACCCACCGCTTCAAACAGGTAGCGATAGTACGAGACGGTGGGAGGGATCGCGCGCAGCACGAGCAGATCGCTCTGGGGGGATTTCAATCCGGCCGGGGGCGATCTCATTTCGAGGTAGTAGGTCGTGATCGTCATGGAGTTCACTGCGCTTTGGGCCGTTTCAGGATCGCCCTTTCGATGGTATTGATCGCCCGCATTCCCGCGCTCTGGCCCTTCACATCGCCGTACGCGGTCACAACCTCCCAACCCAGGGCGGCATGCTCATTGAGGATATCTTCAGTCGCGCGGACGATCTTGTACTCCCAAATGACTTTTGCCTGTTTCTCGACATCCTGGGCCTGAGTTGTGGTCCGGGCCGGGTTGTTCACGAACAGCGCGACAGCGAGGACGAGGATCGAGGCGGGGAGCCAATGAGACTTGGACATGCGACGGGTTCCTTGGGAAGCGAGGGGGAGTTGTGTCGGGTGACTTTCCGTGGGAAGTATTCTATTGAATTCAACCAGCCGCCAGTACATTCGCAACGAATTCCGAGATGAACACGCGATTGACGCACCCCAAATGTCCCGCAAAATGAAAACTCCCGGCCATCTCGAACCGCCAGGGAACCTCACGCAGTTGACCGGCAGTCAAAGCCCTGTCTGCCGATCCCGAAGAATTGGAACGGTCAAATCCCCCGGCACCCGCGCAAATCACGTGGCATCCGTCAACTGAACCAAACAGGAGCGTTCCCAATCCCAGAAAGAACCAATCACCACAGGAGCGAAAACTCCAGACTTTTCCCTCCACACATGCGAGCGCCCTCGTCAGGTCGTGACGTGGTGAAATGGCCGCGTTCAACAAGATTACCGAGGTGACCGCCACATCCTCCGGCAGCTCTTCAAGCGCCAGCACCGCCATCGCCCCTCCACCGGAATGTCCCACGATGTGGACCGGGCGACCGGGGAATTCGTGCTGGTACGCCACGACCCGGTCGGCAATCACCCGCGACTGTTTCGCATGCAAAATTCGGCTGCGCAGATGGAACAGCGCGAGGGGAAACCAACCGGTTGTCCAATCATGAATTTCGATCGCCAAACCGATCCCCGCATCAACCAAACCGAGCGCGATATCCTGGTTGAGCAGGCTCTCGCCCTCAATGCCAGGCAGAATCAGAACCAGACCTCGGTCAAGCCGATCGGTCGAACGGTATGGAACGAGTCGCCAGCACAGCAATTTCCCCAGTGGAAACAGCAATCCGGAAAGTGACGAGAGTATTCCGCGCACGAGACGGCGCATGGGTGACTTTGTAAACCACGCTGTTGATTATGAGCGGCCCCCCAAAATCTAACCCCGCGAACTGACGATCAACCGTTGAGCGGAACGCGGGACGTCGTGCATTTCCTGGCAGGCCAATCCCGCCTCGGCGAACATCGAGCTGTACTCCTCATACGTGTAGGCGTCCCCTTCCGCCGTGGTCCCCAGCATGGTGAAGGCGAATTCCGCCGGCATCGGGGGTGAGACACGATCGGCATTGGGTACGAATTCCAACGTGAGAACGATGCCATTCGGAGCCAGTGCCCGCTCGACCCGTTTCAGGAAAGCGACGCAGATCTCTCGCGAAAAGTGGTGCAGAAAGTTCGTCACCAGGATGAGGTCGTAGGGACCGCCGTAATCCATACTCAGCGCATCTCCCGGTAACAAGACGTGCCGACGGGCGATTCCGGCCGCCAGGGCGTTTTCCTCGGCGACTTTCAAAACGGGTGCCCAGTCCAGCGCGGTGATTCGCGCCTGGGGAAGTTGGCGGGCGACCGTGATTCCGAACAATCCATGCCCAGCCGCGATATCGAGGACGGTCGCCGCCTGGGGTCGCAAACGGTGGGCGACCTCGGCCAGAAAATCTGCCGGAGCCCGCATCATGGGAACCATCGATCGCGCGAAATCGACCCAGCCGGCGAAGTTGGTCTCGACCGTTCCCTCTCCTGGGAGCTGCGTGCGGCCAGTGCGCACGACCGCGGCGATGTCTCGAAATGCGTCGCGTAACGGCCCGGAATTCAGAAAACCGGTGATTCCCCCCAGGTATGCGGGAGATCGGCTGTCGAGAAAGACCGCGACATCCGTGGCCAGCGAGTAGCGGTCGCGTTCTTTTCGCAGAAAACCGCTCACCGTGAGAAAGTCGCAGAGAATGCGCACGGCCCGTGGCTGGCCACCACAGCGAATGGTCAGTTTCTCCACCGTATCGTCGCCGCTGGCGATGGCGGTGAACAGTCCCAATTCAATCGCTCCACGTAGCGCCGCGCTGCGCTGGAATCCGTTCAGCGTATCAAAGATTCGCGCGGGAGTGAGTTCAGGAGCGGACGCAGACTCGGCGGGCATCTTTCAGTCTCGAATTCTGGCGGGGTTGGCGATCTCCGCAGCATACCGAGATGTGACGCGGACCGGCAACATCCTACAATTCCCCCCGAAAGTCCTTTGAACCGCCACGATTTTGCAGCCCCCGTTCGATTGTTCCCAACGCAGTTTCCAACCATAATCCGTCCCTGTTGTGAAACAGGTTCCGGCGCCGCGACGGCGGTGCCGCACCCATCTGCCCCCCTGCCTCCGCGAGTTGAGCATGCCGCGAATTTCCCGCCGTTTTGTCGTCACGCTGTTGACCTGCGCTCTTTTGGTTGGCGTTGGCGGCTTCGCCGTCGGCTGGTTCAAACCCGACGAGACCACCGTCACCGAGATCGCACCCGGGGTCTTTTTTCGCAAGACCCGCTGGAAGCCGGAGTTCATTGGCTGCAATCAGGGGTGGGTGATTTTTGAAGACTTTGTGCTGGTGATCGACGCCAATTTTCCGAACCAGGCCGAAGAGATCATTCCGCTCATCCGCAAGACAACCGACAAGCCGATCCGGTACGTGTTCGACACGCACTATCACGGCGATCACGCCGATGGCAATCCGATCTTCGCGAAGATCGGAGCAACCGCTATCGCTTCGGAGAATGCCGCCGAGGAATTCCGGACGAAGGGAATCGCGGGGTTCGAGCAGGCGAAGAAAGAGAAGGGGGCCGAGTATGGAAAACTTGAATACAAGACTCCCTCACTGTACTTCCCGAAGAAATTGGTGATTGAAGACGGCAAACAGCGCGTCGAACTGATGCATATCGCGCACGGGCATACAAAGGGAGACGCGGTCGCGTGGCTCCCGCAGCACGGCATTTTGTTCACCGGTGACAGTTGCCTCAATGGTCCGTTCAATTACCTCGGAGATTCCAGCACCGAAAGCTGGATCGGGGCGCTGACGGAAATGAAAAAGCTGCCGATCCAGAAGATTTGCCCGGGCCACGGCGAAATGAGCGACATCAACCTGATCGACCGCCAGCGACGGTACTTCGTCGAACTGCGACAGACCATTGGCGAAGCGATCGCGAAAGGGAAGTCACTCGCCGAGATCAAGGAATCGATTGACTTCCCCTGGTACAAGGAGTGGACGGGAGTCGAAGTCCGCAACCAGGTCGAGAACATCGAACACGTTTTCAAGGAACTGGGGGGCAAGAAATAGAGGGTGACTCGCGTTGTTTGACGTCGCCCCTAAAGTACCCCGCCAGTCCGTGGTGATTCGAAAGAATCGCCACGGCGAGTGAACCGAAACGGAATTCATGACTCCTCAGACCACGACCCGTTCGTTCAAAATCCTCCTCCTGGGTTGCGGCCAGATTGGCGGGTTGCACGCGGCCCGACTGGCGGCCGATCCTCGAGCGCGGCTTGTCGCGTTTGTGGACCCCAATCGGGAAGCCGCCACGGCACTCGCCGCGAAGCACGCTCCAGAAGCGACGGTCGCGACCGATGTCGAAGCCGCGCTGGCCGCGGGTCCTGTTGACGGCGTTGTCATTTGCACACCCACGGGGCAACATTTCAGCCAGGTACGCGAATTCCGCTCGCGAGGAATCGCCGTTTCGTGCGAAAAGCCGCTGGCTGATTCCCGCGAGCGCATCGTCGACCTGATTGCCGACGCTCAACACGGCCCGTTGCTGACAATCGCTTATCAGCGACGATATTCGGGCGCCTTTCGGACGGCGCGACGCGAAATTCAATCGGGCCGCTTCGGCCGAGTTCGGTCCGTCGTGGTCTACAATTGCGAACGCTGGGCCCAGACGATCTCGGGTACATGGCGGAACGATCCGCTACAGAACCCTGCGGGATTTCTGGGGGACGCAGGCAGTCACAAAGTGGACATGGTGTTCTTCACCACCGGACTCGCCCCCAGGGAAGTATTTTCTCGGAGCCAGCGGCGGGGATACAACGTGGATATCGTCACGCAGATCACGGCGGTTTTGGGTGACGATATTCCGTTGTCGATGAATTTCATTGGTGATGCGCAGCACTTTTGCGAGGACTTTCAGATCCACTGTGAAGACGCGGACATTCTGATTCGGGACGGGGTTCTCGCGATCGCGAGAAACAACCACTTGGAGCGGGTCGAGAAACGCGAGCTCGAGTCCGACCCCGATACCGCGTTCTTGGACATCCTGTCAGGGGCGGAAAACGTTGCGCCGGCCACTGTGGCGTTACCGGTTTGGGATTTCACCGACGCGGTGATTCGTTCGTCTGTTTCGCAGGCTGCGATCCAGGTGAATCCTCGCTGAGAATTGCGATCCCCAGGGACCACCAGTAGAATCGACGCTGATAGGATCACCGTTTGAATCTGGAGACTGATGATGTGCGAGAGACTTCGACTTTTCGTCGTGTCGCTTTTGGCGGTGATTTGTTCGGAGGGTGCTTGGGCGTCGACTCCCGCGTTTCCCGGCGCGGAGGGATATGGATCTGAAACGACTCATGCGCGTGGAAAGAAAGTATTCCACGTGACACGCTTGGACGACGAAAAGGGGCAGCAGAAGACAAAGTCGTTGAAGCCTGGCCAGTTTCGCAGGGCTTTGGCCGAAGCGGAAGAGGCAGGTGGTGGATATATCGTTTTCGATGTCGCCGGAACGATTCGTCTCAAAGAGACCCCATTGATTCCGTCCAACACGTATATCGCCGGGCAAAGCGCGCCCGGTACCGGCATTTCCATCGAAGGGGCGCAGATCTGGGTTGGACGCTGGAAAGCCGGTCACGTTCACGATGTATTGGTCCGTCATTTGCGGTTTCGGGGACGCGGCAAAAAGGGAAGTGACGCATTTGCCATCCACGGACCAGAAACGCACCATGTCGTGTTTGATCACCTCTCGGTTTCGTACTTTCAGGACGGGGCCGTCGACATCAAGAATGAAGCGACCGATGTGACTCTCCAGTGGTGCCATTTTGGTGATGCGGCGGACAGTGGGACGAATGAGCCTTACCACGGAGAGCCGCATCTTGTGGACGATCGTGTCGACCGAGTCACGATGCACCACAATTTTTACACTCACTCGCATTCACGCGTACCTTGGGTGACAGAAAGCTGCGAGAATGTCCATTTTGAGTTTTCCAACAACGTGGTTTACAACTCGCGAAAATATCCGTCACGCTTTGACGCGCGGCGAGGAAAGGTCAATGCGATCGGTAATTTTTACATTCCCGGAAAAAACACCCACTCGGATTCCAAGGGCAAATTCCGACCGGTGATCACTGGCGCGAATGGAGTTCGAATCCATGTGCGAGACAACCTCGCCGTCGGTGGCATCGGACACGACAACAAGGATTCCGACGGAAAATCGTTCAAGGGAAAAGATCAACACATACAACGGGGCAAGGAAGCCCCCGTCAATGGACCAAGACCCGACAAGTCCCTCCCGGAAGAGCGTGCCATGGGCGGCATGGGGTCTGAAGGCACACTCGGGCCGGTTCCCGGGGTCGTGGAGTATTCAAAATCGCGTTTTGATGAAATGCCGAAAATCACTTATGTCCCCGTCGAAGAAAACCTGGATTTGGTATTGACCCAATTCGGCGCGTTGCCTCGCGACATGACCGATTCCCGTTTGGTTAAGGAACTTTTGACACGATCGGGTGAATGGAAACTCGACATTCCTGACGATGGAAGTGTCTACGAAGGAGAGCCGGTGGTCGACACGGATCGTGATGGGATGCCCGATGAATGGGAGAAGCGGCACGGGCGTGACCTGGAAACCAATGGACACGATTTGGATCCTGAGTACGACAATATTGAAGTCTACCTTAACGAACGCGCCGCACAGTTGGTGAAAGATGCGAAGCCAGTCAAGTCGGGCAACGCGATTCAACGGAAGTAGCGTTTCAGGGCAAAATCGCGATAGCTTTCGAGCGTCAGTTGTTTGATCTCGCCCCAGCGGGATGACACCGGGAGTTTGCGGGTTTGCCGGACTTGTTAAACCGCCCTAGACAGGTTTGCCAAAACCGGCTGTAATCCCACCGGTTTTACTCAACGCTCCAAGGATGGTCGCGTGAACAGTCCCGCAGGATTGCTGGCCCTTGCCGCTCTGCACCGTGAACGGCAAGACTTTGATCAGGCCGAACGGATGCTGCGGCACATTGTGCGCCTCGATCCCGACGACGTCGAGGCGTGGCGCTTATTGGGACAGGTCTGTCATGAGCAGGCCGACTTCAATGAAGCGCATCGCTCTGTGTCACGGGCGATCGAACTCGATCCGACCCGAGCTGACTTGTATCGTGACCTGGGATTGATCTGCCTGGACGCCGGCCTTGTGGACGATGCCCTGGACAATCTTCAGCAGGCGGTCCACCTGTCCCCCACCGATGACCAACTGCACTATTCTTTGGGTTTGGTGCTGTTGCAGTACGGGAATCTGATCGGGGCCAGGCTGAGATTTCAGCAGGCGATCCGTTTGCGGGCTGATTTTGTCGAAGCGTGGCAGAACCTGGCGATCACGTGCCAGCAGCAGGGCGATATGGAGTCGGCACTGGTCTGCTTCCGACAGGTTTACGCCCTCCGTCGCGACTGGCCGGAAGCAGGTGCCAATCTGCACCGCGTATTGCGGCTCCTGGGCCGACGGGAAGACGCGGCTTAACTACCCGGCCCCGACACCACGACAGATTCGGTTCCGGACGGGAACGAACGCGATACCAGCGATCGTCCGAACTCCCGCGATCTACTTCGCCGAGACCGCCGGCAACGTCAGCTTGATCTCGGGCGATTTCATGTCGGGCGTCCGCGCCAGCAGCTCCGAGAGCTGAAACGCGTAGTATTTCTGGTTCGCGGCAGGCTGCTTGTCGGTCGAGGCGTTGGCGACCCAGAATTTGGTGCTTTTGGGCTCAAAAAGAACGTTGTGCAGATTCGACTTCATCGCGACGGGGCAGTCCATCAGGTGCAGCGCGCTTTCGGCATCAAATTTCCCATGCCCATGCTTCGCGCGCCGGGAGAGTTCCTTGTATCGATCTCCGGCGGAGAGGAGCACCGAATCCTCGACCGGAGTCGGGAGCAGCGGGTGTGCTTCGCCCGGCTTCAACAAGGTGAACACATTCCAGCTCGCTTCCATTCCGACCGCGCGATTCGTTTTTCCGTCCGCGACGACATAGAAGTACTGGCAAGTCCGCGGATTGTCTCGGAAGACCTTGACGGCTTCGTCGAGATCATGGGCCGTCTCGAGAGCTTCGCGAACTAGAAGCGCCATGGGAACGCCCGCCCAATGGCCCAAGCCTCCTCCGCCCATTTCACCAACCGAGACGTGTTCTTTGTTCATGCCGGTGACGGAACCGATGAACCCGGCGTACGTGACGTTGACGAACGGCACTCCGCCATCGGGTTCGAGAACGACAACAACCGCGTGGTCTTGCAGGCCCCAGTCAATCGCGTAGTCCAGAACGCGGCCATGGTACAGTGTGCCGTCTTTGGTCGCCGAATTCATGATCGCGAACCCGCTGCAGTGGAACATTTCCGGAATGAAGTTGGCGACGATGACGTCTTCGGCCTTCAAGCCCGCACCGGCCGCCAGACCTTCCATCTCTTCAAAGTACTTCGCGGGAACGAAGGGCTTCTGGATGGTCGTGATCGACTCGATGATCGAGCGCGGCTTCAGCTTGAGCATTCCGACCTTGAGCTTTTCGCCCCCTTTCTTCACGAGCAGGTTGTGCATGTTGCTCCGCACGCGGTCTCGCAACAGTGCCCCCTGCTGGTAACCCATCTCATAGGGGGTGCCCTTCAAGTGCAGCACGGGATACCCGTCGATGATCTCCAGCCAACCTTGTCCGCAGCGGGCCACCGTCTGGGCCGTGGCGACTGTGGCATCCACCAGTTGGAAGAGAACGCACCAGCAAAGAGTCAGCAGAGCCAAACGGAAGCGCAGTGTTGACAGCATAAGGAATTCCCGCGTCGCACAGGTTTTCGGAGGGGACTCGACAGTTCGCGAACCGGAAATTCCTTAGGAATCAGCCGGGGCGCGAAAGACCGCAGTTTGTGCAGAATACCAATCGGGAAGCGACACAGCGAGATCGTCTTGCTTCGTTTGCCAGAATCGGATAGTGTCCGCGCCCCTCCTCGTTCTCCCCTCGCTTCCCTCCCCACATCTCCCCCCTCGAGTCCTCCCAATGCGGTCCCGGATGCCCCCGGCCGGCTGGGCCGGCGCGCTGTTGCTGCTTGTTTCCGGTTGCGCCTCGGCCTGGAATCGTTCCGAACAGGAACTGAGTTCCGGCCCGCGCTCTGCCCCCTCGACCCGTGGTGAAGCGGGCGGACGCGCCAAGGTCCAATCGAGCAGTGTCGCGAAATCACGTCGCGGTGCCCCGCAGAGTGGGCCTGATGGTCCTAGCCCGTCCGATCGTGTTCTGGGCGTCGAGAAATCACGGGGCGGGGCCCCTCGGCCCGGGCCCGCGGTGAATAGGCACGTTCTCACCGCCGACGTCGATCCGGGGCGGGCGGATAGCAGCCGACAGACCGACACTGTTCAACCCGCGGGCGGACTGTTCTCTGCTCGCAAGGGGACGACCAAACCGAAGCCGGTTGATCCGGCGGCCGCAGAGGTCGTGGACCAGGAATTCCCCGATGCCGGTCCCGAGGAGAAGCAGGGAATTCTCGCCGACATGGAGGGGATGTCCCCCTCAAATATGCGGGCGATGTTGCGGGCCTGGAAACAGGGGCTGGCCCGGAAAAACGCTGTGGCGGCCAATCCGAATGGCAAGGATCCGTCCCGCGAACCTGTCGTGAATCCGGCCGCTGCGACAGAGGAATCAACAACCACACGCATCAAGAAGTCATTGAGTGCCGGATTGGGTTCGGTTACCGCCTGGGGTACTGCGATCGTGGGTGGCAAAAAGCCCGACCCGGCGACGCAGCGGCCTCCGGTGAATTCTCCCGCCGGCGCGTCCCCGACCGCGCAAATTGAAGAGGTTCGATCCGGAGCCGATGAAGACGTCGGGCGGGCCACCGCTCGCGAACTACCCGGTGCCCCGGAGCCGAATCCTCGAGACACCCTGAAAGATCTGATTGAGCTGGCCGAGGCGGAAGTCGCCGACATGCAGCCCGGTCCTTCGACCCGCGAACGGGACGAGTTCATCTCGAAACATGTCTCCCTGCGGATGCTGTATCTGGTCGGCGGACGGCACGAACTCGCAATGCAGGCGATCCCCGAGATCGATCCGATCGACCAGGAGTTCTGGCAGCATCTGTTCTGGGGATTGGCCAACTACTTCGACGCGGAGTCTCTTCCCTCACAGGACGACCGGGCGGCGGAGGCGGCCGCTCAACTCACGCAGGCGGTGCTTAAACTCCAGCGCCGCGCACACTTAGAAGTCCGCTATGCGACGTTCTGCGATCAGATCGAAGGGTTTGGCGTCTACGAACCATGCGAATCGAACTCGTTCCACTCCGGGCAGGATATCCTGCTCTACGCCGAGTTTGGCAACGTCCTGAGCGCTCTCGACGAATCGGGGCTGTATCGCACGAATCACATTTCGGTGATTGAACTGTCGGCTTACGGTTCCGATGCGGACCCCGTCGAGCGAATTGAACTCCCCGAGACGGTCGATCGGTGTCGACGGCCCCGCCGTGACTATTTTCATAGCTATGTCGTGGCGATTCCTCCGACGGTCGCACCGGGAGTCTACGTCCTCAAGTTGATGGTGACCGACCTCGCCAGCAAACGGCAGGCGTCACACACGTTGAATTTTCGGATCACTCCGGCCCCCGAAGAGCCGACTTCGGTGGTCGATGGTACGGTGGCCGGGCCACCGGAGACCGCCCCAGTGGAACCACATCCGCGTTCACGAACGCGAGACAAGGTGCAAAGCCATTTGTCGGCGCGGGCCCCCGAGGAGGCTCTGGAACTCCAGTCACTGGAAGTTGAATCCGACGAACGGCCGGGATTCACCCACGACTCGACGCGAACGTTGGACGAGAGCGCCACGCCGACGGATTTGTCGGACCCATCCGAAGAATCTGCCGACGACAGCGACATGGACGATCTGCCACCACTGCCGCCGATGCGGTAGTTGCGTGTGATTCGTGGTGCCGAACGTCTGCAACCTTGGAGGTTACGCGGAGCCCCGCCCGATAGCGACCTACCCCGTCGAATGAGCGGGCCGTGCGCGCACGTTTTCGAAAGGCAACTGGACCGCCATGGCCATGCAGGCGGATGATCGCCTGTCAGGACAGGGTCAGCGGATCCAAATGTTCCTTCAACAGCCGTGGCCCGACGATCGGTTGGCCATCTTCATCGCATTCACCCGGGCGGATCAGAAAATTCTCGAATTGCCAGACCGAGTCGTCGAGGTGGGCGTTCGAATCCGAACCCAGGCGATCCCCCAAGGGGGTCCAGTCCAGTGGGATCGACGGAGTGTGCCCCAGATATTCGCTCGCAGAATTCAGAATCTCGTCGTCGGGGAGTTCATCCGGCAGGCGGACCCCCCGTTTGGGGTTTCGGATCATCCAGGCGACCGCCCCCAGGACCGATGCTGCGACTTGCAGGGTCGTGGCATTCTGGTGCGGCACCAGTTCGCGGGCTTCCTGAATCGAAAGAATTGTCCCGCACCACCACGACTTGAAGTCGTGCCCCATCAGCAAGACACCGAGTTCGTCCAGCCCGCGCCCGATATCGTCGGACATGATGCGGTGCCTTGGCAGATTCCGGTAGTTGTTGGCGCGCACTTCTCTCAGGCAGGCGGAGGCGTCGGCGCAGGGAAGATACGTGTAGTGGACGGTCGGCCGGTAGACGATTTTGTCGGAAGCGTCGGCCACGGACAGATAGTCCGACAGGCTGAACGCTTCGCCATGGCGGATGACCATCCCGACAATGTCGCTGGAGGGAACCCGGGTGCGAACGAACGTGTCGATTCCCCGGCTGTCGAGGCAAATCTGGTTGCAGGGGCCGACCTTGTGTTCCCAGGCACCGATCGGGAGTGTGCGTTCATGAGTCCCCCAGCCCATTTCCGCCGGGGCGACCCCTTCTTCGTACAGCCCTTCCACGCTCCAGGTGTTGACGAATTCCCCCGGTTGTCGGGGGATGTAGGAAACCTGGGTGTCCCGCTCGCTGACGTGAATTGTTTTGACGCCGACGGTTTGGGCCAGGAGGTTGTAATGTCGATCGGCCAGCGCCCGTTCGAGCGTCGCGCGCCGCGGGTCATCGGGGCGATCGGTCACGATTTTCGCGGCGATATCTCGCAGTGCCCGCTTGGTGAAGTGCGAGACCAGCCCGGGATTCGCGCCGTGGTCGAGTACCGCCGTCGGACCGCGGTTTCCTCCCCAATCCTCCAGCATTTTCCGGATCGCCATATGGCGCACGTACAAAGTGCGTTCCGGCGGCGTGAGCGCGTTGTCGGCGTACGGATCCCAGAGTTCGACCGAGGTGTTGATGTACAACACCTGATGCTTGTGGCACCACGTGAGGATGTCCACACAGTCGATATTCCAGGCCAGGTCGATGATCATGTCCCCCGGACCGACGAGCGCGCTAAGCTGCTTGTCCATCCGCGCGGGCTGAATTCGGTCCTTGCAGAAATTAACGCCGGCATCGATCCACTGCTGCAGCTTCTCGGGAACTTCGTCCGCGAAATCCATGACGGTGAAGTGATGGACCGGCGTGTCCATGTGTTTCCGCAGGAGGGGCAGAGTACATTGCGCGACACCGCCGAATCCGATGATCAGCACCCGGCCATTGAACGAGATGTTCGTCATCGCGTCTCTCCGTTGACGTCGTGGCGACCACCGCGATCAGCCCCTGGCCCCGCGGTCGCCGAGATATTCGCCCGTCCGGCCTGAGCCATCGACGACAGCGTGCCCAACCGACGCCCCCTCCGTTCCGAAGAGGACACAATCACAAAACAGTCTGTCATTTCAGGACATGCAACCTCCCGGGGGTGTTCGCGCAATGGGACCAAGCGGTGATTGTAGGCGGATGACGGAGATTGTAAAGCAATTCGACGATTCGGAACCGCTCTGTGGTTGACCACGGTCCTACATTCGTTACGATCGTTCTCTGCTGGTCAGCGGGCCGCACAAGCTACTGTCTGGCGCTTCACCGCGCGAGACGACTGCGGGGATACCCCGTGGGAGATGGATTGTCTGGCTTTCGCGGCGGAAGCAGAGGACGGCGCGACCTTGCACCGCCCCCTGCTTCGCCACCGGAACGAGTTGCGCGGCCCGCTGGCCACTACAAAATCGCGGAGCGAGCGTGGATGGGACTATTCTCCTGGTTGTGGGGCTTGATCACGGGGAAGTCGGGCGGGTCGGGCTCCCCCCACGGTCCCGGTCAAACAGCTACCCCAACGGGGCGGTCCCGTGTTCGACTGCGCAGGCGACGGTCAACCCCGCGACTCACTCCCCGCAACTCCGTCGCCACCGAACCTGTTCGTCCCCCCCAGGCGGCCGTTGTCTCGATTCGTCCCTATCGCTTCGCGCGACGCACGCCCAATCTGCGAAACTGGTTTGACTTCAGCGGTGACGTCAATCTTCAACGCCTGGGGCGGTTCCAGCTCCCCCCACTCGCGACTTCTGACGATGTCGCCCGTTGGCTGGGAATTACCACGGGGGAGCTGGCTTGGCTCTCCGGGCGGTTCTGGGAGCCGTACGCCCCCGCGACCATCCAGCAGGCGCACTACCACTTTGTCTGGATCAACAAACGGCGTGGCGGCCGACGATTGATTGAAATCCCCAAAGCCCGTCTCCGGGCCGTTCAGGATCGGATTCTGCGTCAGATCCTGGACCGCATCCCGGCACATTCAGCGGCGCACGGTTTCGTCACGGGGCGCTCGAATCGTTCCAATGCCGAACCGCACGTCGAAAAGAATGTCCTGCTCAAGCTCGACCTGAGAAACTTCTATCCCAGCGTTTCGTTTTCCCGTGTCGTCGCGATCTTTCGCAGTCTGGGGTTCTCGCGTGAAGCCGCCGGCTGGTTTGGTCGGCTGACAACCACCACCACTCCCAAGTCGGCACTCACCCCTGGGACCGAAGCCGACCAACGCAATTTTTTCCGCCGCCATTTGCCGCAGGGAGCCCCTACGTCGCCCGCTCTGGCCAACCTCTCGGCCTTCGTTCTGGATCTGCGACTGTCCGGACTGGCACGCAGCTTCCACGCGAACTACACCCGCTACGCCGACGACATTACCTTTTCGGGTGACGAGCGGTTTCGCCGGAGTATCGCGGTGTTCTTGCCGCTGGTGCGGCAGATCATTTCGCAGGAACGGTTTCAGATCCACCCCGGGAAGTTGCGGGTGGAACGGCGGAGTCAACGACAATCGGTCACGGGGGTTGTCGTCAATTCCAGAACAAACATCCGTCGTGACGTCTACGATCGACTCAAGGCGATTTTGACCAATTGCGTCCGCTTTGGACCGAGTTCACAAAACCGCGACGGACGGCCTGAATTCGCGAGCCATTTGCGGGGCCGAATCGCCCATGTTCAGTCGCTCAACGTGGTACGTGGAGAGAAACTTCTGGAGATTTACTCTAGAATCGACTGGAGCCGCTGAGGTGGCGATCACAGACAATTCTCGACTGTGAAATCACGCGGACGGTCCAGACGTCCGACTCTCGTTCAACTTCCCACTAGGCGGCCCGAGATCCGTCGCGCATCGCCAGCTTGGTTTCGCCACGAACCACTTCCGGCGTGATGACATACACTTGGCCGGGATCCTGGTCGGGGAGTTCGAACATAATGTCGAACATCAATCCCTCAATCACGCTTCTCAGTCCACGGGCACCAGTGTCTTTCGCCAGTGCGATCCGGGCGATCTCCCGCAACGACTCAGGAGAGAACTCGAGCTGCGCGTTTTCGAGCTGGAAGAACTTCTGGTACTGACGCACCAGTGAGTTCTTCGGTTCGGTCATGATGTGAACCAGATCGTCCTCGGAGAGCGGGTGCAGCGCGCTGACCACCGGGAGCCGGCCGACCAGTTCGGGGATCATTCCAAACTCGATCACGTCGTCGACCGTCGCATGCTGCAACAGCTTGTTCCGCTGGTCGGTCGCGTTCGCGGCAGAGGGATCCGATCCAAAACCAATCGTCTTCCTCCCCATCCGCTTGGCGATGATGTTCTCGAGGCCGACAAACGTCCCTCCGCAAATGAACAGGATGTTCGTCGTGTCCATTTGAATGTACTGCTGCTCGGGGTGCTTGCGTCCCCCTTGCGGCGGAACGTTTGCGACCGTCCCTTCCAGCATCTTGAGAAGTGCCTGCTGAACCCCTTCGCCGGAAACGTCGCGGGTGATCGAGACGTTCTGGCTCGTCTTGCCGATCTTATCAATTTCGTCGATGAACAGAATCCCCCGCTGGGCCTGTTCAATATCGAAGTCGGCCGCGTGGAGCAGTTTCAGCAGGAGATTCTCGACGTCTTCTCCCACGTATCCCGCTTCGGTCAGCGTCGTGGCGTCGCCAATCGCGAACGGCACTTGCAAGGCTTTTGCCAGCGTACGGGCCAGCAGAGTTTTGCCCGAGCCGGTCGGTCCAATCAACAGAATGTTGGACTTTTCGATTTCGACGTCGTTGTCGGCGTCGGCCGCCAGCATCAGTCGCTTGTAATGATTGTGGACCGCGACCGACAAAACCTTTTTCGTCTGCCGCTGACCGATCACGTAGTCGTCGATTTGGGCAACGATCTCGCGAGGAGTCGGCACCTTGCTGAAGAGCGGACGCGATGTCCCCCTGCGACGCTTTTCCTGATCCAAAATGGATTGGCAAAGCTCGATGCATTCGCCGCAGATGTACACGTCGCCAGGCCCCTCAACAAGAGGCCCGACGTCGCGATAACTCTTGCGACAGAAGGAACAGTTCGCGTTCTTCTTCCCGGCCGTGGCACGGCTACCAGGGGTGAAGTCTTTACCGGTGGGCATCAGTGTTCTCGTAGCGACGACCCGACACGCAGTGGATTCTTCAGCAGACCGAACTCACACGCCCGCAGCTTGCGTTCCATCGCTGAAAAATCCAGCGAACGCTTACTGACAGAGCCTCCTCACTCCGACACCAAACCATGTGTTCAGGTTCAGTGTTCCGATTCTGGCTCCGCCTCCCCTTCAAATGTCGGGGAAACGTCGGCCGGCGACTTTGAGGCCTCCTGAGGTGGAGTGACTCCCATCGCCGCCGCCATTCGGCCCTTGATTTTTCGGAATTCCTCCTCCGAAAGCTGACCCCGCCGGACCATTTCGCGATACTCCGTCAGCAAAAGTAGCTCGCCACCGGAATCATCGGCACGGTCGCGCAACCAAACCTTCAGGTAATAGACAGCGGTGGCCAACACTAAAAGTCCGGCAACCAGACTCAAGCTCGGCCAAATCAATCGCCGCAAGGGTTCAGGCAGGTTGAGCATTGTCAAATCGCCAGTCAAATCCAGACAATTTTACAAGGGGTCACACTCTCGGACGTGCTTCCGGCGCGGGACTCGATAGGGGCGGCAGCGTTTCATGACCACTTCTCCCAGTTCTTCTCGTACTCGTCGACATTCTCTTTCGTGACCGGGTCCAGAGGTGCGAAGTCAATCTCTTTGGCGGGATCCGCGCCGGTTCTCGATTTTTCCGTCAAGATTTCAATGCAGCGCCTGCCAAACTCGAAATAGCGTTGTCCGAGCAGCACCTGGACGTCACCAATCCGCAAGTGTTCCAACTGTGGCTTCAGCGTATCCATCGAAACGCTGACCACTTCACCCGGCTGCCAAGGGAGTGGGCGCGAGGTCATGATCGGCCAACCGCCAATCATCGCCCAACCGATAATTCCGGGATTCGCCTTCTGCACACTTTCCACCTCGGCGTAGGAATCCTGCGGGGTTTCCTTGTGATAAAAAACCCCTTTCAACGTCAAGTTCTCGTGTTTCTCCAACTCCTCCCGTGCCCCCTTGACCCGTTTCTGTAGATTCGTCGCGGTCTGATTCCCCGCCAAAATCGCGACCTCCCCCTTTTTGTCTCCGAGCAACTGGACCAGATTGCGAACGACCATTCGACCCGCTTCGACGTCGTCGGTTCCCACGTAACACAGTCGCTTCGATTCGGGAGCGTCCGAATCAAAGCACATGACGTTCACACCGCGAACTACCGCATCGTCAATTGCGCGGGTCACCTTACTGGCGTCAGAACAGGCGATCGTGATCGCGTCGGCCCCGGCATTCACCAACTGTTCAATGAAATCCGCCTGTTTCTGCGCATCTTCATCGTTCGGTGTGCGCCAGTCCACAGTAATCTCGATCCCGAGTTCCGTCGACAGCTCAGCGGCCCGAACCTCGGCCCCTTTTCTCGCCGCCAGAAACACCGGATTGGAATTGCTCTTAGCGATCATGCCAAATCGATATCCTCGCGGCACCGTCGACGTGGTCGGCGGCGCGGGACGACGCGATTCGCAGCCAACAGCCAATGCGGCCGCAGCCAAGCCAAGTCCGGCTTGTGAAACTCGTTTTCCGAAGTCTCGGCGATTGAAGGCGGTTTGGTGGGACATGGGGCGGGGGGCACTCTCGATTAATCAGTTCAGAACAGTCATCCTGGTCTCTCCGTGAGTCCGCTTTCGCATCGAACATCGGAAACTACGCTGGAGGAACCAGTTATAGGATAGCGATCACGGATCGTTGGGTCGATGCCCGTCGATCCCCCAGTCGAACGCCAAGTCCAGCGCTGTCGCGGAATGTGTCACCGCTCCCACACTGATCCGCTCGACACCGGTCCGTGCGATTGCCGACACGGTCGCCAGCGAAACCCCGCCCGAAGCCTCCAATTCTACTTCGGGCGCGAGTGTGTTTCGCAAGGCCACACTCTGCGACAAGGTTTCGGTGTTCATATTGTCGAGCAGAATGATGTCGGGATGGGCCGACAATGCCGCGCGAAGTTGTTCCAGGGTGTCAACCTCCACCTCGACAATCATTCCCGGAGCCGCCGTTCTCGCTCGTCGAATGGCTTCGGGAATCGAATGCCCGGCCCCCGACGCATGCCAGCCAGCCAGGTGGTTGTCTTTGATCAGGATCTGGTCATACAGACCAATGCGATGGTTCTTGCCGCCGCCAGCGCGGACCGCATATTTGTCGAGCAACCGCCACCCCGGGAGGGTCTTGCGCGTGTCAAAAATGCCGGCACACGTGCCGGCGACGCGGTCGACAAACAGGCGCGTTTGTGTGGCGATCCCGCTCAGGCGGAGCAGGAAATTCAACGCTGTCCGCTCCCCCGTGAGCAATGCCCGTAACGGCCCCTCAATGCGCGCGACCCGCACGCCCCGAACCACGCGCCCTCCCTCCGGAACGTCGATCTGTATCCGCACTCGCCCGTCAAGTTTCGCAAACACGATCGGCAACAAGACCCCACCGGCGATTGTTCCGGTTTCCCGTGCGACAAGGTCCACCACTCCCCATTCGGACTCCGCGACGAGTGCCTCCGTCGTCACATCCCCCCGAGTTCCCAAGTCCTCTGTCATTGCCAGATCGACCAAGTACTCGGCTGAGGCTCGTTCCGCATCGGTGAGATCGGGTAAAGACACGTCGGCTCAGCTAGGTGAATGAAGTGGTGACACGGTGGGACTTCCAGAAATCCCATTTTAGGCCATCGGCACCAATTCGAAAGCTCTAAAATTTCATTTCCCCCGAACCCGATGAACTGGTACGCTTGTGAGAGCTGGGGGGATCAGGCAGAATGTCGGGCAGTTGTGGTCCCCGTCGGATAGAACGAAAGCGATCGTACGATGTTGCTGCCAGGGCGGCGTTTGGTCTGTTGCGTCCTCGCCTGTGCCGGAATTCTGGTGCTTCCAGGGCACGCGACCAGGAATTCCGCAGCTCAAGAGCCGGCGGGGTCTCTCGCCGACTTTTACGGGTTTGGCCGGCTCGAACTGTACAAGATGCAGCATCGTTCCGGGAACCTGTTGGCCGCCGACTTCAACCAGGATGGCAAGACCGATCTCATTCTGGTCGACAACAGCAACAGCCGACTCGATTTGCTGCAACAGCAAACAAAAATCCCCGACGACGCTCCCGCGGCAGGACGCGTCAATACCCTTGTTAGTGATCGCCGCTTCGAACACCGCAAAATTCCCGTCGATCGTGAAGTCGCCTCACTGACGTCGGGCGATTTCAACGGCGATGGCCGCAAGGATCTGGCCTGGTTCGCCGTCCCCGATCAACTGACCATCGCGTTCCAAAACGAAAAGGCCGATTTCACGTCGCGCAAACGACTGCGCCTTCCGGATGTCCAGGCCGCTCAGTGGGTGCTGGCTGCGGGTGATCTCAATCACGATGGTCGGGACGACCTGGTCGTACTCGGCAAACACGATACTTACCTGATTTACCAGCAGGCAGGTGGTGAGCTTTCCAGCCCGGTTCGGCTGATGAATACGACCGAAAATCTGGGGCTGGTTCAGATCGCCGATCTCGACGGCGACGGAAAAAACGACCTGTCCTACCTGAATTCCAGTGATCCCGACCGACCGTTTTGCGTGCGGCTGCAAGGGCCAGACGGTCGGATGGGGCCCGAATTGCGATGCGAACTCCCCAAGACCCGGGGTGTCACTCTGGCGAACATCGACGGCCAACCTGGAAGCGAAGTTCTGGCGATTGAATCACAAACCGGGCGGGTCAAAGTCCACCAGTTGCAACAGTCGGTCGCGCAACCTGGCGAACTGGCGGGGCAGTTGATTCAGTACGGCTTTGGACAGCAGGGGAAGAATCGCGATCTCGCGACCGGGGATCTCAATCAGGATGGACTGATCGATGTGGTTGTGAGCGATCCCGAATCGGCACAGATGATTGTCTTTCTTCAACGACCGGGAGCGGGGCTGGATCTGGGGAACACGTACCCCGGGCTGGTTGGGGCGGAACAGGTTCGCGTCGGTGATGTCGATGGAGACGGGCAGAATGAGGTGGTCGTCCTCAGCCCCAAAGAGAAGACCATTGGAATCTGCCGACTTGAAGCGGGTCGACTGACGTTTCCCAAGGCATTGCCCACCGAGCGTGAACCGGTGGCTCTCGACCTCGCCGACTTGAGCGGGGATGGCCGACCGGAAGTGGTGTATCTGTCGCGGGAACGGTCGGCACAATCGTCGAAGTACTTTCTGCAGGCGGTGGGGCGCGGGGCGAATGCCGACTATGTGCCGCACAAGTTTGGAGAACAGGACTCGATCGCGGTCACCCTGAAGACCTCCCCCGATCGACTCGTCGCCTTGGATGCCAACCAGGATGGTCGCCCCGACTTTCTCGTCTTCGCGGGGACCGATCGGGCTCCGGTGTTTCTGGCGACGGCTGCCAATGGTGTGCCGGCGGAGGTCGCGGCAGGTGAAGGCGGTTTCGGCCTGGGGAACGTGGCACCGGGAGGTCTGTTTCTCGGCAAACTGGAACAGCCGGTTGTGCTTGTGGCGCAAAGCAATTTCGCCCGCAATGTGATTGTCAACGAGAAAAACCAGTGGCAGGTGGTCGACCAGTACAACGCGGCGGAGGCGGGGGCCAAGATCGTCGGGGCTGCGACGGTTGACCTGGATGGCGAGCCGGGACGCGAGATTGTCCTGATCGACAGCGGCGTCCGTAAACTGCGGATCCTGCGACGGGAGGGGGCCGTCTTCCGCGCGTGGCGCGAGGTCGATATCGGGGCGTTTCCGTACAAGTCGGCGCATGTCGCCGACCTGAATGGCGACATGCGGGATGACCTGTTGCTGTTCGGGGAAGGGAAATTCGGCGTCTTGTATGCGGGACGTTCCGACCCTCGCTTGAATACCATTGCCAGTTATGAATCGAAGTTGGACAAGGTTCACTTCAACGATTTGGCGGCTGGCGACCTGAATGGAGACGGACTCGCCGATCTGGCGGTGGTGGATACGCAGTCGCAAATCGTCGACATTCTCAACTACGACCCAACTGCCGGCTTAAGGCACGCCGTGCATTTCAAAGTGTTTGAAGCGAAGAGTCTGGCGGGGGAGGAGCGGACGGGGAGCGAGCCGCGCGAAGTTCTGATCTCCGACGTGACGGGCGATGGGCTGGCAGATCTGGTTTTATTGAGTCAGGATCGCGTACTCGTGTACCCGCAAGATTCGGCACCCGCGGTTCCCGCGGCGGGAGCTGCGGACAAGAAATAGCGGATTGGGGTCGATTTGGGTGAAATTCACCCAAAAAATCGCGATTGAAAGTGAAGAAAGTGGTTGCAGGGAAACTACCGGATCGATACGATAGTGTGTGATCCCCAATTTCGGCAAAAATTGCGAACTGAGGGGAGGTCGGGAACTTGATGACGCGCTCGGTTTGCTGATTCGTTTCAGCATTGTCTCTGTCTCCTGGCGTCCGAGAGCTTCGGACGTCGGGAATTCCTGGTCCAGCGTTCAAGGATCGTACCAATGGATGTCAAGCGGATTTATCGTCAGTGGCTGTTGGCGTTGGTTGGTGCGACCGTCCCAATGTGGGGAGTCGCGATCGCCGAGGCACAGATCAAGCCGAAATCGGGAATTCCAGGTGCGGCGGCGGGTTCGTTTGGCGATCCGGCATCGAAGGATGATGATGAGGAGTTGAACGACGACGAAGAAGAGAAGCCTGCCAAGAAGAAGGAACCTTCGTCCAAGTCCAAGGCGAAAAAGAAAAAAGAGCCTGTGCTGCCGCGTAACAAACAGTCAGGCCGCGGGACGGGCCAGTCGGGGACCAGGGGCGGATTCAGCAACGGCAATGGGGGAGGATTCAGCAACGGCAATGGGGGAGGTTTCGGAGCGGGTGGGGGATCGAGCGGGGGCGGATTTGGAGGTGGCGGTGGCGCTCCGAGCGGCGGGGGGTCGGGTGGCGGCGTCGGTGGTGCGTCGAAACCTGGGAAAATGATGGGCGGGGGGGCATCCACGGGTGCCATGACCCCGCCGATGGGCGGAATGTCAGGCCCGACCGGGTCGGCTCCGTTGCCTCCCGGAAGTGTGATGGGGGGGGGAGGTTCCGGCATACCCGGAATGCCTGGCGGGGGGATGGCTGGGATGCCTGCTGGAGGTATACCTGGAATGCCTGGGGGGGGAATGCCTGGAATTCCAGGGAGTGGGGTACCCGGAATGCCAACCGGGGGAATGCCCGGAATGCCAGCCGGAGGAATGCCCGGAATGCCTGCTGGAGGTATCCCCGGCATGCCTGCAGGTGGATCGCCTGGAATGCCGGTGGGCGGAATGCCTGGGATGCCGGTGGGCGGAATGCCTGGGATGCCTGCGGGCGGCGTTCCGGGTATGCCAGCGGGTGGAATTCCCGGAATGCCGGCCGGAGGGATGCCCGGTATGCCGGGTGGCGGTATGGGTAGCATTCCCGGTGCGCCCCCAGGATCAACAATGCCCGGCATGCCCTCGTTCCCCATGCCCGGAATGCCGGGTCTGCCAGGTACGCCCATTGGGGGAGCCGGAACCGGAACGGGGACCAGCGGAGGAACAGGGACAGGAACGGGCGGCGGGATCATCATTCGACCCCCAACCCCCCCGATTGGTGGTGCTGGTGGTGGTGTCCCCGGCGGCGGCACTCCGGGGGGAGGAATCCCTGGTGGTGGAGGAGTCCCGGGGGGTAGCTTTCCAACGCCGATTCCTGATGGACCCACGGGCGGTGCCCCCGCCGGCTCGACTCCCCCTGTGGGAACCAACTGACTCCTGAGTTTGAGTTTCCACTCTGTTTCAGGACTCAGTTCCTGGAGATTCTCGATTCGACAGAAGCCGCTCGCGAACCCTTGACGTTCGCGAGCGGTGTCTTTTTTTCAAGACAATCGCAGGATCCCTTCCTCGTGAGTCCCGAAACATTTTCTCATGGCGGTGACTTTCCCAAACGTGAGTCACTACACAGCCAGGCGCCGCCAGCGAAAGGCCTGACGGAGCGGCCAGAAACAAACCCGCGTCCGCGACAGAGAATGCAATTTTAGACCAATTCCAACCAGCCGGACGAACAATTTGTTTGGCTTCCGTCAGTGCTTCGATTTTGGCGGGCATCTCTCGATCCCCGGTCTCGTAGACCGCGCGCAATTGCAACGCGAGTTCATTTTGGAGGATCCACAGCGCGGCTCCAAATCTGGCTCGTGTCGCCAAATCCTTGAAAAAGCCATCGGCGAGAAAGTGTGCGTAAGCTGGCCAGGAAAAAGCCATTCGCTTCGATGCAGTGAGCGGCATTCCAACTTCGGTGCGAACCGGAGAAATCGCGCGTGTGGGTGAACCAAAGAGTGCTTCGCCGATCGCAGCGACGACTGTTTTGTGTTCAATCTACTGTTTCGCGATGTACTCCGACGGTGGCTGTTGAATCCGAATGTCGAGTTCTCGTGTTCAACCGGAAGTATTCCACCGGCTTCGCTCTCAATTTCCCAAAAAATCAGATAAAAAGACCTTGTTGTCCAGATGTGGGCTCGGTACGATCACGCGTATGGCGGTTGGCTCCCTTTCACCGGTGCCGACAGCGACTCGTCCGGACCCCTATTTCAGGAGCGTTTCCATGTTCTGTAATCAGTGCGAGCAGACGGCCCATGGCACCGGCTGCACCGACCTCGGAGTGTGCGGAAAAGACCCCGATGTGCAGTCGCTTCAAGAGACCTTGTTGTACGGATTGAAAGGGATGGCGGCGTATGCCAACCATGCCCGCCGGCTGGGAAAGACCGACGACAACGTCAGCGCGTTTATCGAAGAGGCGCTGTTCGCCACCATGACAAACGTCAATTTCGACATGGAAAGCCTGTTCGAAATGGTGCTGGAATGCGGTCGGCAAAACCTGCGGGTGATGCAACTGCTGGATGAGGGACACACCGAAAAACTCGGCTCCCCCACCCCCACCACTGTGTACGAAGGCACCAAGGCGGGGCCAGGAATCCTGGTGACGGGCCACGACCTGGTCGACCTCGCTGACCTGCTCGAACAAACCCAGGGAACCGGCGTCAACGTCTAAACGCATGGGGAAATGCTCCCGGCTCACAGCTATCCCAAGCTGCGGGCGTACTCGCACCTCGCCGGTCATTACGGCGGTCCCTGGCAAAACCAGCAGTTTGAATTCCCCCTGTTCACCGGACCGATTGTCGCCACGACCAACTGCGTGCTGATTCCGTGGGAGTCATACAAGGACCGCCTGTTCACGACGCGCGTGACAGCGGTTCCCGGAGGCACGCGGTTGAAGACCAGCGATTTTTCGTCCGTGATCGAGATGGCGAAGACCTCTCCCCCGTTGGTCGAGCGCAAGGTTCGCGAATCGACGATTGGCTTCAGTCACAACGTGATTCTGGGAATCGCCGAGAAGGTCGTAAGCGCGGTGAAGTCGGGCGAGATTCGTCACTTCTATCTGATTGGTGGCTGTGATGGGGCCGAAGTCGGCCGCAACTACTTCACGAAAGCCGCCGCCGCCGCTCCGAATGAATCGTTGATTCTCACTCTGGGTTGCGGGAAGTACCGGATCCGCAACCACGACTACGGAACGGTCGCCGGCCTCCCCCGATTGCTCGACATGGGTCAGTGCAACGACGCGTATGGCGCGATTCAGGTGGCGGTTGGATTGGCGAAGGCGTTTGGTTGCGGCGTCAACGATTTGCCGTTGACAATCATTCTCTCCTGGTTCGAGCAGAAGGCGGTCGCGGTCCTCTTGACACTGCTGGCGCTCGGCGTGAAGGGGATTCGGGTCGGGCCGGTTGCTCCCGCCTTTATCACGCCGAACGTGTTCAAGGTGCTGCAAGAGAAATTCGACCTCAAGCTGACGGAAGCGGAACCCCCCGCCGAGCTGTTTCAGTTGGCGTCGTAAGTGTTCGAAGCGTTCGCACGGCGATTGTCGCAACAATCGCCGTGCGGTTCCCGCCTGTTTGGTATCCTCTGGATCCCGTTCTCCATTGCTCCCAAACCGTTGTCAGATCTTATGAAGTCCATCGACGAAGCCCGATTGGAAAGTGACCTGGGCTACCGCTACGAATATCTGTGTGAATTCCTGGATTTCACTGCGGCCGATGTCGCCCGGATTCATGGCGCCGCACCGTATCTGGGGCCAATGATCCCCGAGATGGTGGAAAAGACGTACAAAAAGTTGTTGTCGTATGATGCGACCGCGCGGCATTTTCTGCCTCGGCAGGCCGGCTTCAATGGCACCACCCCCGCGAATCTAGCCGAGCTATCACTCGACAATCCTCAAATTCAATTCCGCCGGGAACATTTGCTGCGGTATCTGATGCAGCTCCTGGGACGGGCGTACGACGGCAAAATGGCGTTGTATCTCGATATGGTGGGCAAGATGCACACACCAGCGGCGGGGAACAAAGAGATCGACGTGCCGCTGGTTCAGATGAACGCCCTGATGGGGGTCTTGTCCGATTGCTTGACGGAAGTGATCCTGGATTTGCCCCTCGAAGCGGCGAATCGCAACCAGACGGTCCGGTCGTTCAATAAATTGCTGTGGATTCAAAACGACCTGGTGAATCGACACTACGCCCGGCAAGCGTAGACAACGCTCTCGGGAACGGCGGGACGCGCGACACTGTGAGTTCCCAGGCTCTTCGTGGGATACCCTCGCATCAGAATGTGGCGTCGAACTCCCACAAAGCGATCGAGGGGGCCTTTGAACTCGGCCCCGAGGCGATCTGTTTTCCTGCCAAAATCTCAAAAAACTCAATCTCGCGCGTGAGATACCAACGGCAACCGGGGATAATCCTCTCAGTCGGTTCAATTCGCGGTTCCCTGAAACCGGTGGACCGCGTCCGCCCGGTAAGCCATGTCCGTGTCGCAACCCGAAACCCGTCCCAGCCTCATCCTGCGATTGAAAGACTCGCGCAACGAGCCGGCCTGGACCGATTTCGCCCGCGATTACGAACCGTTTCTCACCCGTCTGGTGCGACGCCAGGGAATTCCCGATCGCCACGTCGCCGACGTCACCCAGCAACTGCTGATGGCGATTGTGCGGTCGGTTGACCGGTGGAAGGACGATGGTCAGTCCGCCTCGTTCCGCCGATGGCTCAGTGGGGTCGCACGGAATGTCTCCATCAAATTCCTGATGCGTGAACGTCGTCAGGTGGGAGGGCAGGGGGGTTCCGACCTGCTCGAACAGCTCGAAGCCCACGCGGACGAGGCGATCGACAGCGCGCGAGCCCGGGAATACGACCACGAACTGATTGTGTGGGCCGCCGAACAGGTTCGCGGCGATTTTCGCGAATCGTCCTGGAGAGCGTTCTGGGAAACGCAAATTGAAGGCCGCGACGTCGCCGACGTGGCGGCCGAGCTGAACGTCTCGCCCGGGAGCATCTACATGTCGCGCAGCCGAATTCTGGCCAGAATTCGCGAAAAGATCGAAAAGGTGCTGTCATGAACACAACCTGTGACGTCGACCTTTTGCGCCGATCGCTTGCTGACCGGCTGAGCGAAGGAGAGGAAGACTCGCTGGGTCGGCATCTCACCACCTGCGCCTCCTGCCAGCGCGAGTTGGAACGCCTCGCGGGGGACGAAGGCGATTGGTCGAAGGTCCGTGTCGCGCTGCGGAGTGAAGCCGACTCTTCGACCGGCTCGTCCCTGCGTTCGTCCTTGTCGCATGCCGCCGAGTCCGAAGATCTCGACGAAGAGTCGGCGATCGACTTCGCCGTCGATTTTCTGGAGCCTTCGTCGGCGACCGATGCGATCGGCCGACTCGGTGAAATTGACATCCTCGAGCTGATCGGCCGGGGGGGAATGGGGGTGGTGCTGAAAGGTTTTCAGCCCGAACTCAAACGGCTGGTCGCAGTGAAGGTCCTTGCCCCGCACCTGGCGGTCAGTGGTCCGGCGCGACGGCGATTTGCTCGCGAAGCACAGGCGGTGGCGGCGATTCTGCATCCCAATGTGATGCCGATCTTGTCGGTTCACTCGAATGGCAAACTTCCGTACCTGGTGATGCCGTTTCTGGCGTGCGAATCGCTGCAACAACGCATCGAACGGCACGGTCCACTCGACACAGTCGACGTGCTGCGGATCGGTTTACAGACCGCAAAGGGACTGGCCGCCGCTCACGCCCAGGGAATCGTCCATCGCGATGTGAAGCCGGCGAACATTCTGCTGGAGCGCGGCGTCGAGCGGGTGATGCTCACCGATTTTGGACTCGCCCGCGCGGTGGATGATGCCCAGATCACCCGGACCGGGCTGATCGCCGGCACGCCACAGTACATGTCCCCCGAGCAGATCCGGGGCGAAGCACTCGACGCCCGATCGGACCTGTTCAGCCTGGGGAGTGTCCTGTACACAATGGCGACCGGTCGGCCCGCGTTTCGGGCCGAGTCGACCTATGGAATTCTCCGTCGAATCACTGACGACGCCCCGCGCCCGATTCGGGAACTCAATCCGCAGATCCCGGACTGGCTCGAACGGTTGATCTGCCGACTGCTGGAGAAATCTCGTGACGCGCGATTCGCCTCGGCGGAAGAGGTGGGGCAACTTTTGGAGCAATGTCTGGCACACGTGCAACAGCCAATGACAGTTCCCCTACCGGCTGCCGTGGCCGCTCCGGTTGCCCCCCAAGCCATCGTCTCGGACCACGCTCAATGGCGTCACACCGGGAAAATGATCGCCGCCTTCATTGCGGTGGCGATGGTCGCGCTGGTTTGGTTCACAATTTCTAGATCACCCCATTTTTCGTGGGTGGCCCCTAACACAGAGTATCTTGGGGTCGATACTCCGGACCGCAATGAGCCAGTTTCCGAATCAATCCAAAGCGAAGTCGATGACGCGGAGAATTCGACGTCCGCCCCCCCGGCGCTTTCGACGGACGGCGATACCGACTGGAATTCCGTTCCTCGCGACCTCAATGCGCTCTTCGACGAAGCGCAGAGCTTTGAAGACCGGGTGAAGCGTTTTTGGAACGACGAACCCGATACCGAACAGACAAACTCCCCCTTGGATCCCCCGGACCAAGCCGATCCGCCGCTCGAACAGGAGATCACGCCGTGATGTTGCGTTCTCGAATCACTGTCCATTTGCTGGTGACCCTGCTCGGGCTCTGCGCCAGCGCCGGAAACCTGGCAACCGGACAAGAGCGAACCGTTGCGCCGCCAGAAAGACTTGCGGCTCCTCCGACCGATGCCCCAGTCGACGAAGAAATTCTACCGGCCCGCATTCCGAGAGCGATCGACGATGAGCTGCAGAACACTCGCCCGAGTGTGAGTGCGGGTGATCGCGATGGTGTGAGGTCGCCAGCGATGGCGGCGACACTCTATATCCTCGAAGCCGACTGGTCGAAATCGCCGACCGCGAGGCAGGTTGAGGCGGACCTGCTCGCGGCGTTTGAAGGATTGAAACTGACCGAATCGCAACGGGCCGACATTGTCAAGTTGGCCCCCTCGATTCTGTTCGCTCCGGGAAATGTCCCTCTTTACACTCCGAGCCACGCTTCCGGTCTCCTGCTCTGGCTGAAGCAGCATGGTCTCCTCAAGGCGCAACTTCAGTCGATCGCCCGAAGCGAGAGAATCATGGAGGACTCTTCTTTCGACCTGGGAGCATCAGCCGCCGGCAAGAATCGGTCGCCGCAAAATCCCGGAAGCGACCGCATGACGCAGCGGTTGGAATTCCTGGACAAGGACCAACTCCTGATGTCGGTTGGGGAAAGCGACATCAGTGAAGGGCCGTTTATCACCAAGAAAAACGTGCAACAATGGTTGGTGGGCTGGGAGTCGACGCCAGGTGAGAACGCGATCTCGCTCGTTTCGTCGACCATCGTTTTCGAACAGCGGCGCGGCGAAAAAGATCCGCGCAATCTCGGGTCGAACCATCAAAAAGAGGCCTATTTCCTAATCCCCGACGATCACGTCGCCATCGTGGGGACCCAGGAGATTTTTTATCGAACGTTGGAACACCAGATGAACAACGCACCAGTGGCCGCTATGGTCGGCAGCCCAAAAGTGGCGGTGAACCGCGTCCTTGGGATTTTGGTGCTTGGGAAACCCGCAGTGGACCTTTCGGTCAACCCGGGTCCGACCGGTTTCTTTGTCCCCGACCGGATTGGCACGGTGAAACACGAACGCCCGCGAACTCGACCCGTACCTCAACCCAAAGCAGGCGGTTACATTGACCAGTCCGGTCGAACGTACGGGCGGGATTTGTCGGCTCAACCGGCCCGGCGGCCGGCCAGAGCGGCCAGCGAACTCCCCTCCCCCTCAACGGCGGCGGCAACTCCAAAAGCGAGCCAGACCTCGCAGATCTTGGGGGAGATAATCACGAATGCACCGGCGGCGGACGCGCCGCCGGCTCAATGGGAACAGCATTCGAAGGAAAAGGACCGTAAACTCGTCCAATTGTTCAACGGTTCCAAGAGTGACGAAGAGCGTGAAAATTGGGGGAGAGAACTCCTCACAGAACTGCGAACATCAACACTTCGCGGGCATTACGCAGCCGGGTTGCAGCGATTGCGCGATGTCGAACGTGAATTCAAGACTGGCGTGCCAAATCTCGCGCCGCTCGCCGAATACTCTGTGTGGATTGCCGAATTCAACGAGCGGTTGAACAAGTGCACCGAGGAAGATGATCGTGAACGGTTGAGAGCGCAACGGCGGGAATATCTCGTGACTTTCTTGGATCGCCACCCGAAATCCGAAGTCTGTGCGATCGCTTTTTTGGAACTTGGTGCCAAAGATATGGAGCGGGGAGATTACGATCTGGGGATTCGACGATGGCAGAAGGCCGCCGCCGAGTTCCCTGAAACGGAACATGGGCGACGGGCTGCCAAAGCCCTGGAGCCATTCGCGGCAATGGCCGCCGCTTCTCGGATGCGACCACCAGAGAGAGCAGACAGTCGTATTAACGCGGGGACAGCGGCTCCCGCGACGCCGCAGAGTGCCGAGGCGACAGAATGGGAGCAAACCGAAATGGCCCGCTTCGCAGGCACGTGGCGGGTGACCGAGGTCGTCTCGCCGGCCGAAGGGACTCACAGTCCCCAGGACCAATTCGAACTGGGAATCGTTCTCGATCGATTTTCTCATCGATTCCATGGCAAGGAAGTCGGTCATGGCGTGATCAGTTTGGAGAATCGGCCAACGGGGCGGCCCGTTGTTCGATTCACCTATCTCAAGGATCACCTGACTCCCACCGGGGGACACCTCGCGGGAACGTATCAGTTTCAGCCGGATGGTTCCTTGTGGTTGACCACTCCCGACACCAGCGTTCGTCTGGGGGCAGGCGTTCAGCCGAACAAGATTCTCAAGCTGGCGAAGTCGGACGATCAACGCGTGGATTCCCCGAATCGACCGGCCAACGGGGATTCGCAGCGTTCCAGCAATGATCCGGGCGTCGTCTACAAATACCCCGCCTCGGCGACCACTGAGCTCAAGTCGCAGTACGACACCCAGGAGCGCGTTGTCCGGGATCTCGCGCAGCGGGTGCGTAATGCGCCCGCCGACGGTGCCGGCGTGGCTGAGTTGAAGAACAGCCTCACGGCAGCGGTCTATCGGGCGTTCGCGCTGCGTCAACAGCTCAACCGAGTGGAATTGAAAGAGCTGGAAGAGCGGCTGGCCCGCTCGCGGCTGGCGATCGAAACCCGAGAGAAGATTCGCGACCAGGTCGTCGAACGGCGGGTCAATGATCTATTGAATCCCGAGTTCCAATGGGATGACCGCAGAACGACGATCGATTCCGCCAAATCGACCCGAGACGCAGATCATCCCGACGTTTTGAACGGCGGCACCGTGCGGACCAATGAGTCTGTTCCTGCGGCGACGGGGCGGGCATTGATCGAATCCGAGTACCGTCTGTTCGAAGGCGAGTGGCAAATCATTTCGGAAGACAGTGCCGGTAAAGTCACCCAAAACCCGCGAGAGACCCGCAACCGATTCGTCGTCAAAGACGGCAGGATGGAAGGGGCGGAGTTCGTACTCAACCCGTCCGCCACGCCGCGGCAGATCGACCTCAGGGCCGAGGTCGGGCCGAAACTCTACAAATCGATCCGCGGCATCTATGAATGGGTCGATCGCGACCAGGATCCGACCGCGAAGACTCAATTGCGTATTCGCATTCCGAATCCGGAATCAAAAGACACGGAGATTCGTCCGAACGATTTTGAACAGGCTGGGAATTTTCACACGATCGTGTTGGAGCGTGCCAGTACCGATCATGCCACTCTGCGTCCGCTTCCCCGTGTCTCGGACGAAGCCGACCCGAAATTGCAGTCGGAATACCGTGCGATGGACGGACGGTGGCGACTGTTGGAATATTCAAAAGACTTCGAAGTTCTGAAAGTTTCGGACACGGAACGCATTGTCACGATTCAAGGGGAGAAAATCGACGAAGCCCCGTTCTCGCTCGATCTGTCTAAGTCACCCCGACAAATCGACTTGAAAGTGAAGTCGGGGGAAGAGACGAAATGGAAGACAGTGCGGGGGATCTATCGATGGGAAGAATCGCCGGTACCAAAAGGGCGTCGGCTGCGAATCGCGATGAGATATCCCGCATTCCCCGAATCCAACAGCCGGCCGACGGATTTTCTTCCTACCAAAGAAGTGAACATGACCCTCTTGGAATGGATTGGCGAAATCCAACCCGACGAATCCGCACCTTCATCCGCTCCTCCAATACCTGACGCCACAGCGCCGTCAACATTCAAGACACCAGAGCCGGCGGACCCCAAACGCCCGTAGTGGCCGCTCGGCGAATTGCTGACCTGTCCCGCAACGTTGTGCGGTCAATTTGTTAAAATCCCGGTGGCGTGGTGTTTCCACGCCGCTGGTGTTCATTGACCCTGTGGGATTGGTCGGGAATGAATTCTTCCACGCGATTTCGTTGTGTGCTACTGGTGCTGGCGGTCTGTGCCGCGTCGTGTGGAACTCCCACACGCGCACAAGCATTGGAACCCGGACCAATCCCCCAATGGATCTGGAATTCTCCCTTCCCCGATGCGGTGGACCGCGAGTGGTTTTCCAAGCGCATTCAGCTCACCCGCCTTCCCAAGTCGGCGACGCTGTGGCTGCTCGCCGACGACAAGGCGGAAGCGCGAATCAACGAAGTCTCTGTCGCGACGGTCGTGGGAACGCGACGGATTCAACACGTCGATGTGACCGGTACATTCCGCGAAGGTGAAAACCGCATCGATGTCATCTGCGATAACGACGCCGGCCCCGCGGGAATCGCTCTCTGGCTGAAACTGACCGACCAGCAGGGCCAGTCGACGGTGATCACGTCGGACCCCACGTGGACGGTCCGCAAGCGTCGCACTCAGGGTGACCGTGAATTCGCGACCAGTCTCGGATTGCTGGGGGTATTCCCCTGGGGAAACCCCGAGGGTGAAACTGAAGACTATTATCAATGGAAAAAGGCGCTGGGGGCCGGCCAGGCGCACGACGCCGCTTCCATTTCTGTGATGCCCGGCTTCGAAGTCGACCTGGTCCATTCGTCTGCGAAAGGCGAAGGATCTTGGGTCAGCCTGACGTTCGATCCGCAGGGACGGGCGATTATCGGTCGAGAAGGCAAAGGGCTGTTGCGCTATTCGCTGCCCCCTTACGAGACGATGGAAGTCATCAACGACACGCTCGAAGAATGTCGTGGGGTTCTCTACGCCGGCCGGAGTCTGTTCGCCAACGCCAACAACTCGAAAGGACTCTATCGCCTGCGCGACACCGACGGCGATGACCGATTCGACGAAGTGAAACTGCTCAAGCAGACCGGGGGAGGCGTGGGACATGGGCGAAACGGGCTGGCACTCGGTCCCGACGGCATGATCTACACCATTCACGGGAACAATGTTCGACTCCCCGAGGGTTACAAACCGGGCCGGTCGCCGTTGCAGCACTTGGCCGAAGACAAGCTGATCCCCGTCGACTGGGATCGTTTTCTGTTTGATGCCGACGCCAAAGTTCCCGCCGGTCATGTCGCCCGAATTGACCCCGAAGGAGAAAACTGGGAGCTGGTCGCGGGTGGATTTCGCAATCCCTACGGAATCGACTTCAACGCCGACGGCGAGATGTTCACCTTCGACGCAGACAACGAGGGGGATATCGGCACCCCGTGGTATCGCCCCACCCGCATCAATCACATTGTGTCGGGGGGCGACTATGGATTTCGGCAGGGGACGGCGAACCGTCCCGCGCACTTCGCCGAACACCTCCCCGCGAACATCGATATCGGACTCGGTTCACCGACCGGCGTGAAGTTTGGCACCCACAGCTCGTTCCCCGGTCGATATCGCCAGGCGCTCTACGCGCTCGACTGGTCCTACGGGCGAATTTACGCGGTGCATCTCCTGCCACGCGGAGCGGGCTACGTCTGCGTAGTCGAGAAGCTGTTGGAAGGGTCGCCGTTGAATGTGACCGACCTGGCGTTCGGACCTGACGGCGCGATGTACTTTGTCACAGGGGGCAGGGGGACGCAGTCGGGGCTCTATCGCGTTCGGTGGGGGCAAGAGAAGTCGCAGGAAGATCCGTTGGTAATAAGGAATCTCGATTCCCTTGGGGCCGGTCCTTCGGTCGAGCGGGCGCAACTGGCTCGCCGGCTGCGGCGACAACTGGAATCGTTTCATGGCCGCCAGGATCCGGCGGCGGTGGAACTCGCGTGGCAGCACCTGGGCAGTTCTGACCCGTGGTTGCGTCATGCGGCGCGCGTCGCTCTCGAGTTTCAGCCGGTCGCCGAGTGGTCGGAACGGATTCTCGCCGAACCGGTTCCAGAGGTCTCGCCGCATATCGAAGAGCATCTCCGGCAGCGCGAATGGAAAGGTCTGTTGTTGCTTATCGAAGAGCAACTCCGGCTGCGTGAACTGGCCGGTCTGTTGGCACTCGCCCGCGTGGGCGAACCGGCTATGCGAACTCAGTTGCTCAAGAATCTGTCTCATCGTCGTTTTGAATTGGATGAATGGTGCCATCTGGAATTCGAAGAGCGGTTAGAAGCTCTGCGGATCGTGTCGATTTGCGTGACGCGGATGGGCCGGCCTGATGCCGATATTTGCGCCGACTGGGCTCGCCGACTCGAGCGTTTGTATCCGCTGGCGGACGATGAAGAGGAGATTCATACGCTGCCACTGCTGAAACAGCGGCTGTGCGAATTGCTGGTCTATTTCGATTCGCCGACGGTGGTCGCC
>CAMATH010000075.1 GCA_945860955.1 Planctomicrobium piriforme
AAGCGACTGCGACCCCCGCACCCGAGACCGGATAATGGCAGCGGCCTGAGGCAACTTCTCCACCTCCGTAAACTCGCGCACTCAATCGACGCCTGCGACGAGCGCCGCCGGACCGCGCGCCGACCGCGGGGTTATTGAGCAGTTACGCCTTTGACCGTCGCATTATTCGTCCAATCTTCATCAACCATCGCTGGCTGCGCGACCTGAAAGCCAACGTGATATTGAGACCCGGGATTGGTGACGCTCTCGATCACATAGATTCGAGCGAAGTAGCTGTTAGTCCCGTCATTGAATTTGATGATTTTGTCGGAATTCGTTCGGATCCGCAGTCCTGATGTCGGTCTCACGTTGGTCACTTGCGGGTCCAGACTGGCAGGTTCTGGCAGCCCCGGCTCGTCTGTCGGTTCGAGTGCAGTGACAAAGTTTGTCCTGGCGTAAATCCCACCTACGGTGCAAACGCACTCGGCACAGGTTTTGCAGATTCGATTCGTGTAGCACTCATTCACCGCATGCGTTCCCGCCGGAAAGGTGCGGATCTCTGTACCGGGCGCGTTGCTGCAAATGCCAAAAAAACTCAGATTGCATTTACGGCACTCCCACTGCTCGTACGTCCTGTTTGCAACCACAAACGTTGCCAGAATTGTCTGAGGACACTCGAATCCATTGATTATCGCCTCCGGAACCACGGAAGGCGCGCATGGCCTCCAGCATTCGCTGGGTGAGTAGCACTCACATCGCGCGGCACGCCGCTGCGCTCGTCGGGATCCTCCCCCCGCTTCCAAGGGTAACGTCTGTGTCGCGACGACAATCACAGTGGCCAGGGCGACAATCCATGCGGGACGTGTTTTCATCTGAAACTCCAAATTATGACGGACGGGTTCAACAGATTGGGACATTTTGTAACGACGAAGTTTGCAACTCGAATCTCGAAGCCGCCTTCACGAATGATCGACTGGTTTCCCCATTCGTGAGTCATCGGTTGGTGATGATTGTATACGGCCGCTCGGCAGTCACCTTGAACAGATGATCTTCGCGACTCGTGGTTGCCTTCGCGGTCCAATCGCCAAATGTCGACGGCGTGCCGGAAACTTCAAAGCCGGCGGCGAACGATTTCGTGGGATTGACGATGTTCTCTTCAATCACATACACCTTGGCGAAAAAGTCCGTTCCGGCCCCCCTGAATTTCACGAACTTTTCAGAATTCGCCTTCTTCCGGTAGCCAGCGGACGCAGTCAATTGATTCACCGACGCAGTTTGACTCGCCTGTGCCGGAAGCCCCCGAAATTCGATGGGAATCAGGGCACCGGGGATCGCCCCCGAGTAGCTCCCCCCCACCACACACACGCAGTCGTTGCAGGAGCGACACTTGTTCGAATTGTCGGCACAGGGACTCTTGGCGACAGTTCCGGAAGGGAAATTTCGGATGACGGAAGCATTGATGTCCCGATTGCACATTTCCGCCATCGCGTTGTAGCCGCAGACGTCACACTCCCACTGCTCGTACTTCGTTCCGTTGACGATAAATGTGGCGAATTTCGACTTCGGACATTGCACACCGTTGATCTGGCCCGCGCGCGGTGCGGGGGCGGCGCAGGGGGGCGTCGCGACGCACGGCGGCTGGCTCAAACGCCGCGCCGCCCGGCGAGACACTCGCCCGGCTTCAGCCGGCTCGGTCGAATGGGCAACACAGAAAATCGTTGTCAGCGCAACCACCCAGACTCGTTGAAATTTCATGGTGTACTTTTGCAGCCAGGTCGCTGGGAGTCAGGGACGCGTCGGGCATGGGATCCATCCGTGAAGCGGTGGGCACCGCAAATGTCCAGGAACATTCTTTCACGCCCGCAGACGCAACGCAACTGGAAGATGCCTCCTATTTGACCCATTTCCTCCATGATGTCACCAGAACAGCCACCTACCCTTGGATACGCCGGCGGGTGGCCAAAGAATGAACCGCCCTCAGTCCACTGGAACGACAACCGCCAAAGCAATCCTGTTCATCCTCTTCATCCCTTTCATCCTGTCTAAAAACTTCGGCCGAGTCAGGGAGCGTTGTTGTGCGAATCTGAGAAAGGGGCAGACGGACGGAATTTGACAGGATGAAGAGGATGAAGAGGATGAAAGGGATGGACAGGATGGAGGCAGTCGCCATCCGCACCTGTTCGAAATACTCAAATACTCCATCGGGACCGGACCCGTCTTGTCGGCCTGACGCGGTTTCTGGTACATAGCGGCCCGTTTTCCCGGCGAAGGATTTGACCGGGACGATTCACCGCCACGAGGGCGAACGAGTATGGAAGCTCAACCGAGACCGATTTCCTGGACGAAACGCCTGCAATATGCCGGCTGGGCGTTCCCCTTGTTGTTGGCGACGCTGCATCAGGTTCTGGGTAGCACGCAGCGACCGATGGCCGAAGTTCCCGTGATGCCCGGACTGTCGTTTGAACAGTACCTCATCGACTACGGTTCCGTCGGTCCCACCGAGGAAGTCCGGACGCATTTCGCGTTCGTGAACATGTCCGATCGGCTGATTGAGATCGACAAACTCGACCCGAGTTGCGGCTGCTTGCAGCCCCGGCTCGACGAGAAGTCCAAACAGCTCGACCCGGGAGAACGCGGGGAGTTCCTGATCCGCATCCAGACCGCCAACCAAGCGGTCGGTCCCAAGGAGTACACGGTCACGGTTCACTACCGCGACCCGGAACCCCGGCAAACGACCGTCCGGTTTCGGGTGACACTCCCCGATAACCAAGTGGCGGTTCGACCCCGCGCGGTGATGATGTACCTCACGGGGGATACGCCCATGATTCAGTCGGCCGAGGTGATTGACCGCCGAACGAAAAAGTTCGAAATCGTGAAACTGGAGTGTCAGCCGGAAGAACTGGCGACAGTTGAGTCCCTCGGTGAAACCGACGACGAAGAAGGGCATCGCCACTACAAGTTGCGGATCACCGTGAATCCCGATTTTCCCGATGGGGCGTATCGCGGAACCATCTGGGTCCACACGAACGACCCGGCGTACCAGACCGTCCGGCTGCCGCTCGCCGTGCAAAAGGGGGCCATCCAGCACAAGAACCGCGGCAAGTACGATAACGTCCGCCGGGTCGAACCCGCGTCGCACCAACACTGATTTCCCCCCGCTCATTTATACTCCTCACGGCGTCAAATCAGACGATTCGCGTCCCCAGACCCCATCCGGCTCGCCCGGATGGTGAATGAGATCGGCAGCTAGAAAAATGCCCCCCATCCTCGATCAAGACCCCATCCACCTCGTGTGGATTGGTGAATGAGATCCTCGCTCTGTCAGACAAGATCGGCGTCAAACGAAACCCGTCCAAATCGCAAAGCGATTGGTCGCCAATTGTCGCAGGGAACGCGAAACGCATACATGCCTCGCAAAAAACATGACATCGCCGGTGGCACCTGCTGACTTGGTTACCGACGTCGTGTGTGGCAGACAGAGCGAAGATCTGATTCACCAATCCACACGAGGTGGATGGGGTCTGGACCGCGCAATGTGGATTGAGACTAGCCGTTGATCTTTCTCCCCATCCGCTCAAGGCGGATGGGGCCGTCGCCAATACCTGCCGCCAACCGGCTCTCCCACGACCCCATCCGGCTCAGGTGCAATGTCGCGTTTTCGGCCGCGTGGAGTATACGTATTCCCGAATTGATTGTGACCGGTGCCGCTGGTGTCCTGCCTGAAACCCGATAGAATCGCGCGTGGTTGGGATGCGAACATCAAGGCCAATGTGTCGGGTTGCCGGGAGAATCAAACACCGTGTCGCGAAATGTGTGGTGCCGGGGGCTTGTGTGCGCGTTCGTGATTTTGACGGCGCTCGCGTCTGTTGGGAATTCCGGGGAAACGTCGTCACCCACGGCGAACACTCTCCGCGTTGGCGGGGTGATCACCGTGCGGGGGGCGATCGGACCCGAATCGATGGACGCGCGTTCGTCCGGTTGGACGTGGCCGACAACGACTTGACCAAATTGCGGCTGGTTGACACCACGGAGGGGACTGAGTCCCCTGTCCCTTCCCAGGTGGAGACCGGCGAGCCAAACCGGTTGTGGTGGATTATCGCGGGGGAATTGAAACCGGGTAAACTTCGGACCTACCGTCTCGAACGGGGCGAGGTGGCGGAAGGGACGCAGGTCGAGGCGGTGGAAACCCGATCGCATCTCGAATTGAAAGTGGACGAACGGACGGTGTTGCGCTACAACACGGCGCATGTGCCGGCCCCGGAAGGAATGGATCCCCGGTACGGTCGCAGCGCCCACATTCACCCGGCACAGACGCCATCGGGGGCCGTTGTCACCGACGAATTCCCACCCGACCATCCGCATCAAAGCGGGCTTTTCCTGGCGAATACGAAGACCGAGTTTGAAGGGCGAACCCCCGATTTTTGGAATCTGGCGGGGGGAACCGGGCGGGTGCGATTCCATTCGATCGAGGGGACAACTTCGGGACCGGTGTTTGGTGAGCTGCGAGTGACGCACGAGCATGTGGATCTCTCGGGGCCGGTGGAAATGGTTGCGCTGCTGGAAAGCTGGACGGTTCGCGTCTGGAATGCCGGCGGGCCAAGTCGGGGCTACTGGATCTGCGACATCGCCACATCCGCGCGGTGTGGCGGCCTGAGTCCGTTGAAGCTGAACGATTACCACTATGGGGGCATGGCGCTCCGTGGCGCCCGGTCCTGGGGGATCGAACACGGGCGGTTCATGACGTCGGAAGGCCGGGACCGGATCGCGGGAAATCACAGCCGGCCCCGTTGGTGCGATCTGTTTGGGCCGGTGGATGGCAAAACGGCGGGAATCACCTTCATGACCCACCCGACCAATTTCCGGTTTCCGGAGCCGTTACGAATTCATCCGACCATGCAATACATGGTCTACACGCCTGCGCACCTGGGCGAATGGCGCATCACCCCGGACGACGTACACCGCGCACAATACCGGTTCGTGTTCCACGATGGCGAACTGCCTGTGGAATCGGCAGAGCGATTGTGGGAGGACTTCGCCGAACCGTTGCGGGGAGTGGTATCGAGGTGATGCGAAGACGTCGCAACGATCGCGTGTTGGTCGTACGCGCCGCGAGCGTGGATTGTCGTGGCTCGATCCCCGACCAGTGTTCTCCCCGCATGCACTCCTGCCCTGATTGCAAGCAGTCGACTGGACGTTCGCGAGAGAGCTGAAATCGGTGTGAGGCCACTCGGTGCGTCGGACGAGACCGCGATTTCGTCGTGTAGTTACGGGGAAATCGGCGGCAACCCGCGGGAAAACCGGGAGGCGACTTTATCTCCCGGCACACGCTTTGCGTTGATGATCCCGGACGCCGCGACGAGCGGCGGGTCGGCGACTGCCGAACAATTCCGCACAAAATCACAATTCAACCTTCATTTTCCTTGCAGATCGCATCGGGATGTGCTTAATTAGGGAGAGTCCGATCTCTGGATCTCTTGACGTGGGAAAACCCCGCCCGTTCTGGGCGGGATCCCTGCCAAGCTTGAACTTCCCTTGTGTGTGTTCGTCCTGACTGAAGTCCGCAGCGTCGCTGCACGGATGCTCCGACCGCTTGAAGTTTGAGTTGTCGTCTTCGGTTCCTTTCTTCCTTTCTGTTCGTTTTTCTAGGGAGTCGGCGTATGGTTCGGACAAGTCCTCGAAGCCTTCGTCGGGTTGGCTTCACGCTGATCGAGCTGCTGGTGGTGATCGCGATCATCGGCATCCTGGTCGCGTTGTTGCTTCCCGCGGTGCAGCAAGCCCGTGAAGCGGCTCGTCGCACGCAGTGCAAGAACAACCTGAAACAATTGGGGTTGGCCTTGGCCAACTACCACGACACGCATGGCGTGTTTCCTCCGTCGGAAATCAATCCGGGCGGTGCGGGAAGCAATATCGGTTCGTATTGGGGGATGCAGGCGAATTCGGTGCGTAACACCACCGGTTACTTGCTGCTGCTGCCCCAGCTCGATAACACCCCCCTGTACAACCAGATCAACTTCAGCGTCGCGACCGGTGCCTCGGACTGGTATGGAATCGGCAAGAACGCTGGTTGGGTCGACAACTCGGCGGTGATCTCGAAGAAGCTCGACGCGTTCCGTTGTCCGTCAGACACTCCGTACCAGGAGCCGTACACTTACGCCCCTCAGAACATGTACACCATCGCGAACGCCTATCGTTCGAGCTATGGATTCGTGCATGACTACAACGAATACGTCGGTTACCCGATGTACCAGGGGTGGTCGGACGCGAACAAGTCAGCGTTCGGCGTGAATGGTGCCGCCCGAATTCAGGACCTGAAAGACGGCTCAACCCAGACGATGCTGATGATCGAAACCCCATTCGAGAAGAGTGGCTGCTCGTGCTTCGGCCCGTTCATTCACGCGGCGACCCACACCCACCACATCCTGCCACGTGACTACGGGATCAACTTCAACTACAACAACTCCGGCAAGCCGTACGCCTGGGGTGCCGGAAGCGTTCACACCGGTGGATGCCATATTCTGCTGGGTGACGGTGGCGTTCGATTCCTGAGTGAGAACATGAATCGTGCGACCCTGAACGGACTGGCGACGATTTACGGTCGCGAAGTCTTGGGCGAGTTCTAGTCTTTAACTTTTGTCTCCTTCCGCGGGATACCTCCCTGCGGAAGGGGAGTCTGATCTCCACTGCGTCTGATCGACCACAAGGATCTACATCAATGTTTCGCTCGCGGATTGGAAGCTTTCGGTTGCTCGCGACGGCAGCCTTGGGTTGTGTCTTGGTTGGCTGCGGCGGCGGCAAAGCGGACGCCCCCCCCTTGGGGGCGGTCAGCGGGGTCGTCAAACTGGACGGCAAGCCAATCGAGGGGGTCATGGTGATTTTCGAATCGACCACGATCTCTCGAAACTCCAACGGCATGACCGACAAGGATGGCAAATACGAACTGAGCTACTCGCAGGGGGTTAAGGGTGCCCCGATTGGTAAGTGCAAGATCAAGTTCGACATGCCGATGCAGCCCGACAAAGGGATCCACATGAGCGCTCTGCCGGTGAAATACCTCACCGATCCGCAGTTCGAAAAAGACGTGGTCAAAGACAAGAACGAGTTCGATTTCGATCTCTCCTCGGAGGGTGCGGTGGGTGCCCCCGGAATGATGCCTGGTGCCGCTCCCGGTGGGATGCCTGGCGCAATGCCCGGCGGCCCCGCGCCTCCCCGGCGTTGATCGTCGATCGATTCCGAGTTGACGGGTTGAATTTTCAAACAGGCTGATGAAGGCTCGCCGCCTTCATCAGCCTGTTTGTTTTTTTGCCGACGGGTGCCGTCTTTCGGCGAAGGCACAACGGGACCAGTCTTTCAAAACGGAGCCCGCACTCTCTGAGTGCGCGGCCCGCTGTGCGAACTCCGTCACCCGACGCACTCGGGGCTGGCGTAACCTCGCAAGCGAGCCGTGCGTCGCGAAATGAATTGACCCCCGTCGGGGATTCGCCTCTTCGCCGCGTCTCTCGCTATTCCCCTCCCGTTCATCACTGTCTTAATCCTGTCCATCCTCTTCATCCCTTTCATCCTGTCTCCCCTTTTATTTCCGTCCGTCGGGCGTTCCACCGTCCGTCCGTTGCCGTTTGTGAATCGCGTCGATTGCCTCGCGGGCATGGTGTGCCACCGTTGTCGGCGCGTTGATTGTGGTTTCCTCGGTGTCCGAGAGCGCCGCGGTGAGTGCGGGGAGGGCCGCCGGGTCACCGATTTTTCCCAGTGTGATCGCCGCGCTCACTCGGACGTTGATCTGTTCATCTCGAAGCACGTCGATGACCGTCGACGTCGCGCGGCGGTCGCCGATCGTTCCCAGCGCTTCGACGGCATGTCGGCGATCGGTCCAACTTGGCTCGTTCGCCGCCACTTCGAACAGGAAGTCGAAACCCTCTTGCTCTCCCAGTGCCGCGAGTCCGTAACTGGCCCACAGGCGTTTTGTCGGCGAATCGATCGCCATTTGACGAAGGGCCGGGATGGCCTGCCGGTCACCAATCTGGGCGAGCGAAATCGCCGACTGGAGGTTGACCGTTTCGTCCTTCAATCCTGCGATCAGCGCGGGGACAGCCTCCCGTTTGCCAATTCGGCCCAGAACCAGAGCCGCGTAGTATCGATCGTCGGCGATTTGCAAACCGACATCGGGGACGCCGTTTTTCGACGGCCGGCCACCCGGTTCGACGGCTCGGTCCGCGGTGTCTTCGAAATCCCGCAGAACGGAGGGGAGGCCCGCGGGATCTCCCATCGCGTCCAGAACCCAGCCCGCGTTGCAGCGACGGCGACGACTGGGGACACCCAGCAGCCGCTTCATCGCCGGGATGACCCGGGGGTCGCCGGTCGCGATCAACTTTCTGCCAACCTCTTCCTGCTGCCAGAAATGCTCCACCAATTCGAATTCCTTCAGCAGCGCGGGAAGATCCTGATTCGGCACGTTCCAGACGATCTGGCAGGCGGGGAGTTTCGTACGCAGTTGTTTGACCCCCGCCTCGGTCAGGGCGGTTTTGTCGACGTCTAGAAATCGCAGGTGTTTGAACTCCGACAATCGTTGGACACTGGCGTCTGTGACCTTGGTCTTGTGAAGCAGCAAGGTCCGCAGTTCAGTGGCCCCCGCCAAATGGGCCAGGCCAGCGTCTCCGACCTCGGTGTAGTTCAAGCGGAGATCATGCAGCTCGGTCAAGGTTCGTAATGTCTCCAGGCCGGTGTCGGTGACCGCAGTCGAACTGAGGGTCAGCGTCTTCAAGCGGGTGAATTCACTCAAGTGCGTCATTCCCTCATCGGTGATCTTCGTCCCTTCCAGGAGCAGCATCACCAGGTCTTTCATTTCCTTGAGATGCGCAAGTCCACGATTGGTGATTTTCGTCCGGCTGAGTCCGAGTTCCCCCATCCGAGTCAATCCGCGCAGGTGAGCCAGTCCCGCATCGCTGATGGCGGTCTCGTTCAGTTCCAGCAATCCCAGGTTCGTCAGACCCGAGATCTGTTCGAGGCCCGCGTCTGTCACCGGGGTGGCGACCAGGGTGAGCGCTCGGAGCGTCGTCAGGGCTTTCAACCCCCGCAAATCACTGTCGGTCGCCTTCGTCTTGAACAGGCTGACGGAAATCACGCGGGTGTCGGGGGCATTTGTGTCGAGAACCACGTCACCCCCCAGCTTTTCGACCGCGAGAATGGCCTCGGCTGGCGTGGCGAGCCGCTCATTCTCGGGCTGCGCCGGCTTAGGACTCTTCACGTTACCGGCGGAAGAAGATTCCGTGCCCATCGCCTGCGCGACACCATCGCGATGAGTCACATTCCATGGAACAATCCCCAGAGCGGCGACGGTGAGCAGGCCCGCGGCGAAGAACCGGCGTGTCGCAGTCAGACTCTCGAACGAGTGCATGGCAGTGATCCGTAGACTGAGTTGAGTGAACGTCTCGCTGACCGCGACGGCCAGATGCGAGGGGAGAGTCGTCGACCGGCAGATGGAGACCAGCTCCAACAACCGACCGGCGTAGTCCACGACGTCGACATGGGAGGCGGAAATCGCCAGCTCGTCGGCGGCAATCTCCTGAGACAAACGCCAGTCGCGCCGCGCCAGCCAGACCAGGGGATGGAAGAAAAACACCACCTCCGCGACCGCCGGCAGCCAGTTCCACAAGAGATCGCGCCGGCGGACATGAGCGAGTTCATGCAATAACGCCGCGTCGAGCGCTTCCCGGGAACACGACTCAAAAACCTGCGTCGGCAGCACAATCACCGGACGAAAAACTCCCACCAGGCACGGGCTCCCGACAACACTCGAAACTCGCAATTCCGGCGGGAAACGCACGTTCATGCGACGACAGGTCGCCACGAGCCGTGATTGCAGCGCAGAATCAACAACAAGCGAAGTGCCGCGGAGGAACATTCGCACGCGCGACCACTGCCAAAGCAATCGGAACGAAAACAGAGAGACGCCAATCCACCAGGCGATGAACGCGAGGCTGGTGACATGGAGCGACGCCCGGGTGCCGACTTCCTGAGCGTTTCCTTGAATCGCCTGGGAATCGGCCTGTGCCGTCGCTGCCCCAGGGACTTCGGGAATCGCCCCGGGTTGTTGGCGAGTCGCGGCCGGCGTGTCGATCACCCGCCCGAGCGCTGGTGCGGGGGTGGTCTGAAGCGGGGGCAGCAGTCGCAGTGGAACTGTAAAGAACCAGAGCCCCACGATCAGCAGGTTGAGAAACGCCAACCGACACAACCCGCACCGAGCGGCGGCAGGCAGGCTTCGTACGAGTCGAACCAGCAGGAGCGCCACCAGCAGGGCCAAGCCTCCCCGCCAGCACGCCGTTCCCATGTGCGATCCCCAGACCGCCGACAGCTCATTGAATCCGTTGATGTTCATGAATCCAGTGACACTCATGATTCAGGGCTTCTCCGTCTGTCGGCGGACTTCGAGTTGCGTGACGAGTGATTTCAGTTTCGCCAGTTCGGCGTCGGTCAGTTGGGGCGAGTCGGCGAGGAATGCGATGAACGGGGAGACCGATCCCCCCAGCGTCTCGTCGACAAATCGCTGGACGACGCTCGCCAGCACCTGGTCGTGCCCCAACCGCGGGGCGTAGTGAAATGCCCCGTTCAACTTGCGCCGCGACAGATACCCCTTCTCGCGCAGTTTTTCGAGAACGGTCAGGACCGTGGTCCGGGCTTTGCCGGCGGTCTGCGCGAAATGCTCCGCGACATCGCTCACGCGAATCGGATGATTCTCGGCGACGTATCGCAAAATCTCGAGTTGCACCTGCCCCAGGGGCTCGGGTGTCTTGGGCATCAGGAACTCCTCCGGACTGACTATCGGAATAGTCACATGATAGTCTTGACTATTCCAGTAGTCAACTCGAATCGTGCCAGACGCGGCGCGACCGATTCCCGGCCATGACCAGACTGCCAAACCGCAACCTACGGGGATTCGACGTGCGCGTTGTCCGATGACGAACGCCGATCTTCTGAACCGCTGGTTTGGCCCAGTAGGCAACTCGATGAAATCGTCCGTGCTGATCGTCTATCTGCCGTTCGAACTCCACCGCGTAATCGCTCCACGTCTCGCCATCGACACCCGGCGCGGCTCGATTCTTCAGATCGAAGAAACTCGCCCGCAGGAGCTCCGGCGTGATGTGGTGCAGCAGACTGGTGAATTTCTGCTTCCCCGCGTCAGGATGAGCCTTGTACGACTCTTTCATTCGCTACTCTCCTCCGGCTTACGACGACGCACCCTGCCCCCCCGTTGTGCCCGTCAGCTCTTTTTCGCGTCCCACGCGCGCTGGGCCGCGACCTGCTCTCCCAGTCCGACCCAACCGCAATAGTCATTGCTGGCCCGCGGGTCTGGATCCAGGAGTTCGATTGTGCCCACCACTTCAATGCGGCTTTTGGCCTCACGAAATCCGACGGGCAGATACCAAGCGAGATCCGGGGAGTTCCGCCAACCGTGGTGATTCCTAATGAGCCAGTTCCGGGCATGAAAGACCTCGTCGGTCGGTTTCTCCGCCGAGAGGTAGTTGAGAACGCCAATCAGGTTCCGTCCATACTCCACCTCTGAGTGGTCGGCCGCCAGGACAATCGCCGCCGCGTACTGCCCCTCAGCCAGCCGGATGCTCAAGCAGTCGCCCGCCCGAAACTTCGGCGGACGGACCACAATTTTGGGCGGCTTTTTGGGACGCGGATTTGGGGTCGAGATTTTACCAAGGAACTTCTCGAGCGCGGTTCGTCGCTGCGACAGACCGCGCGGGTCTTCCGCCCAGGGGGCCAGACTTCGACCCGAGTCCAGGTCGTCCTGAACCTGCTTCAGGACCCTCGGCTCCAGTCCCCCGTAGGTCCATTGCATGTCCGCCAGCGCGATCCAGAAAAGTGGACCGTCATCGGAATCTTGAATCTCGGCGTCATACCGCGAAGTCACCTCCTGGGTCGCGCCGCCGAGCGACTGGCCCCCCTTCATGAGATCTTCAAACGCACCAATGACGTCGCAGACGACGTCGTCTTGTCGAATCCCATATCCCCAGGCACCCATCGAAATCCTCCGCGCCGACCGTCGAACTGGTGATCCTCCCGCACGCGGCAGGCGATCATAAATGCCTGCGAATCGGTTCACAATTCGCCCGATGACACGAATCGCAAACCGGGGATGTATGAACGCGAAGGCTGAATCCCGCCAGTTACCCACGGCACAACGAGCCAGCCTGAGCCCGCCATGACAGGAAGAAGCGAAACCGGGGCAGGTCACTTCTCCTGCGGCCACATCCTTTCCAAACCCCGCAAGTGCCGGCCCCCAGTCGGCTGGTTCGCCGGCTTCAGCCCTGGGAAACTCCCCGCCCGATTCGAGCGACAGACGTAGCGCACGACGCCGGCTCGTCACTCCCTTATCACAAACCACGCTGGCCAAACAACCAGCAATCAAAAAGTCCTGACCCCGTTTTCGCTTCCAGAGTCTTCTCCCCCCCTCCCGATACCTCCCCCTGCCACGTGGTAGCCGCAGATTCCCCACCCATGCTACAACACCCTTTCAAACTGCTTGTTCCCCGGGTTGAAGCCGATCGACGAGCATTTTCTGCGGGTTCGATCTTTCGGTGCGATTCCCATCCAGGCCGATGACGCCCCGAGAGGGCGAACGGGCCGCAGTTTCATTGACTCCAGAGAGGATTTCGAATGATGCGACAAATTCACATCGGTGCCATCGCGACGATGGTGATCGGGAGTTTGCTGGGTTACTCGGCGGCGTCGGGAGAGGGCCAACCGACCGCGCAGGCCAATCGCGTTCAGCCCCTCTCCATCGACCGGCTCGAACAGCCGCTAGTACTCCTTCCCCGGCCCGAAATTGGCTGCGACGCAACCCGACGGGGGGAAACTCTCGCCCTGGCGGTTCATAATCAGAAAGTCGCGGCCGACGCTCAAAAGGTGGATAAGAAGCCGAACATCCTGGTGATCTGGGGAGACGACATCGGCATCTCGAACATCAGTTACAACAATCGCGGACTGATGGGATACAGAACGCCAAACATCGATCGCGTCGCGAAGGAAGGACTCGCCTTCACCGACTACTATGGGCAGCAGTCGTGTACCGCCGGGAGGGCTGCGTTCATCGGAGGGAATAACCCGCTTCGCACCGGTATGACCAAGGTCGGCGTTCCCGGTGCCCCCGAGGGCTGGCAAAAAACTGACGTGACCATGGCGACCGTTCTCAAGAGCCTGGGCTACGCCACCGGTCAGTTCGGCAAGAATCACCAGGGAGACCGCGACGAACATCTGCCGACCATGCACGGTTTCGACGAGTTTTTCGGCAACCTGTACCACCTCAACGCCGAAGAGGATCCGGAACACGAGGACTACCCCCCCGACCCGGGGTTTCGCAAACGGAACGGACCGCGCGGAGTACTCAAGTGCAAAGCCGACGGCAAGGGAGGCCAGACCATCGAGGACACTGGTGCCCTCACCAAGAAGCGGATGGAAACGATCGACGACGAGACCGTCGCGGCGGCCAAAGACTATATCATCCGCCAGCACAAAGCGGGTCAACCGTTCTTCTGCTGGTGGAACGGCACACGCATGCATTACCGCACCCACGTTGGAAAAAACCGCCGGCATCCCGGAAACGACGAGTACACCGACGGCATGGTCGAGCACGATGGGCACGTGGGCGAATTGCTCGACCTACTCGACGATCTGGGCATCGCCAACGACACGATCGTGCAATACTCGACCGACAACGGCCCCCACTTCAACACCTGGCCCGACGCGGCCAATACCCCGTTCCGCAGCGAAAAGAACTCCACTTGGGAAGGCGCGTACCGCGTCCCGTGTTTCGTCCGCTGGCCCGGAAAGTTCCCGGCTGGCGAGACGCTGAACGGCATCGTGTCGCATCAGGACTGGCTGCCGACGTTTGCCGCGGCCGCCGGGGCTCCCGAGATCCGGGAAAAACTCCTCAAAGGGGTGGAACTCAATGGGCGAAAGTACAGAAATCACCTCGACGGAATCAACCTGCTCGATTATCTGACGGGCAAGTCCCCGACGTCGCCGCGCGAAGCATTCATCTACGTGACCGACGAAGCGGAGATCGCCGGAGTCCGCCGCGGTGACTGGAAGTGCCTCTTTCTGGAAAACCGGGGACTTGCGTTCGAGGTCTGGCGCGAGCCGCTGGCGAAGCTGCGGTTGCCACTGGTGTTCAATCTCCGCCGCGACCCGTACGAACGGGCCCAGCACAACGCGACGATTTACAACGACTGGGTGCAGTCGGTGAACCCCCGAATCATGTGGAGCAACGAAGCGATTTTGGCATTTCTGCAAACTCTCAAAGACTTCCCTCCCAGCCAGAAACCAGGCTCGTGGGATCTGGATGCGCTGCGCAAGGTGATCGAATCGATGCATACGCCGGCCGGCAGTTGACGGACTTCGCGACGGTGACCGGCGGAAGGGACCAGGCGACTCACATCCCGGGGTTCACTCGCGAAACCGAGGTCTTTCCGGACACTCTCGCCAATTCAAGAACCTCGCCAGTCGACGGTTCGGGCATTCCAATGAGACCTGACCCGTTTTAGCTTCCCCACGCCAACGGCGTTCCGGAGCGACTGTTGTCGTTCGCAATGCCGAAATCCTTTTCGCCAAGCTATACTTATTGGCCGACAGCGCACGCCACCATCTGTCTCGAACTCGCTGAATGACGTCTCTCATCGAATCCGTTCGCTCTTCTACGCGGGACATCCTTGCCGACGACGACCAGAGATTCGTCCTCTGGGGCGTCGGTTGGAAGACGTACGATACCCTCTGTCGACAGCTCGCGGATCATCCGATCCGCCTTACCTTCGATGGCACCAACCTCGAGATCATGTCTCCCTCGCTCTGGCATGAAGTGGTCAGCTCCCTTTTGGGGCGGTTTGTCGAGAGGGCCGCCGAACATCGGGACATTCCCTATGCCAGCGGTGGATCCACGACGTTTCGACGACATGATCTCCTGCGCGGACTCGAACCCGACAGGTGCTATTGGATCACAAACGAATCTCGGATCCGTGGCAAACGAAAGATCGACCTGCGAATCGATCCTCCTCCAGACCTGGCCATCGAGGTCGATATCACGCACAGTTCGCTGGATCGACTGCAGATTTACTCCCGATTGGGGGTTCCTGAAGTCTGGAGGTGCGACGGAACCCGCCTGGAGATTCTGCTGTTGCAGCCGACCGGCGAATACGTTGGTAGTGAACACAGCGCGGCGTTTTCATTCCTTCCAGCGCAACAGCTAGTGGAGTTCCTGCCGGTTGACGAAACACAAGGCGAAAGCGATTGCCTGCGACGATTTCTCGAATGGATCCGGTCCCTGCGGTCGGTCGACTGACTTTTTATCTCAGCAGCTTTTGAAGATTGAAGGCCAGGGCCAACCGCCGGCGCGGGTTGATTTTCCTCGTACGCTGAGCCGATTCAACGCTGGATCAGAGGACCGTGCCTGCTGTCCTGGAATCGGTATCGCTCGTCATTCCGTTTTCCCAGGCGAACAAACCTTTACCTGCCTACACCCCACCAAACGACGCCAATGCCGCTGAACCGCCTTTTCAGCGTGACGCAATTCTGGCAGAATTCCTTCCATGGGATTTCCCTCCTCGGTCATTCAGTTGGAGACATGCCGCAACCCCCCTCGCTTGCAATTCGCGTCGCCTTTCTGGCGGTCTCGCTAGTCGTTTCTCCGGTTTCGGCTGGAGACCGAGAGCGAGCAGCCGCCGAACATTCCCCGTTTCGCCCGTTGACGATTCGCCCGGCCCCCGCCGTTGACGACCCTGGCGACCTCCGCACTCCGATCGATGCCTGGGTTGTCTCCCGACTGCACGCCGCCGGACTCCATCTCAATCCCCAGGCGCCCCGCGCGACGCTCCTGCGGCGGATCGCCTTCGACCTCACCGGCCTGCCCCTCGACGACGACTTGCGGCGCGACGCCATGACCGACGACCGGCCCGACTGGTACGAACGGACCGTCGATCGCCTGCTGGCGTCCCCCGCGTTTGCCGAACACTGGGGCAAGCACTGGCTCGACGCCTCGGGGTACGCCGATTCGAACGGCTATTTCAGCGCCGATACCGATCGACCCTTTGCCTGGCGGTACCGCGATTGGGTCATTCAGTCCCTGGCCGCCGACAAACCGTTCGACCAGTTCATCCGCGAACAACTCGCGGGCGATGAAATCGCGGGATTCCGACCGGGGGAAGCGACCACTCCGGAACAGATCGACCTGTTGATCGCGACACACTTTCTGCGAAACGGACAAGACGGCACCGACGATAGCGTCAACGAGCCCGAGGCGCATGAAATCGACCGCCGGGCCGCGCTCGAAGCGGTCGTTCAAGTCACCTGTTCCTCATTGCTGGGGCTGACGGTGCATTGCGCCCGTTGCCACGACCACAAATTCGAAGCGATTTCCCAAGCCGACTACTACCGCCTGCAAGCGGTTTTTTTCCCCGCGTTCAATCCCCAAGATTGGATCATCCCCAAGAACCGCTACGCGTATGCGTACTTGCCGGGAGAGCGTGAACTCTGGGAGTCACAGCAGGCCGAAGTGACCCGCCAGATCGCGGCGCTTCGCTCGGAATTCCAGTCCTGGGTCGCAGAACACCGCGAGCCTGGGGACGTGCTGTTCCAAGATTCATTCGACGGTTCACAACCGCTTGCCGACCGATACAGCAGCACGGCTCCCGGCGACGACGTCGCCGGGGGCGAAGTGCATCTCGACTCGCAGACTCCTCATGGAGCATTTGTGAACGATGGGCGATTGCAGGTGATCGCCGGCCCCGGTGAAGCGTGGCTCTCGACGAAACAGGCGTTCGACTGGTCTCCCGACGAGGAGGGCGACTGGATTCAGGCGACGTTTGAACTCGTCGACAACAAGGTGGGTGGAGGGGCCGCCGAGCGCATCGGTTACACCATCGCCGCCCACGATTACAACGACAATGGCGACCGACCGGGAGGCAATTTGCTGGTCGACGGCAACCCCGGCGGGCCGACGCAGATTTACTTCGACTACCCGGGCACCGACAGCCGGCCGATTGGAGAGATCGGGCTGTCTGGCTATACGCCGGGTCGCAATTTCGGCGTCCGCATTACCAACATGGGCGGGGGCAGATTCCGACTCGAGCATCTGGTCGACTGGATCCCGGAAGGCAAATCGATTGACCTGAAGGCCGACGACTTGCCCGAGGGGGGCTTTGCGTTCTTTTTCGCAATCGGTCGGAGTTACGTCGTTGACGAATTGGTGATTGAACGCAGCCGGGCGGGGGCCGGTCAGCAAAGCGAGGTGGCGGCCCTGCGCGAGGAATTTCAGAAACGACGCACGCAGTTCGCCGCGAAATTGAAGGAATTGGAACAGCAGCGCACGCCGGAACCCGGCCGGAAAATCGCCTGGGTCACCGACAAGTCGTCGGCCCCTCCCGTGGTTCCCTTTCTGGAACGGGGACTGTACCACCTGCGCCGCGAATCGATGGACCCCGCAGGTCTGGAACTGCTCACCGACGCCGACAATCCTTACCCTGCGACTCACCCCGGTCGTGCCGCGACGACCGGGCGAAGGCTGGCTTTCGCCAACTGGCTGCTGAAGCCCGGATCGCGCCCCGCCGCGCTGCTCGCCCGGGTTCACGTCAATCGGGTCTGGCGGCAGTATTTCGGCCGCGGCCTGGTCGACACCACCGACAATCTGGGGCAGAGCGGCGCGGCTCCTTCGCATCCCGAACTGCTCGATGAACTCGCCCGCCAGTTTGTCGCCGCGGGCTGGAGTCAAAAGAGCCTGCACCGACTGATCGCCCTCTCCAGCGTCTATCGGCAGAGTTCCGAATCGCGCCCCGACGGACTCTCGCGCGATCGCGACAATCGCCTGCTCTGGCGGGCACCGTTGCGGCGGTTGCCGGCCGAGGCGATTCGCGACGGCATGTTGGCGGTGGCGGGTGATCTCGATTCCGGTTCTTTCGGGCCGTATATCCCGACAAAACAAACCCCCGTGGGAGAGGTGATCGTCGACGAGAACGTCCCCGGGGCGTTTCGCCGCAGCGTCTACCTGCAGCAGCGGCGTTCTCAATCACTGAGTCTGCTCAAGGTGTTCGACGCGCCCGCACTCGCCACGATCTGTTCGTCGCGCGTGTCGTCGTCGGTTCCCCTACAGTCGCTGGCACTGCTCAACTCCGATTTCGCCCTGGGGCGCGCCGCCGCTTTCGCTCGACGAATTGACCAGTTGCGACCGGCAGACCGCTACGAGTTGGTTCAATTGGCCTATCGGCTCGCCCTGGGACGTGATCCCACGACCGAAGAATCGACACTCGCGGTCGGATTTCTCGCCGACAAATCGTCACCAAGCAGTCCGCCTGCGTCGGAAACTGCCCCGCCTGCACAAGCGGACGCCGTGGCCGTTGCGGCGGACGCGACCAAACCAAACGAGCGCCTCGTCGAGTTCTGCCAGATGTTGCTGGCGAGCAATCCGTTTCTGTATCTGGAGTGAGATTCGAATGTCTGGTTTCTCGCGTCCATCTGAACTCGGCTTGTTGCGCAACTCGGTCTCGAGCAGCGCCGTCGATGCGTGTCGCCGCACCTTCCTGGCTCGGTCTGCCGGAGGTCTCGTCGGCTCGCTGGCGCTGACGTCGCTCCTGCAACGCTCGCGCGCCGGGGAAGTTCTCGCCGGCGATTCCGTTGTCCCCCTCCCGCACTTTGAATCGCGGGCGAAACAGGTCATCTGCCTGTTTCAGAACGGCGGCCCCAGCCAGATGGATCTGTTCGATCCCAAGCCGAAGCTCACGGCAATGAACGGCAAGCCGTTCCCTGGCAAGGTCGAAACGCTCAGTCCCTCGGCGTCGGGCAACCTGCTCGGTTCACCATTCAGTTTTCGGCCGTCGGGGCAGTGCGGGATGGAACTCTCCGAGATCATTCCACACATCGCCGGCATCGCCGACGAGATCACCCTCGTCCGCTCGATGTCGACCGAATCGGTCTGCCACGAGGCCGCGCTGCGGATCGCCCATAGCGGGCATCTGACTGCGACGGACCGCCCCAGCCTGGGGGCTTGGGCGGTCTATGGCCTGGGCACGCTGAACGAAAACCTGCCAGAGTTTGTGGTGCTGCCCGATCCCGGCGGACTCCCCATCAATGGCACGCTGAACTGGTCGTCGGGCTGGCTGCCGGCCCGATATCAGGGTACGCCGTTCAACGCGGGGGAACTCGCGGAGGCGCCGGTGCTCAATCTGGCCACCCCGCAGCGCGTCTCGGCTGCCGCCCGCCGGCGACAGCTCGACCTGGTCGCGGCGATGAACCGGTTGCACGCCCAAAAATATCCCGAGAACACCGATCTCGAGGCCCGCATCCGCAATTTTGAAACAGCAGCCCGCATGCAGACCGCGGTTCCCCAAGCGGTCGATCTGGCCGCCGAGACCGAGGCGACGCAACGCCTGTACGGACTCGACAAACCCGAAACGCGTCCCTACGGCACGCGCTGTCTGCTCGCCCGCCGGCTGATCGAACAGGGAGTGCGGTTCGTGGGGGTGTATCTGCAAAGCCAGCCGTGGGACACGCACGCCGACAACGCCAACGCCACAAAAAAAGTCGCCGACCAGCTCGATCAGCCCAGTGCCGCCCTTGTGCGCGATCTGAAGCAGCGGGGCCTGTTGGAATCGACCATCGTCCTCTGGATCGGCGAATTCGGCCGAACGCCGGTTTCGCAGGGGGGCAACGGTCGCGACCACAGTCGGCGGGGGTTTTCGATCTGGGTCGCCGGCGGTGGATTCAAGGGGGGCTACGCCCACGGCAAGACCGACGACTTCGCCTACGAATCGATCGAGAACGTGGTGACGATGCACGACCTGCACGCCACACTGCTTTCTGCCCTGGGCCTCGAACACGAACAACTCTCGTGGGAACACGGCGGCCGGAAAGAGACGCTGACCGACCCGGCGCTGACCCGCGCGCGGGTGGTGGATGAGTTGCTGGCGTAGACTTTCCACTCTGTTCGCGCCAAGTTCTACCATCACGACTTCCTATTGGTGAAGTCGCCTTCCGGGAGCGGTGAATTCGATTGCCGCAATTCAGCAGTGTGCGGCCAGTTCGGCGGCTGGAATCGACGGCGGCGCCTCGGCGGTTCGCGGAAGGGGTGGTACGCCCAGATCCTGGCAGAGCAGTTCGGTCGACAGGCGGGCCGATTCAAAGATCACGGGCAACCCGCTGCCGGGGTGCGTGCCGCCACCGACCAGATAGACTCCGTCGAGGTCTTCGAAGCGGTTGTGCGGACGAAACGAGAGCATCTGCAGCAGATTGTGTTCGAGGTTGAACACCGCCCCTTTGTAGATTCCGTGTTTGTTCCGCCAGTCGTCGGGGGTGATCACTTTCTCGAGACGAATTCTGCGTTCGACATCGGTGATCCCAATCTTCTCAAGCTGCTTGAGCACCAGTTGGCGAAATCGCGGTGTTTCGGCCCGCCAGTCGACGTTCGGCGACTCGTGGGGCACGGGAACCAGTACATACAGCGTGCTCATTCCCGAAGGAGCGAGCGACGGATCGGTGACGCAGGCGTTCTGCACGTAGATCGAGGGATCCTCCGAGAGGATCTTTCGCTCGGCGATGTCGGCGAGATTTCGTTCGTAGTCGCGGGCGACGTAAATCGTATGGTGCCGAACCTGTTCATGCAGCCCATCGATTCCCAGATACATCATAAAGGTCGAACACGAATAGCCCGCCTTTTCGATCTTGCGGTCGTTCCACCGACGCCGCAAGTGGTTGGGGACCAGGGTGGTCATGGTCTGGGCGAAATCGGAATTGGCGACCAGGGCGGCGACGGGATACCGTCCGTTCGTCGTGCGAACCGCCGTCGCCCGCTTTCCGGTGAATTCGATCTCTTCGATCGGTTCCTCCAGATGAATCTCGACTCCCATGTCGCGGGCGATGTCGGCCATTTTCTCCATCACGGCGCAACATCCGCCAATCGGGTGGAAGACGCCGTGTTCGTATTCCATGAACGAAAGAATCGAATACAGACTGGGACAACGCCACGGAGACATTCCCAGGTACTTTGCCTGAAACGAGAAGGCGATGGCGAGCCGGGAATCGTGGAACTTCGACTGCATCTCGCTGGCGACGGTGTGCCAGGGGCGAATGTAAGGGAGCGCCCCCAGCGCCTCGCGGGACAACAGATCGGAGTGATTCAGAAACGTCCGTTCCAGTACTGGGCGAAAGTGTTCGAATTTCGCCCGGTTGTCGGTCATAAATCGCTGAAACCCGCCGACGTCCCGGGGCGAGAGGGCGGCGATCTGCTCTTCCATCCGCTGGACGTCTGCCGTGCAGTCGAGTTCTCCCCCGGCACCGAACACCAGACGATATTGAGGGTCAACCCGAACCATCGGGATCTCGGCTCTCAGATTCCTGCCGATCGAGGCAAAGACTTCCCCCAGCACCCGCGGATACATGAAAAACGTCGGTCCCGTGTCGAATCGAAAGCCTTCGTCTTCAATGGCCGAAGTTCGACCGCCGACCCGCGAACCCCGCTCAAACAATCGAACCTTGAACCCCGCGCCAGCCAGCAGCAAGGCCGACGCCAAACCCCCGGGGCCGGCGCCGACCACAACGATTTCCTGCGTTTCCGACATGCCGCCGACTCCGAATTCCTTGCAAGAGAACACCAGTTCGCAGAAGTTACTACGGGTTCTGCGGTGCGCATAGAGTAATTATAGACCGCAGTTCAAGAGGGCCTGAACAGGCGTAACGGCGCGGGAGTTTCAAAGTCTCGGCGGAAACGTTCGCACCGGGGCGAAACGTTGAGATCGGCGCAGACCAGGCGAGCCGTAATCGCCGCTGCATCGAGCAGACGGATCATTTCGACACTCGCATATGTATACGCGAGTGCGCTTGTCCGTGGCCAAAAACGGAATGTCCGCTGGTGGGTGGCCCCGGATTCCGGTCCCGGATTCCGGCCTGCACAGGCGAGCCGGTCGGCGTGAGCCGCCGGGTGTTTCGCGGTGCCCCGCAAATGTGACTTCAAAGAAATCGCGGGCCAAAGGGGACCATGACGTGAGTGCTTGCGGTCGGCGTCAAAAACCCGGTGGCTGACGCCGACCGGCTCGCCGCTTGAGGGCGAATGCGGCGACTTCTCGCCCAGTCCGCCGTTGCCGCCTGCAGGGTCTATTCGAAACGGGCGTCGAACGGGGTCAACCAACAGACTGACTCGCATCGAATCCTTCTCCCCGCTTTTCGGGGAGAAGGTGGCCGACAGGCCAGATGAGGTTTGGACAGGATGACGAGGATAGACAGGATTCTTGAAATCGCCCCGGAAGAAGCCCGATCGAGTCAAACTTCGAGTGTCACCAGGGGGAGCCCCGTCGCCGGCCGCGTACAGTCGGCTTCAGCCGACTCCCCTTTTGCCATCCGTTTCAACGGGTAGGCCTCGGGCACTGAACAACCCTCTCAGCCGGCCTTCAGCCGGCTTTCCATTCGGTAGGATGGGACCAGCTCGCCTCCCAACCCACAACATCCCCGGACACCAACGACTCAAATCCTCCCAAACCCCGGCGAGCGCCGGCCCACCAGGCATCGCAATCGCCGGCTCCTACCACGGGAACCAACTTCCCGATTCGAGTGCCAGACCCAGGGGTCACCCACCGATGACCACGGCGGCCGGTCACTCCCCATTCGCCAGTCACGCTGGCCATTCAAAGAGACCTGACCCCTTTTTATTTCCCTTTTTATTTTCCTCCTGCTGCATCCTGTGCGCCTGCGAAAAATATGACGAGTGCCATCGTCGGTTGGTCGCCGAGGCGCTGCGCGACCGGTATTTCGGGGGAGAGCTGTCGATTGCGAACATCGGTGCCCGTACGATCGATCGCAAGTAGCATCCCCCCGCGACTGACTGAGATTTCCCGACTCCGCGAGATTGCCGGAGTTCCTGCAGATCAGAATCGAGATCCTTGGATGATCACCGGCATCCGCTCGGCTACAATCACGATCCGAATTGAAGACAGCCTGCGGCAGTGACGCAGTGCAACGCAGAGATAACGATCAAGCATGGGCGACAGCGATTCGCAGGAAGTAACGGCGAACTACGATGCGGCCGCGGAACGGTCGCCCGGGCAGGCTGCGCCCGTTGCTGGTGACGAGGCCCCCGCTCAACTCCCCGATCGAATCGGTCGGTATCGGATCGAACGCGTGCTGGGCAAGGGTGGGTTCGGCCTGGTGTATCTGGCCCAGGACGACCAGTTGGGCCGGCCGGTGGCAATCAAGGTGCCGCATCGCCGGCTGGTCGGCCGGTCCGAAGACGCCGAAGCGTATCTGAACGAGGCTCGCACGGTCGCGAACCTCGACCATCCGCACATCGTCCCGGTGTTCGACGTCGGCAGCACCGATCAGTTCCCCTGCTTCGTCGTCTCGAAATACATCGACGGCACCGACCTGGCCTCACGACTCAAGCAGACTCGATTGTCGATCTCCGAGACGGTCGAACTGGTGGCGACCGTGGCCGAGGCATTGCACCACGCTCACAAGCAAGGCCTGGTGCATCGGGACATCAAGCCCGGGAATCTCTTGCTCGACAAGAGCGGCAAGCCGTTCGTCGCGGATTTCGGGCTGGCACTGCGGGAGCAGGATGTCGGCAAGGGAGCACGGTACGCCGGGACTCCCGCTTACATGAGTCCGGAGCAGGCCCGCGGCGAAGGTCATCGCGTCGACGGCCGATCGGACATTTTCAGTCTGGGAGTGGTGTTCTACGAGTTGCTGGTGGGACGCCAGCCGTTCCGCGGGGAATCGCAGACCGACCTGATGGAACAGGTGACGAACCACGAGCCGCGTCCACTGCGGCAAGTGGACGAGAGCATTCCGAAGGAACTGGAACGGATCTGTTTCAAGGCACTGGCCAAACGTGCGTCGGAACGGTACATGACGGCGAAAGATCTGGCCGACGACTTGCGGCAGTTTCTGGTCGAGCAGACGGTCGACCAGCAGTCTGGAGTCGGGAGGCGAAGCGCCGCTGCAATCTCGATCACACCGGTCGTGCAATCGCCATCCACGTCGATTGCGTCAAGCCGCTCGGTAGCAACCTCGACTGGGGCGACGACGCCGACGTCGGACCAACATCCGATCAGGATCGTGCCGAAGGGACTGCGGTCGTTCGACGCCCACGACGCCGACTTCTTTCTTGAACTGCTGCCTGGACCTCGGGACCGGGAGGGTTTGCCGGACAGTTTGCGGTTTTGGAGGACGCGGATCGAAGCGACGGACGCTGATAAACACATTCGCGGTGGGACTGATCTACGGCCCCTCGGGGTGCGGCAAATCGTCGCTGGTGAAGGCGGGCTTGCTGCCTCGCCTTTCCGACGACGTGCTCGCCGTTTACGTCGAAGCGACGGGCGACGAAACCGAGTCGCGGTTGCTGCACGGCCTGCGGAAGCGGTGTCCCACTTTGTCAGACAAATTATCGTTGAAGGAGACACTGGCGGCGCTACGCCGAGGCCAGGGACTTCCGGCGGGGAAGAAGCTACTGATTGTGCTCGACCAGTTCGAGCAGTGGCTGCACGCCAGGAACGAGGAAGAGAACACCGAGCTGGTGCAGGCCCTGCGGCAATGCGATGGCGGCCGGGTGCAGTGCATCATCATGGTGCGGGATGACTTCTGGATGGCGGCGACGCGGTTCATGCGGGCGTTGGAAGTTCGACTCGTGGAAGCACAAAACTCGGCAGCCGTGGATCTCTTCCCGGTGCGGCACGCCGAGAAAGTGCTGGCGGCGTTTGGTCGGGCCTTCGGCGCGTTGCCCGAAGGGGTGGCGAGTCTCAGCCAGGAACAGCATCAGTTTCTGGAACATGCGGTGGCGGGCCTGGCCCAGGAGGGCAAGGTGGTCTGCGTGCGACTGGCTCTGTTTGCCGACATGATGAAGGGCAAGGCGTGGACGCCGGCCACACTAAAAGACGTCGGGGGCACGGCGGGTGTGGGAGTGACGTTTCTGGAAGAGACGTTCAGTGCGGCGAATGCTCCACCGGAACATCGGTATCACCAGAAGGCGGCCCGGGGCGTCCTCAAGGCGCTGCTGCCCCCTTCGGGGACCGACATCAAGGGGCACATGCGGTCGTACACGGAATTGCGCGACGCATCGGGCTACAGCAACCGTCCCAGTGAGTTCGACGATCTGATCCGAATCCTCGACAACGAAATCCGCCTCATCACGCCCACCGATCCGGAAGGGAGGGACGAAAGCGAGTCGGTCGGCGCCACAGCCGCAGGTTCAAACGCCCGATACTACCAGCTAACGCACGATTACCTCGTCCCGAACTTGCGTGACTGGCTGACGCGCAAGCAGAAGGAGTCCCGCCGCGGCCGGGCCGAGTTGCTGCTCGACGAGCGTGCAGCGACCTGGAATGCGCGGCGTGAGAACCGCTTTCTGCCGTCGCTCATCGAATTTCTGAACATCCGCTTCCTCGCCGAGAAAAGACGCTGGACTGAGCCGCAGCAAGGGCTGATGCGCAAAGCCGGACGGGTGCACGCAACCCGCACGTCACTGGCAGTCCTGTTGTTGGCCATCGTGGCCACGGTCGGGCTGTCGATCCACGGGCGCATCGAAGAGCAGCGCGAAAACGACTTTGCCGGCTCTCTCGTCGAGCGGCTGACTTCCGCCGAGATCGCACTGGTGCCCGGTATTGTGAAGGAGATCGAGGAACACCGGCGCTGGGCCGATCCGTTGTTGGTGCAGACGTTTGAGAAATCTGAAACGGGTTCGATTGCGAAGCTGCACGCGGCGTTGGCGCTGTTGCCGGGCGACAACAGCAAAATCGCGTATTTGCGCAAAGAATTGCTGTCGGTGAAAGCTGCGCAGTTTCCCGTCGTCCGAAATGCTCTGGAGCCGCATCGGCAGGCGATCGCGGGATCCTTGTGGGACGTGGCGGTGAAGCTGGAGCCGAACTCCCGCGAGACCTTTCAAGCGGCGTGTGCCTTGGCGACGTATGCCCCAGATGACGAGCGCTGGCCGGGAATCAGCGCCTCGGTGGTCGACCATTTACTGACGCTCGAAGCGTCGGAGTTGGTGCTCTGGCGCACCGCGCTTCGCCCGGCCCGGAAGCAGCTTCTGAAACCGTTGTCAGCCGTCTATGGTAAAATGTCTGCGAGGGAGCAGGCCCGGACCTACGCAGCCGAGACGCTGGCCGACTACGCGGCCGACGCCCCCGAGACGCTGTATGATCTGCTGGCCAATGCCGAGCCGTTTCAGGTTTCGACGATCTACAGAAAGGTGGCGGAGCACCGCGATCGATGCGTCGCCCTGGGGCAGGCCGAACTGGAAACACCGGCTGACGAAGACGCGAGCGAGGAGGCCAAGGAGACGCTGGGACGACGGCAGGCGAACGTCGCCGTGGCCCTGTTGAAACTCGGCGCGGCGGAGCCCGTCTGGAAGCTGCTGAAGCACAGCCCAGATCCGCGCGCCCGCAGCTACGTGATCCATTGGCTCGGTCCCCTGGGCGCCGATCCGCGAACGATCGTTCAGCGATTCGACGAAGAGAACGATGTAACGATTCGCCGGGCGTTACTGCTGGCGCTGGGAGAATTCACCGAGGCACAGTTTCCGCAGTCGGACCGGCCCCCCTGGATCGAGAAGCTTCTTGTGCTCTACGAGAACGATGCTGATGCTGGCTTACACGCTGCGGCGGAATGGCTATTGCGCAAATGGGGGCAGGCGGAAGCAGTGCAGACTGTGGTGAACAAGCTGCGTGTGAACGAACAGGAACTCCGGTCTCGGCAGCCAACCGACCAGCGGCAGTGGTACGTCAACAGCCAGGGACAGACATTCGTGATTCTGGATGCGGGCGAGTTTCGGATGGGATCACTGCTGTCTGACCCCGAGCGAGAAGCCGATGAAACCCCGCACCTGCGGCGCGTCGGTCGCACGCTGGCGATCGCTGCGAAGGAGGTGACGAAGGAAGAGTACAGGCGCTTTCTGGAGGCCAATCCGAAAGTCGAACAATTTGACATTGAGCAATACAGCCGCACCGGCGACTCGCCGCAGCTCATCGTAGACTGGTACAGTTCCGCTTGGTACTGCAATTGGCTGAGCAAGAATGAAGGCCTCCCCGAGGATCAATGGTGCTACGAGCCGAACAAAGAAGGTGAGTTTGGCGAGGGGATGCAGCCGACAGCCGACTTTCTGAATCGCACGGGCTACCGCCTGCCGACCGAGTCGGAGTGGGAGTTTGCATGCCGGGCAAAGGCTGTGACGAGTCGGTACTATGGGGCAAGCATGGCGCTATTGCCAAAATATGCATGGGCAATCGAGAACTTCCCGAACTACGCCCGTCCGACCGGCCTGCTGAAGCCCAACGATTTCGGGTTGTTCGACGCCTTGGGAAACGTCCTGGAGTGGTGTCAGGATGCTTACGGCGGGTATCCGGTCACCGACATTGACGACGCAGTGAACGACGACGGCGACAAGAAAACCGTCGAAGAAAAGTACAGCCGTATTGCGCGGGGATCCTCGTACCTCGGCCCTGCAACCAGCATTCGGTCCGCCTGTCGCGTCCGCGGCCGGCCGGGCGTTTCCAACTACGATATGGGTTTTCGTCCGGTCAGAACGTACCGCCGAGCACCTTGACCCCCTTTACTTCAAGCCGCGTCAGGGGCGCGTGAGTTGAAAATCTTGGAGCGTCACAAGACCACGTCTCTACGCGAGTTGAAAACGTTTCTCGCGACTGCCAAATTGCGAATCTATCACTCGCAACCAGCATGACAGGCAGGACGCCTGGCGGGCTGGTTGAGTTCTACAGTCTGGTTGAACTTCCGCTGTTGCCCCGGTCTGGCTCTCTTGCCCGCCCCACCTCCGCATCCGCCAGGCAGTCGCCGCCCGCCGATTCGTGTCACCTGCCTTCGTCGGACTGTCATCATTGGGGCTCGCTCCGAGGGGTCCCCGATGATGACAGGCCGATGGAGGCGCAGGCCAGCCGCTGCCGGCACTCTCCTCGTCGACTCCGCCGGCCCGCGACGCCGCACCACGCCGCGACCGTCCCGCCGAACACAGGAACTCCCCTGCCTTTGTTGGTCCGATTCGGAGGGGCCTCGTCCGCCTGATTCCACAAAACCCGATTGGCACGACTGAGGGACAGGGCCACCCATCAGCCAACCACCTGTGTGGGTTGAATTTCATCGACTGAGTCGAATCAACGCAGAGTCAGAGGACCGTGCCTGCCGTCTCGGAATCGGTGTCGCTCGGCATGCCGTTTGCCCAGGCGAACCACTCGTTATCTTCCTGCACCCCACCAAACGACACCAATGCCGCTGAACTACCCTTTCAGCGTGCGAATTTCATTGCCCGCGATCGAGGTCTCGGTGCGGAGACTCCCTTTTGATTTCGAAGGTTCTCCGCTCGCGTGCCGGACTTTCAACTTCGCCGACTTCCTGCCCGCTGTCGCGTTCAAGTCTTGTCCATCGAACCTCGCGGCGATTGCCCGCCGTATGCGGCGTGACGGGTTGGTATCCCATGCAAATACCGGCGGCCCCGCTTTGCCGCCTTTTGCGCCATCGATTCGGGAGAACCGGCCACCCGGCGGAACCGGCCGTCGAAGCCTCGCAGCAATTCCATCCACCCCGCCTCTGGAATTCCCCAGCGTTCAAAGACCGGCGGCAGATTGCCGGGAATCGCTCCGCGCTGGTCCGCGCGACATTGCCGACCGCTCCATTCGAACAACTCCAGGTACGCCGCGAACGGGAACGCTATTGGGACAGGTCCAAATTTTGGATTGCTGCGGAACACAAAACGGGGGGACATAGTGAGTTTCAAGACTTCTTCGGTCTTCCTGGCGGTCGCAAACAGGATTCCAGGCGCGAAGCTTGGGCGGAAGGACGCGTCCAGTCGTGGTCGCCGAACCGCCGACCACGCATCACCGAATGACGCAATCGCTGCAAGTCGCCGCTCGAGAGCGGTTCGTTGACACGCTCCAGTCTGACTTCGCGGGACACCCATCAGCCAGGACGGAAAACCGTGTTTTGGTTCGACTGGATGTGATGTAGCCGGTTGTTGCTTCAATCGAGGTTCGCGCGTTTGGAAGGAGACTTCCTGTTTCTGCCTCGTGGGTGTCACTGGGGTTCCGAGGCCTTCGGCCCCAATCGAGTGAATCTCGGCGTGTCGCGACCCCACGAGCAGGCATGTCCGAATTTCAGTCAATTCATCCGGAATCTGCCGCAAGCTCCCAATTCTGGACGCCGGTGAACAACTCGTACCTCGTGATTGTCGAAATCGCACAGTCGCCTGGCGGCACCGCCGCAAGGTGATCAATGACCGCAACGTTGTGCCGCATGGCGGCAATGCAGGTGTTCGTATCGAGCAGAAAACGCATCGGTTGACACGAATCAGTCTAAGTTTGGAGCCGTCGGAACTGTTCCCTGGTCGGGTCGAGCGAATTTCGAATCGTTAATCCGGATGCTCTCGAAGAAGCCTGTGGGCCAAGTCGTCGTTTTGACGGGTTCAAGGACCACGGCATCTCCCTCGCGGCGAATCGAAACCGTATCCGTGTCGAATTGAAATCCGGCGGGCAATTTCACCGACTGTATGCCTGCGTGTTGGACGATTTCAGCGATTGTCATCTCATCCTCCAGTTGCTGCCATGGGAAGACCCAGTAAAAGTCATTTAAGTCATTTGAGATCCTCCTGCCAGCGGGAAAAAAATACCGGTCCACTCAATCGATACCGCAATCGGTACCGACACATCGGTTGCACCCGCGTCCCTCCTCGAAACGGGATGATCTGCAACAACCCCGACCGACTGGTTAAACTGCGCAGGCGACCGTCGAATCCATCCCCTCCACCGCCGCCTCACCAATTCCGTTCATGTGCCGCGTTGTTCGAGCACGACATGGCCCGCGCCCAGTGGTCGCGCCCTTCCCATTTGTTCAACCGCGGCGTGCGACCCATTTCCGTTATCAGGCAGACCAGCGTCTCGTCCAGCAATCCACGGCCCGACAGATCCTCGAGATTCCATACGCCGGTGAGACTGTGACAGAGATTATTACGGTGCATGAACCGGCCGCCTTTTCGAGGCCCCCCGAGGATTCGTCGGAGCGACGGTATAGTGCAGCACGAACCCCATGGCGTCGATGATGCGATTGGCCCGGTCGATCGTCACGCCGTGGTAGTCGTTCCGTTCGTCGCGGGAGACCTGCGACTCGTGCACTCTCAGGCGTTCCGCCAGTTCTCGTTGAGTCAGTCCGCTGACAATTCTCAGTCCTATCAGTATCTGGCCGAGTTCTTGGAGACTGGCAAGTTCCTTCTTGTCGCCACGGCGCAATCGTTCGTACCGCTGGACTTCCTCCTGCATCTGCTCGTGAAACGTGTGGAGCGGCGCCATTCCGCGGCGGATCTCCGCTTTCGAGAGGTCGAGTTTCTCCAATTCGGCTTGCTGCGCCTTCATGTGACGGTCGCCTTCCTTCAGGCGACGCTGGGCTTCCTGGTATTCTGTCTCTGTTCGAATCATCTATCACCTCACAAGTTTGACGATGCCCTTCGGCTGCCCCGTGCGAGAGAGCCGAAAGGCGGCGGGGAAAGTCAGTTCGTTCCCGAATCGGTCCACAATCCCCGTCTCCTGCCCGAAATGGGGATACAATTCCACGCGGTAGTCGATCCACATCGGCAGTTTCCAGCCGTGTCCCGGGACGGGGTGCCGGTCGTCGTTCTCCCAGGTCCAGCACGGTTTGGCGGCGACCCGGTTCAGCTCGCATTCCAATTGTCCCGACAGGAATCGCTCGCGGTCACAGACGAAGTAGCCGTCGATGTCGTTCGGGTGGTCTTTCTCCTCGACGAACGAGCCATTGATGAAGATCTCGTGAATCCCGACGAGTTCCAGTTCTGCCGCCAGAATGGCCAGATTCTCGACGAGTTCAGAACGCCAGTCAGCGTCCCAGTCTGGGGAGCGTTTCTGGCCCGGGGCACCACGCACCAATCTGGATCTGGCCAATTGGCCGAGCGTCAGCACGTAATCCCCGACAGGCAGCAGGCCGTGCGATGTGAAGGCTGGGAGTGTACGGCGGATTCTGGCCATACGTGACATTTTACTCCTGTGTGACATATATGTCTATATGGCATTCGCCGGCAAACTGTCCGCTGCCCGCCAAGTCAGCCGTGGAAAGTGACTGCCGCCGCCAGCAGCCCACAGTTCGCGGAGCCTGTCTCTCGGTGCCTCCCGGGCCACTCCGGTCGTCCACATCAAGCAACCAGCATGACAGACCGGAAGGCTGGGGCCATTCACAAGGGACAGGGCCACCCATCAGCGAGCCGCCTGCGTGAGTTGAATTTCATTGACTGAGTCGAATCAACGCAGAGTCAGACGACCGTGCCGGCCGTCCTGGAATCGGTGTCGGTCGTCGTGACGTTTGCCCAGGCGAACCACTCGTTATCTTCCTGCACCCCACTAAACGACGCCATTGCCGCTGAACCAGCCATTAAGCGTGCGAGTTTCATTGCCCAAGATGAATGTCACGGTGCGGGGAATCCCGTTTGATTTCGAAGGTTCTCCGCTCGCGTTCCGGCCTTTGAACTTCACCAACTTCCTGCCCGCTGCCGCGCTCAGGTCTTGTCCGTCGAACTTCGCGGCGATTGCCCGCCGTATGCGGCGCGACGGGTTGGCATCCCATGCAAATACCGACGACCCCGCTTCGCCACCTCTTGCGCCATCGATTCGGGAGAACCGGCCACCCGGCGGGACCGGCCGTCGAAGCCGCGCAGCAATTCCATCCACCCCGCCTCTGGAATTCCCAAGCGATCAAAAACCGGGGGCACATTGCCGGAAATCGCTCCGCGCTTGTCCGCGCGCCATTGCCGACCGCTCCATTCGTGCAGTTCCGGGGTCTGGCTGTTATTTGGGTTTGATTTCCACGCCGCGCTGCTTGAGCGCCGTTTCCAGTTCGATGCGGTCGACCTTTTCGGGGTTGATCACTGCCTTCAACTGCCCCTTCTTGAAACTGACGGTCGCCCGTTCGACTCCCGGCAGGCGGTAGATCGAGTCATAAGCTCCGAAGGCGCAGCCTTTGCAGTCGAGGCCGCCGACGGCGATCTCGACGGTCGTGAGTTTGTCGGGGGGAAGTTCGCAGAGCGGTTTGACCCCGAAGGTGTGGTTCGATTCGTTGCGCAGAATCTGATCGAACCGCTCGACGATCTGCTCGGGTTTGGTCCCCGCGAACGCCTTCGCCGGTTCGTAGCGGAAGATCACTTCGGCTTTCTCATAGTCGACCTTCACGAGTTCGATCTCGGGAATGTGCTTCATCGTCTCCTTCAGGTCGTCGACCCGATCGGGAGAGAACAGTCCGGTGATCTGGTGCTTGTATGTCGCAGTGGCCTCAGGCGGCTTGTCATCGGCGTCAGCGGATGACGACAGCGCGATTCGGAATAGGACGAGCACGACGAACAACGCCGTCTGGATCGCGAGTGGTCTTGGATTGAGTCCGAATCGAGATTCGGCCGGGGATCGCGATGCGCGTGCCGCCCCTTGGCCATGCAGAGTGCGAAGACCCCATCCGGCTTGCCCGGATGGTGAATCAGATCTGTGGCTAGAATGCGCGGCCACCTTCGCAAGGACCCCATCCGGCTCGTCCGGATGGTGAACGAGATCTTCGCTCTGTCTTACAGATCGCGGCGAGATTGTCATGACGGCTCTGTTGGACGTGTATCGCATTTGTTCGCTTGGATGAAATTCATCGGCGCGTATTGTGTGATGCCGAGCGAAGATCTGATTCACCAATCCACACGAGGTGGATGGGGTCTTGCTCAACCGAGGGCGTTTGAACTAGCCATCGATCTGATTCACCGATCCGGGCAAGCCGGATGGGGTCTGTTCGCGACAAGGGGTGATTGAGCTCTCGTGGCCTCATCGGGTCTGAAACAACGGACTGGCAATGACTTCGTGCAGCAACGTTCGCAGGCCGGCGTCCCGGGCTTTTGTCCTCGCGACGATCGCGGCGATCTCTTCGCGATCACTGAAGGCGACCGGTCGGCCAGTGGAGTAAATCAGGAATTGGCGGGCGAGGTTCGTCAGCAGCCGGTCGGAGTCAGCCGCCAGAATCTGCTGGAAATCTCGGACGCCGCTGAAGGTTCGACCATCGGGAAGCTGGCCCGTCGTATCGACCCTCGGGCCGAGCTTGAAGCCAATGCCAATGAAGGGGTCGATTGAGCCGCGCGGGGCGTCGTCCCCAGCGCCGATCGAGCGGTACCGGTCGCGGTAACCGCCGATGACGTCGAACGACTCGAGCGCGAAGCCGGGGGGATCCATTTTCGAGTGGCAGGTGGCGCAGACCGCGCTCGCCCGATGCAGGTCGAGTTGTTCGCGAATCGTTTTCGCCCCCCGAACGTCGGGCTCGATCGCCGGAATGTTCGCGGGCGGAGGATCGGGGGGTTGTCCCAGCAGGCGGTCCAGCACGAACGCGCCGCGCGGCACCGGCGAGGTGGTGGTTCCATTCGCCGTGATTTTCAGAATCGACGCCTGCGTTAGGAACGGCCCCCGCAGGCAGTCGGCGGGGAGTTCGACCCGCCGAATTTGCGAACCGCTGACCCCGGGTATGCCGTAATGCGTCGCCAGCTTTTCGTTCAGCATCGCGAAGTCAGACCGCACGAGATGCGTCGCGTCGAGGTTCTTGTCGAGCAGTTCGCGAAAATAGGCCCGCGTCTCGGCAACCATTGAATCCTGCAGATACGGGTTGAACTCGGGGTAGAGTTTGCGGTCGGGGTCGGTCGACGCGATCTTTCGCAACGACAGCCACTGGCCGATAAAGTCGTCGATGAACCGCCGCGATTTGCGATCGCCCAGCAGGCGGTCGACTTCTCCCCGCAGGACCTCGGGTTTCGACAGTTCGTTTCGCGCCGCCAGATCAACCAGCCGGTCGTCGGGGAGTGAATTCCAGAGGAAGTACGACAACCGGCCGGCGAGGGCGTAGCCGTCGAGCGGGCCGGCTGGTTCCAGGTGGTAGAGGAAATCGGGAGAGCAGAGTGCCGCGCGATAGGCCGAGCGCATCGCCCCCTCGAACGAGTCTCCCGCCTGCAGCCGCGAATCGACGCGGGCGACGTATTCCCGGCGAAGGTCGTCGTCCACAGGGCGCCGGAACAACTTGGGAAGAAATGCCGCGAGCAGCCGGTCGGCGTCGACCAGTGGCTGCTGACTGGTCGCGGTGAACAGCCCGCTGGTCGGGTCGGGACGGTTTCGGCCAGCCCCGATCTGACGAACGTGTTTGCGCGCCGGCGGCCGGACGTTGGGATGTTCGCCGGCTTTGAATTCGACGAGCGGAAGATCGCCAAACAGAAGCTGGTGGCTTCGGGGAGGCCAGACGCTGTGCAGCGGCCCTTCGATGTCGAGCCAGTCGCAGACAATCGCCGGCCGGGTGAAACTCATCGCGTGCCCCTTGCGGGCGTAATTCGCTGCGGGAGCCAGCGAGGCGGTGTTAAAGCCGAGAATCTCGTTCCAGTTCAACCAGACGATCTCTTCATGCACGGTCGGCTTCAGCGAGGGGGCGTCGTAATAGCCGAGCACATAACTGGGGTGCTGCCCGCCGCGACCGTCGCCGGTCAGTTGCACGACCGACAACCGGGCCGCCTCGGTCCCGCGTCCCTCGAGAAACTTCCCCTGGTCCCATTGAAAGCTCCAGAACGACGTCCGCACGCGGTAGAGCCCGGGGTAGATTGTGACATGGGCCGCGAAGTACGGGCTAAACGATTCATCTTCATGTCGAAACAGGGCGACGCTGCTGCCGCTGGTGAACGAGCCGATCCGTTCGTGAGCTCCTTCATCGATATGCCGGTACTCACCCGCCGGGGGAAAATCGGGATCGATCTGCATGTTCTTCAGCAGCACGCCGTCGCCATTCATGAGGACATGGGCGACGAAGCCGCCGGAGTTCGCGAGCGTGAGCCGGCGTTTCTGGACGGTCGGGGGCTGCGGCCGCGTGGCGATCGCCAGATCGAGGACGTGGTCGGCCGCTTCGACGTATTTCGCGAGATTGACGTGCGAGATGTCGAGCGCGTCGGCGTTCTTGTCGAAGCCGTTCGCCGACCCGTCGGAGGGAAGACTCCCGGCGAGCGCGATTCCCGGCATCTCGAACAGGTCGCGAATCGTGTTCTCGTATTCGGCCCGGGTGAGCCGACGGACGCCGGTGCGCCCCTCGGCGGCGAACCGTTCCTTCTCGGCCAGGGTCAGGGACTGCCTCAGTTCGCCAGCGACGGAAGCGACTTCGTCGGCGGTGGGGCGAGGCTGGTCCCGGGGGGGCATTTCGCCCGATTGAATGCGATCGTGAATTCGAACCCACATCGCGAAGTTCTCGGAACTGGCGGGATCGAATTTCAGCGACGCCAGATCGAGCCCGCTTTCGGGAGAGTCGCCGGCATGACACGACTGGCAGTGTTTGGCGAGGAACGGTGTGCGAGTTTCCTGTGCGTGCAGATCGGCTGGCCGTCCGGTCAGGATCAACACGAGTATCGCCATCACGGAGGACGCCAAGCTCCGGTTTCGCGGCACTTGGCGGTCAACGGTTTGCAGTTGCCCGTGAGCCGAAAGCGGGGTGCCACGGCCAGCGACCAACGGGAGTCGGCCGTGCGAACGTCTATCGACTGGGCCAGACTGCTTGAATTCTCGAATCGACATGTCGCTTGAAAGTCCCTGTCCCAAAGGGTGTTCGTTAGTCGTGCCATCAAACCGCAGTCGGCCTGCTGGACGGACGGGTCGAGAGACCCGTCCTACGGGGTCTCTAGGCCAACTCGAGGCCACGGAATGTTGCTGTGCCGGTGGAGAAACTGTCGGTTTCAATTCCCAGTCGTTGCAGCATCGAGACGAACAGGTTGGTGAGCGGGTAGTTGTTCTGCTGATCGAACGCCAGGTGCTGGCCGTGGCGGAAACCTCCGCCGGCGAGCAGCACCGGCAGGTTGACGTTCGAATGCGAGTTGGCGCTTCCCATGCAGGTGCCGTAGAGCACCATGGTGCGGTCGAGCAGCGAGTGGTCCCCTTCCTGCGTATCGCGGAGCGCATTGAGGAATCCGTTGAGCGCGTCGAATTGCGCCTGCTCTTTCCCCCGCAGCTCCGCCAGGACCTCGGGAAGATTGCCGTGGTGGGTGATGTTGTGGATCACCGTCGTGTCGATGAAGATCGAAATCAGCCGTGACGAGTCGGTCTCGAGCGCCAGCTTGACAACCTCGAACATCAATCGGGTGCGCTCGACAAACGCCTTGGGGTCGTCGTTCTCCTGAGGTGGCTGAGCGTCGACCTTCGGTTTCGGCTTGTACTCCCACGCCTCCGAGTCGCTCAGCCGGCGTTCGAGCTCGCGAACCGAGGTGAAGTACTGGTCCATGCGTCGCTGGTCGGCCGGCGAGAGTTTGCGATTCAGTCGGCGCGATTGATCCCCCAGAAAATCGAGCATGCTGCGTCCCTGCTTGAGCGACTCGACGCTGGCGGCGACTTCTTCGGGAGCCCCCTGGATGAACAGGCGTTCGAAGAGCTTCCGCGGGCTTCGCTCCGACGAAATCGGAGCGCCGCTGCGGGTGTAGCTGAGCGTGCTGTTCCCCTCGCTGCTGACCGCCAACACCAGCGACGGGTAGCGGGTGTTGTTCCCCAACTGCTCGGCGGCGAACTGGTCGAGCGAGATGCCGTTGCGAAACCCGCCCCGGTCGGGGTGCGGAGTTCCCGTCAGAAAGCAGCGCTCGGCGGTGTGTCCGCCGGTCACACCGGGATGACTGACTCCGGAAAAGACCGTGAGGTTGTCGCGATGACGGGCGAGGCGTTCGAGATACGGCGACAACTCGTAGTCGCGACCGGGCTTCTCAGGAAAGAAGTACTGCGGCAGAATCCCCATATTCGTCTCGATCGCCACCATCCGACGGGGAGACTGTTCCTGCCCCTCGGCGGCGCGCAGCGACTGCATTCCATCGAGCAGCGGCAGCGCCAGGGCGACGCCGGCCCCGCGCAAAAACGTGCGACGCGAGAGAGGGTTGGCCGTGTCTCTGGATTCGGTACTCATCGAAGATTTCCTGGTTCGGTTTCGAGCCGGTCTGGGGAAACTGTATCTGCGGGCGCGGTGGGTGCCAAGAGGGGGATGCGTCGCCGCCGTCAGGCTCGACCAAAGAGACCTGACCCTTTTTCCCTACCCCGAAGACTTCCTGGTTCGGTTTCGAGCCGGTCTGTGGAAACTGTATTTGACGGCTGCGGTGGGTGCCAAGAGGAGGAAGCGTCGTCGCCGTCAGGCCCGAGGAAAGAGACCTGCCACTTTTGCCCCACCCTTTTGCCCCACCGGGGAGAAGGTGGCCGACAGGCCGGATGAGGTTTGGACAGGATGACGAGGATGGACAGGATTGTTGAAATCGCTCCGAAAAAAGCCCGATCGAGCCGAACCTCGAGTGTCACAAGGGGGAGCCCTCGTCGCCGGCCGCGTACAGTCCGCTTCAGCCGAATCCCCTTTTGCCACCCGTTTCAACGGGTGGGCCTCGGACTCTGAACAACTTTCTCAGCCGGCCTTCAGCCGGCATGCCATTCTGTAAGGTGGGACTAGCCCGCTTTCCAACCCACAACATCCCCGGCCACCAACGACTCACATCCACCAAAACCCCGGCGAGCGCCGGCCCACCAATCGGCGTAATTGCCGGCTCCTACCACGGGAACCACCTTCCCGAATCGTGTGCCAAACTCTGGCAACCTTCACCGATTACCATGCCGGCCAATCAAAAAGACCTGCCCCTTTTTGCCCGTCCAGGCCCCCATCGAAAACCTCCAGGCGAGCGGGCTGGCTTCAGCCGCTGCGAAGCGCTCGCAATGGCCTTTTGAAGCCGTGGCGTCGTTGGGTAGCTCGCGTCTTCATGCGGTTTTCCGTTTGGCATTCCGTCCGTTACTCGTCGTCGCGACCTGTCCCGACACCGTAACTGGCGACGATTGGCTCAGAACGGAACATCATTGTCCGCAGCCGGTGGTGGTTCCGTTGAACTCGAAGTCGGGCGTGGTCTGGCCTGGATATTGGGTAACAGTTCGTGATTTGTGGCGAGCCATACCCATCCTTCCTCGGTGATCACGACGCCTGGATATTCATTGGTTCCGTATCCGTCGGAATTCTCAATGACAGTTGACTCGATGAAGCCTCGTCGTTCCAGCATCTTCACCGCGAGAATCGCGACCAGATTTGGATATCCGAGGTGATTCATTTCTTCGCGGTATTGGTGGAACGGGGCCGCGTCACGTGGCGAAACGTATGCCTCGGCCACTGACCGAAGTGCGTCGAATTCGTGTTGCGGCAGCCCTCCCGGTGGTGCCGTTGGCAACTTTCCAGCGACAACCCGGGATTGTTCCGTAATCGCTTCGAATTGACGTACTATGTCCACAAAGGTGTCGAATTCAACCGCCGGGTTGGCACAACCGATTGCCTTCGCCAGGACAGGAAAAATCAATCTGAGACTCGCCACGTCCGTTGCCAGTGCCGCCTGGAGGTTGCTCATCGGACTGGGGAGCTTGCCAGGGACCATTCCCGAGTGGCACAACGGAATGACCGGGATGTCGCGAATCCAACCGGCTCCCGCTTCGAAGTTAATCCACGGCCGCCGAACGGACTCCGGACTCGCCAAGATGACTTCGACCGCGCAGTGCTTCAGCGCAACCGTGATCTGCTCAAGCCAGCGACGACCGAGTTCAATACTTGTGGGATCAGACGAAACGAATACGTCCATCATTCCCAGAAAGCTCGATTCGATCAACCGCTTCAGGGCCAAAGCGATTTCTCGCTCCTCCGTGATGTGCGAAATAAAGATCAGTGGCTTTTGCATGCGGGCGACTCGGTCGTCGTGGCGTGGACGGAGGATCGTTGGTGACTGCCACGACTCCAGCATCCTGACGGAATTGCGAAAACGAATCAACCGACATGTCCGCGAAACCCAGTCGACACGCCAATCACCCGTTTACGGACATTGCAGAACTGTCAGTGTTTTGGGATCCCAGTTGAAAATGGCCGCAGGTCGTTACCGTCTTCCGGGAGCCGGTTGCAGAAGAATAGACGACTCCGACTGATCGGTCACACTGCATCGGGACTTGCGCCAAGTCGTCGCCGGCGTTCGCCGTCGCGACCGTCCCGAACGCCGGAATATGAACCTGTCCCCTTATCGTCGACTGGAGGCGCTTTCTTGGCTCCCTCCTTCGGCATCGACTTTCCGCTGCCCCAAACCGGCGATGCACCTTGCGGCTACCAGTCGACTCTGCCCACCCCGCTCCCACCATGCCGAGATGCACCTCACGCGAAGTGGCCCGGTCGATCCTGCGATAGACCAATCGCAGAGAGGCCCTGGTGGCTCCGCGAAAGTGGTACCGTGGTAGGCTGCTACTGACACCGCGAGGCCGGGACACATTCTCTCCCATCCGTATAGCGCTTCGCTCGAAGTCTACGAGTTGACCTACTTCCGCCGCACTTCATAAGTCGGGTATGTGCCATAGTGCTTCGCCCACTCAATGCTCTGGACGTATTCGCATGAAAACTCCGTCACCCTGTCGACGGCGGCCAACGCCGCGAACGCCTCACTGGCGTAGACCTCGCCGGGCGGGGTCTTGGGTTCCAGCCGGGCGGCGCGGGTGATATGCGCGCCGGCATGCGAATCCCGCCCCGTCACCGGATCGTTGCAAAAGAACACCGGTCCCGCATGCAGCGCGATCCGCATCTCCAGATTCTCTCGCAACCCCATCTGCCGCCACAATCTCGTCTGCTGACACCGGCGGATGACGTCCAGAATGTCGAGCGCGCAGCGACCCGCCTCACGCACGGAACGAAATGCGAGATAGATCCCGTCTCCCGAGGTGGACCGTAATTCACACGCTTCAGCGTATCGTACCCGCAGCATCGCGCCGATCGGGCCCCAGAAGTACTCGACAAACAGCCGCACCTCCCGCTCCGTCAACCCGCTGAATCCCTTCACATCGCCAAACAGCATCGCCCGAACCCCCGCGTCTGACTCGGCCATCGAATACTCGACCACCGCGTTCAACCTGACATCGGCCGCCGTCGGTTGTCTGAGGGAAATGGGATTGTCTACCGTCGCCGGGTCTTGTTTCGACATGTTCAAATGCCACACAGGAACGCCAGATCCTTCCCAGCCCGCCACCACCCATCCCACGCTCCCTGTCATCTTTCCCGGCTTGCCGTCCCACAAGCACAGACCGATCGGCGTGGTTTCGAACCGGTTTGCCGACGACATCGCCATCCCCAACAACACATTGCTGCTGTATTTGAACGAGATTCCGTTGCTGGGGAATTTGTTTGGCGACACGGTCACAAACGACGTCGCCTGCCGAATCACCTCGTCGAATCGCTGTGACCAGGTGGGGCACGACGTAGCGTTTGGCAGGTCGACTTTCAGTTGCTTGTATTCCTTTATTTCGTACGGCAGAACGACGTGCGATTCGCCGTGCAACTCGTGGATCAGTTCGTGAAACAGCGTCTCCGCGCCATTCGCGGCTGCCGCGAATCCAATGAGGGGTCGATTCTGGTCAAGCAACCACGTCTTCAATGCCTGCCGCACCGGAATCTCGCGGTCATGGGGAAATTTCCCAGCCTCCCGCTCGGGCGAGTCGAGCGCGTGCCCCACGAAGATCACCACCGCCGGTCGAGGCATCCATTGGTCGAGCAGAGCCGCGCGGCGGTCGATATCGCTTCCGCCCGAACCGGCTTCGGGAATCGTCGACAACAGCCTCTCGGCCTGCCGCCGCGTTGGCAGATAGAGTCCATGATCATTGCGTGCCAGCTCATAAGCCTTATGAAGCTGCAGGCCGGCTTCGTCGACGCGACCTCGTACGAGTTCAGCGAGCCCCAACGTGGAATGCAGTTCGAACCGCTCGTCGTCGTCGGGAATGCGCTCGGGGTCCGCGAGACTGGCTTCGCAGCCGCGCTGGACCTCGTCGGCGATTTGGCACGCTGCCAAAGTCTCACCGGTCAGCCGCAATTGCGTTGCCAGTTGGATCCCTGTCTCGCGATCGCGCGACAGCACCCACGCTGTTGAATACCGCTCAATCGACTGGCGAAGGTATTGTCCACGCTTCGCCGGGTCGATTTCCAGTTCTGCAAGGTCAGCAAAAACTCGCCCGAGTGCCGCGTCGATAAGTGCCTTGGGGTCTCCCCCGACGCGACCATCTCCCGAGGTCACCGGCCGCTTTGCGATCTGGTCGCAGAGTTTCTCCAGAACGTCCTGCGCCTTCAGGGGAGTGCGCGCTTCGCACAGAGCCCGGGACAGTTCGAGCTGTAGACCGATATCGTCGACCCACGGTCGCGCGGGCTGGGGGGCCTTAGGATCGGGGGACCAGTTCAATCCAGCCCGCGCGATTTCAACGGCCAGCAAAGGGGATCGAAATCGGGACATCCCGCGGGCCATGTGGATATAGGGTGCGGGACTCTGTGACCAGGCCGGCTGGTCGAGCTGGCGATCCCGCCAGAGCGTGGTCAACACCCCCAGTCCCGACCCGGCTCCCACCCGCAAGCGTCCAATTCGACCGGCAGACCGAATTAGCGCCAGCAGATCGGCTTCTGCCGAGCGAGCGTCAATCGAACCTGGATCCGGTGGAGAAATCGGCGTATCCGACATGAAAGCAATCCAGACTGAGTTGAAACATCACGGTTGAAAACGACAACACGAACCAGGAAAAAGGACCGGCACCGTCCACGGTTCCGCCTTCATCGTAACCGTTCACACCCTGGAAAGGAGTGAGGGAGTCGGTTGGCCGGCGAAATGGGCCTGGATGGCGGCGGTGAGGTATTCGAAACTGTTGCGAGATTGCCGATGACAGGTTTCGACGACCGTCAAGATCGTCTCCACGAAGCGGCTCC
>CAMATH010000076.1 GCA_945860955.1 Planctomicrobium piriforme
GGCGTCTGCTCCGCCGCCGGGATCTCGATTCCCGCGATGACGATCGGTTGGATTGGCTGGGGGTCTGACTGGCTCATGCGCCATACATTCCCCGAAAAACCGACTTTGAGTAAATACCAGTTTCCGAGGGGTTATTGAGCAGTTACGGGAATTGGTCATATTCCTAACGTCGTTGTCGACGCTTCAGTTCGCGGCCAGGGATGGGGAAGAAGGCTGCTGGAGTACGCGCTCGATCACTTTCGCCGGGCGGGGCTGACTCATGCGAAGATTGAGACGCTCGCACAGAATGCGGTGGGGAATCATCTGTACCGGGATTTAGGATTTGTTGAGGTTGCGCGGCAGGTGCATTTTGTCGCGCGGTTGGGTGAGAGTGCGGCGGATTCGCGGTGAGGCACGGGACAGGAGCATTGGGCTGACGCCGCCCCGCTCGCCTGGGTCCTGGGGTTAGCCGCCGCCTGTGATTTCCATCAGGTCGCCGAAGCGTTCGAGAACGCGGATTTTCAGTGCCGCGAATTCCGGGGAATCGAATTCGCCCAAACGGACGAGTTCCTGGGCATGGTCGCGGGTGGTCGCCAGCAACGGTTCGTCTCGTACCAAATCAGCCGCCAGCAACGGCAGGTCGCCGTGCTGGCGAGTTCCTAAAACGTCGCCAGGACCGCGGATTTTGAAGTCGGCTTCCGCCACGTCGAACCCGCTGACTTGTTTCTCCAGAATCTCCAGACGCGACGTTGTTTCCGGGGTCGCGACACCGGAAAAGAGAAAGCAATAGCCCTGGTACTGCCCGCGTCCCACCCGACCGCGCAATTGGTGGAGCTGCGCCAGCCCGAACCGCTCGGCGTCATACACCACCATCAGAGTGGCGTTCGGAACATCGACTCCCACTTCAATGACCGTCGTGCAGACCAACGCCTGAATTTCCCCCTCGCGAAACGCTTGCATGGTCGCCTGTTTTTGTTCTGCGGAAAGTTGCCCGTGCAGTAGCCCGAGTTTGATATCACGAAGTGCGCCCGCCTGGAGTTCTGCGAAGACCCGCTCGGCGGCCGCCGGCTCGGTGCGGCCGACGGCATCTCCCGCAGGGGGGGGGGCGTCGACAACCGCAGCTCCCCCCTCAATTCGCGGACAGACGATGTACGCCTGCCTGCCGCTGGCGATCTTCTTTCGGATGAAATCCCACGCTTTCGCCCGATTGGGTTCCGGTGGAACGCGATGGGTCGAGACCGGCTGGCGTCCCGGGGGGAGTTCGCGCATCACCGACAGCTCGAGATCGCCGAACTGTGTCAGGCACAGGCTCCGCGGGATCGGGGTCGCGGTCATGACCAGCGTGTGGGGCAACATGCCATCGACGGCGAACTGCGCCCGTTGGCGCACGCCGAATCGATGCTGCTCATCAATGACCACCAACCCGAGTCGCGCGAACGACACATCCTTCTGGATCAGCGCCTGCGTCCCCACGATCAATTGCGCCTGGCCGTTCCGGATCCGCTCGTGGGCCTGTCGACGCTCTCCTGTTGTCAGCGACCCCGTGAGCAGCAGTCGCTCCACCCGGCTGTTCGCGAGACAACGCTCCAGGGTCGCCCAGTGCTGCTGCGCCAGAACTTCGGTGGGAGCCATCAAGACCCCCTGATAGCCGGCTGCGACGGCCGTCAGCAGCGCGTAGATGGCCACAACGGTCTTCCCCGCCCCGACGTCCGCTTGCAGCAGGCGGTGCATCGCCTGACCCGATGCGAGGTCGGTGCAGATCTCGGAAATGGCGAGATCCTGCCCTCGTGTGAACGGAAACGGAAACAACCGACGGATGCGGGCGTCAACTTTGCTCGACGCGGGGAATACCGGCGCTTTCGACAACCGTTGCCATGCCCGACGCCGGAGCGCGATTCCCAGTTGAAACTCCAGTAGATCCTGATACGCGACCCGGTGGAGTCCTTTGCGATAGTTTTCGATCGTGGTGGGCAGATGGACCAGTCGTAACGCTTCGGGCAAACCCGGAAGAGAATTCCGGACGCGGAAGTCGGCAGGGAGAGTGTCGGCGACCAGCGGCGCATACTCTTCGACAGCGTTTCTCACGATCCGCCGCATCTCATGCATTTTCAATCCTTCGGTCAGCCGATAGCGGGGTAAGACCCCCCCGTTGGCTTCCGAATCGTCGGGATCGAGCCACTGGACATGCGGATTCCCAAACTCCCAGCGCCCCGCCCGTCGCTTTGGTTTTCCAGAGAAGATCACGAAATCGTTGTGGCGGAAACGTTGGAGGATCCAGGGTTGATTGAACCACAGGCCGCGGACGTAGTTTCCGTCGCACTCAATTGCGACGCCAGTGAGAGTTCCCCCTTTTTTGGTTTGTCGACCGTCGAGATCGACCACCCGACCCCGCACCTGGCACGCGACGTCTTCGACAATGTCGCGGATCTTCGTCACCCGGGTGAGATCCAGAACATCGCGGGGCAGCGTGAACAACAGGTCGCTGACGGTACGGATCCCCATTCTCGCGAGTTGTTCGGCACGCTGGGGTCCGACACCACGCAGGAACTGCAAGTTGCGATTGAGGGGAGATTCGTCCACGCGTCGTCAGCAGGTAGAAAAAGAAAGCGTTCTGAATGTTGCAATCATCCAGAACGCTTTCGGTTGCCATGACAGGAGTGCGGGCCAACGCTTCCTGCCACCGCAATAGAAGTATTTAGCAATCTTCGCGCCGCAATGCGAGCATCCGTTCCGTGACTTCACAAGTGTTTGCCAATTCTTCACTTGAAAGGCTGTTTCCATGAATTCCGTCCGGTACGAAAAACATGTTCCACGTACTGGCGCATCGGAACGATCGGCGAAATGCTGCGACTGGCGCGAAATAGTACAGTCAGATCTGTTCAATTTTGCCGCACACGCGCCGCTCCAGCACGACCGCCAGTTTCCAGTTGCGGGAGAATCCGTGGCGATTACGGGGTCTTTTCCTCAGCCTTGCCGTCGGGTTTCTTGCCCGATTTCTTCTTGTTGAACCCGAAGGGATCCTCCACATCGCCTTCCGCCGGCTTGGCTTCCATCTCCTCATCGGGTTTCGCAGTTTTCGTGCCTTTTTTCGTCTTCGACGTGTTTTTTGCCGTCGCCTTCACCGACTCGCGCGCTTTCCTCTCACGCTTGCCCGCAATTTCGTCAGCCGTGAGGGGGTTCTCCAGTTGGATCGCGACCAAGCTGGGAAGGAACTTCCCCCCCCGGGTGGTCCCCTCCAGCTCGACCGTCGCCCCAGCACGGATCAAGTCGAACTGATTCGTATGTACCCGAACCTCGATTTCTCCCCCTTGCTCAAAATTCAGCTTCTTCTGGGATCCGCCCACGTTGATCATCAGCGCGTCTTTTTCCGCAGCCACAATCTGGCCCGCCAGATGAAACACCTCCGCGGAAACCGAATCCCGCTGAATGCCCGCCGCTGGCGTCGCCGATCCGTGATAGATCTCGAATTTTCTGGCAAACAACTCCTTGTTGGATTCCACTGCGGAATTCGTGCTCACGAACACCTTCGGCTGCAACAACGTCGCATCCCCCGGTGCCGTGATCGAGACATTCATCTTTGGCGTCAGCAGCAGGGGGGCCATCGTCTCGCCCCCCTCCTTTTCGATCGTCAACAACGCCGCCTTTCCCTTCATCTCGACCTCGGTGATTTTTCCCGCGATCTTTTCCGGTTCCGGCGTATTCTTCTTGCCCTTGGCCCCTTGCGCATACGCGCTCGATGCCCCGCAGGTGGCGACCACCGCGACGCACATCAGACAGACAGACAGCCCAAACCACCCCAGCCGACCGGTTGGGGAAAATGCCAGTAGACGTTCGCCAGACGACATTGTTGGTCCTCGGGGATCGCAGGGGCGCGGACGATGTCGGAATCCGAACCAGATTCTAGCGACATAATCCAAACAGATCAGTCTACCGCCCTGTCGACACCACGCCAAGCGCTCCCCCCACTTGACGTCGTTTTTCCCCGACGCCTATAACCGCTCTCATGTCCCTCATCGAACTCAATCACAACCCCTCCCGTACCGAACTGAAACTGTTCGGCGGTCTGTGGTTGCCGATCGCGCTGGCGCTCTTCGGCTTCAATCTGTACCGCAAGCATCCCGAGTCTCCCTGGCCCTGGGTCTTGTGGGGCATCGCGGCGGTCAGTGCTGTTGTCGGGTGGGTTTCGCCTGCCGCGATCCGCTGGGTCTACGTCGCGGCGATGTACATCGCGTTTCCCATTGGCTGGGTCGTTTCGCACATTCTACTGGCGGTGATCTTCTACGGAATGTTCACCCTGTTTGGACTTGTGATGCGGCTGCGCGGTCGGGACGTTCTCGGTCTCACATTCGACAAGTCTGCGGAGACGTACTGGTCTCCCCACGCCCCCGTCACCGATCCCGCCCGCTACTTCCGTCAATTCTAAAGTGTTCCGCGAAAGTGCCATATGACCAGTCCCACTCCGTCGGATCCGAACTCCCCGCGACCGACGACCCTGCCCGAACAGCAGTCGTTCGAACAGCATGCGGTGGAGGCGGAGCCGGGACTCATCATGGAGTTCTGGGACTTCTTGCGGTTTAATGGCAAGTGGTGGATGACCCCCATCCTGATCGTCATGCTGCTGGTCGCCGCGCTGCTGGTCCTGAACGCGCTCGGGTTGACGCCGTTTGTCTACACGACGTTTTAGCGGACTGGTGGAAACGTCAGGAGCTGCGGAGCCGGGCTATTTTCCGCACGGCGTCAAATCAGACGACTCGCGTCCCCTGCACCGGCTGGTGCGATGGTCTCGACGTAAGATCAAAACATCGCCTGTCATCGTGCCACGGTCCCCAGACCCCATCTGCTCAAGGCGAATGGGGCCGTTGCCAACTCCAGCCGCCGTCCGGCTTTCGCAAGACCCCATCCGACGTGGGCGCAATGTCTAGGTTTTGGCCGCGTGGAGTATGACTCGCGCCGAATGGTATTGACCACTCTCGCACATTTCGCGTATTACGCCTGCCACACCTTCCCTCTCCTCAAATCGCGTCGTGCTGGTTTCGTCCGCTGTCGCGATTCTCGCGTGCCGAATCTCTTCCGCATCCGCCCGCAATCTACGGTCGGCAAGCCGTGGGCGGAACTTCTGATTCGCTGCTGACGCCAAGTCTCTGTCTGTCGTCACCTCCCGTCGCGTAGTTCGTGCGTTCACCGCGCGATTCTCACGCCCCCCCCTCGCGCATCCCGCGCACCGCGACAACTTCCCCCCTATCCCACCCCTCCCTTTCCCGTCACATCGATCGAGGTTTTTCATGTTTCCGTTGGACGATCGACTTTCGCCACCCTCGACGCCCTCGCGGCGTTCGGTTTCGTCCAAGGTGGACTCGACCCGACGGACGGCCTTTCAACTCCTCACCTGGACCGGCATTGTCTCCACCACGCTGTGGTGCGCGGCCCCGGCATTCGCCGGCAGCGAGGCCCAGTCCTCAATTCGCCGCGGGACACGAAAGCCCGCGATCACCGCGCGGGCTCAATCCCCCGTGGCGGAATCCGCCGAAAGCCGCGATCAGGTTGCCAAAGCGCGTCGCCTGATGGCCAGTGCTCACGCCGCCCTCAAAGCGGGCGAATTCGATGACGCTCAATCGCTTGCCGAGCAGGCGGGTGACTGCGATGTGGTATTCGACAAGCTCGATATCGATCCGGAAATGCTTCTCAGTCAGATCGCGGAAGCCCGCAAGAATCATCGGAACAAGCCTCGGGCTTCCCGTGGCAAATCGGTCGAGTTGCCGGAGGATTCCGAAGCCGAACTTGCGGAACACGCGCCCGACGAATTGAGCGCCGACAATTCCAGCGACGCCCCCGCCTTCGAAGACCCCAGCGTGGCCGAATCGAGGAATTCGGCGGACGACCTGTATCACCAGGGAAAAGAGTCGCTCCGCGACGGCGATCTTGACGCGGCGTATGACTGCTACTTGCGCGCCTTCAAGTCGGGCGAACGCCTCCCCGCCCGGCAGATGACCGAGATTCGGGAATTTCTTTCGAATCACAGCGCGCGACGGGTCGCGACCAAAAAGAAGAGAATCCAACTCACCTCGGCGGAACGCGAAGAGTCGACAACCGACGCCATCACCGCCGAGTCCGAAGAACCCGCTGTGGACGCCGCAGACGATCGTCGTCAGGTCTCGATCGACAAACTGCGTACCGAAGTGCGAAACGCCAAATACAAGGCGGAAAAACTCGCCGAATCAAATCCCGACGCCGGTCACGAAGTTCTCACCGCGATTCAGGAACGGGTCACCAGTTCCGGCCTCGACACCACCACGACGGCACCACTTCTCAAGTCCATCGCGGCGTCCCGACAGGCGATCGACTACGCCCGCAAAATCAACGGGCCGAAACTCGATCTGGAATCACGAAACCAGGAGGTTCTCACCGGAATCCGCCGGGAACGTGACTCGAAAATCATGGTCGAAAAAGAATTCGCCGAGAAAGTCGACGAATTCAACGTCCTGGTTCGAGAGAAGCGGTTTGAAGAGGCCGAAGTGGTCGCCAAACAGGCGCAGCAACTGCGTCCCGGAGACGAAGTCGCCGAGCTGATGGTGCTGAAGTCAAAATTCGCCGCCCGCAGCCATTTCAACGACTGGTTGAAGGAACGCAAAGCCGACGAGTTCGGCAAACAGCTTGACGATGTCGAACGGACGATCGCCGACCACCCCTTCACAACCGACATCGACTACGGCAACCCCAAGACCTGGAAGGACATTGTCAAGCGGCGCGAGAAGTACCGCAACAACCCCAGCAACTACCAACCGTCGGTCGAAGAACAGAAGATCAAAGAGAGTCTCGCGCGAGATGTCTCGCTGCACTTTGAAGATGTGCCGTTGAGTACGGTCATCAAACACCTGCAATCGCTCGCCGAGATTAACATCATTCTGGATCCGGCGGGACTCGATGAAGAGGGAGTGACGCTCAGTACGCCGGTATCCATCGATCTCGACAAGGTGAAGATGAAGACGGCGCTGCGGTTCCTTCTGGAGCCCTTGCGGCTGGCGCACACGATCAAGGACGACGTGCTGAAGATCACCAGCCGATCGCGCCAACAGGGAGAGCTGCAGACACGCACCTACTCGGTCGCCGACCTGGTCGTTCCGATTCAGAACTTCAGCGCACCCGATCACTTCAGTGGTTCCGGATCCCACTCGGGATTGGCGGGGGGGGCGATGACTGGCAATCGCGGCCAAATGAACATGGCCAGTAACAAGGGACGCGGTGGTCAGGCGTTCGCGCAAATCGACGATCGCGGCGAAGCGGGGGGATTCGGCGGAGTTCCGGGATCGCGGGATCGGTCGGATAAGTCGGGAGGATCGCAGGTCGCCGACTTCACCGAGCTGATCGATCTCATTCAGTCGACGGTCGATCCCAGCAGTTGGGAAGCGCTGGGCGGGGTCGGTTCGCTCCGCCCCTACAGCACCACGCTGAGCCTGATCATTCGTCAGACGCAGGCGGTGCATGAAGACATCGCCGACCTGTTGAAACAACTGCGTCGTCTGCAAGACTTGCAGGTGACGGTCGAAGTGCGATTCATCACCGTCTCGGACTCGTTCTTCGAACGGATCGGAGTCGACTTTGACTTCAACCTTCACGACAACGTGGGGGATGGCAATCTGCCCAACACGTTCGGCCAGCCCTTGCCGCCAAACGGTATTGGAACCTCGATCGCCACCACACAGGCCGGTCAGGCAGGACAACAGGCGGGTCAGGCGGGCCAACAGGCAGGGGCCGCGGGTGCCGCTGGTGCGGGCGCGACGGCCCCGTTCTCACAAGGCCCGCCTCGCGACACGATCAACCGCAATCAATTCCAGCGATACGGCAGCGTCGTCGGTTTGCTCCCCAACAACACGTTTCCCAACAATCTTGACATTCCGTTCCGCCAGGGATCGTTCCCAATCGGCGTGCCGACATTCGGTGGTTTTCAACCCGAGGCTGGTTTGCAGGTTGGGTTGGCCATTCTCAGTGACATTGAAACGTTCTTTCTGATCAACGCGTCTCAGGGTGATCAGCGATCGAATCTGATGTTCGCCCCGAAGGTCACTTTATTCAACGGACAGTCCGCCACGATTTCCGATCAGGTGCAGCGACCGTTTGTGACCAGTGTGATTCCGACGGTCGGCTTCGGCTCGGTTGGATTTCAGCCCGTGATCACGACCCTTCCCGATGGAATCAGTCTGACCGTTCTCGCCGTGATCTCGGCGGACCGCCGCTATGTTCGGCTGAGCCTGTCCCCCGTATTCAGCACGATCACCGACGTCCAGACCTTTTCGTTCCTCTCCGCCAACGGCGGTCAGACGGGTGGTGGACAGGGGGGTGGCCAGGCTGGTGGTCAGCAGGGGGGAGGCGGGTTTGGTGGCGGCGGTGCGCAGCAGGGATTCGGCGGGATCGGCGGCGTGTCCGGCGGTCAGGGTGGTGGACAAGGGGGTGGCCAGGCCGGCGGACAAGCCGGTGGACAGGCGGGAGGACAGGCGGGTGGCGGCGGCGGTGGCGCGATCACCGTGCAACAGCCGGTCTTCCAGTTCACCCAGATTCAGACCACTGTCAGCGTTCCCGACGGCGGAACCGTTCTGATGGGGGGCGTGAAACGTCTGAAAGAAGGCCGGTCGATGGCCGGTGTCCCCATCCTCAACAAGATTCCCTACATCAGCCGGCTGTTCAAGAACACCGGTGTGGGTCGGGAAGCACAAAGCGTGATGATGATGGTGACACCCAGAATCATCATTCAGGAAGAGGAAGAAGAACTGATCGGAACCGAGCTGTAACTCCGTGGTGACCTCCCGGGATCCCCAGACGTTGTCTGGGGATCCCGTTTTCATTTCCGCTTGACAGTGTGAACGGCGTAATTCAGCATGAACGTTTTCCTGGCTCGACAGCAATGGGATTCGCAACATGCCTCGCAGTCTGTTCCGGTTGTCGCACTTCGCGGTGGGAATCTGCCTGCTGGTCGCCAGCCAGGCACAGAATTCCGCGTGGGGCGCGGATGTCGATCTTGTGCTGCATTCCGGCAGAATTGTCACGGTCGACGATAAATTCTCCATCGCGCAGGCGATCGCCGTCGCGGGCGATCGGATCGTTGCCGTCGGGGCGACTGACCGGATCCGAGCCATGGCGGGTTCGGAAACGCGGATTGTCGATCTTCAGGGGGCGACCGTTCTGCCGGGGTTGATCGATTCGCACGTCCATCCCGTCGCGGCGGCGATGCACGAATTCGATCACCCGATACCCGAAATGGACACAATCGCCGACGTTTTGGCGTACATCCATGCGCGCACCCAAGTTGTTCCCGACGGGGAGTGGATTTCGGTTCGCCAGGTGTTCATCACACGCCTTCGCGACCAGCGCTATCCCACCCGGACGGAACTTGATCAGGCCGCTCCCCGGCATCCCGTGATCTTCGCCACCGGACCCGACGCGTCGGTCAACTCGCTCGCGCTCAAGGAAAGCGGACTCGACAAAAACTCAACCGTCACAGACGGCGGAACGGGATACCTGGAAAAGGATCCCCAGACCGGCGAGCTGACGGGGATTCTGCGAAGCTGCACCCGGCTGGTGAAAACCCGCTCGAATGCCAAACCGGCCTCGAACTCCGACGAACTGACGCGACTGAAGACGCTGCTGGCCGACTACAACAAGGTCGGCCTCACCAGTATCACGGACAAGGATGCCAGTGATGGCGAGATCGCCCTCTTTCGGCAGTTGCGCGAAGCGAATCAACTCACCTGCCGGGTTTATCTGCACGCGTCGGTCGACGCCCAGGCCCCGATGGAGAAGATCGCAGAACGATTTCAAACGCTGGCCAAACACCCGCTGCGTCAATACGACAACTGGCTCTGGTTGCGCGGCGTGAAATCGTACCTCGATGGGGGGATGCTCACAGGAAGCGCCTACATGCGCCAGCCCTGGGGGCTGAGCAAGATCTACTCGATCAATGATCCGGACTATCGGGGACTGCTCTACATTCCCGCGGAAAAACTGCGCGACATCACGCGACTGGCGGTTCAGCATGACCTGCAAATGACAGCGCATTCGGTTGGCGATGGCGCGGTCCATGCGCTGATTGACGCCTACCGGGAGATCAACCGGGAACTGGTGAAAGAGCAGAGTCCGGACGGATCGACCACCAAACCGTTGGCGCGCCGTGATGGCGATCCCCCGACTCGTACGACCAGCGATGCCCCGATCGCCCGCAGTCGTCCGTCGGTGACTCACTGCAACTTCATGAGTCGCGAAGCGATTGACACCATGCGGGAACTGGGAATCGTCTGCGACCTGCAGCCCGCGTGGCTGTGGCTCGACGGGCAGACACTGCGGAATCAATTTGGAAACGACCGGCTCGCTTACTTCCAGCCGTACCGTTCGCTGTTTGAACGGGGCGTGATGGTCGGAGGAGGTTCCGACCACATGCAGAAAATCGGCGGGATTCGGTCGGTCAATCCGTACAATCCGTTTTTGGGGATGTGGATCACATTGTCCCGCTCACCCCGACGTAGTTCCGAGCCGCTGCATTTGGAACAAAAACTGACCCGCGAGCAGGCGATTCGGCTCTACACCATCAACAACGCCTGGCTCACGTTTGAGGAACACGAAAAAGGCTCGCTGGAAGTGGGAAAACTCGCCGACTTCATCGTCCTGAAAACCGACATCCTGAGTTGTGACGAAGAGGCGATTCGCGATATTGAGGTGAGCCAGACGTACGTCGGGGGCCGGCTGGTGTATGAGAGCCGTTGAAACGAGATGTTCGCCGAATGCGGCGTTCTGTTCGGGCTTTGTTCCGTGGGCGGCACCAATTGAGACACTTCGCGATTAAGACTCCTGCCCCCTTGAGGGGCAGGTGAGTGAGATCGGAGGCTATGCGCCGCAAGGCGTCAAATCAGACAGTTCGCGTTCCATGCACCGGCGGCCATCTGGCTTGCCCGAGACCCAATTCACCCGCCCCTCTGACTCGGGTTCAAAATGTCGTTGTGCGGCTCTGAGAGTGCGTACGACTGACGGAAAGAACTTGACAGGATGAAGGGGATGAACAGGATGGAATTGCTCGCCATTCCTGCTCTCGGAATCTGAGGCGAAATTCGGACCCCAACCAAGGCCAATAAACCGGTTGTCCACCCCGAACTCAAGCCATCTCCCGCTGGGCCGCCGACTCCAGGTTCAGCTCCTCGATCATCGCCTCCCGGATCTTGAACTTCTGGATCTTCCCGGTGACTGTCTGTGGGAATTCATCGACCAGGCGGATATAGCGCGGCACCTTGAAGTGGGCGAGATTGGTTTTACAGTACGTGCGCAATTCTTCTTCCGTCGCCGACTTTCCCGGTTTCAGGCGAATCCACGCGCAGACCTCTTCGATGAACCGCGCATCGGGGACACCCACAACCGCGACATCCTGAACCGCCGGGTGGGTGTAGAGAAACTCCTCGATCTCGCGGGGATAGATGTTCTCTCCCCCGCGACAGACCATGTCTTTCAGTCGACCGGTGATGCGGTAGTAGCCGTCTGGTGTGCGCGATGCCAGGTCGCCTGAATGCAGCCAGCCGTCGGCGTCAATCGTCCGGGCGGTCTGTTCCGGCATGTTGTAGTAGCCCAGCATCACACCATGCCCCTGGCAACACAATTCCCCCGGACGATCGTCGGTGATCGTTTCCTTGGTGACGGGGTCGACCAATTTCACCGTAACCCCCGGCAACGGGCGGCCGACGGTCTGCACGCGGAGTTCGATCGGGTCGTCGGTGCGGGTCTGCGTGATGACGGGCGACGCCTCGGTCAGACCGTACGCGATCGTCACTTCCCGACACCCCAGGTCCGCGACGACCCGCCGCATGATCTCGATCGGGCAGGGGCTTCCCGCCATGATGCCTGTCCTCAGCGAAGTGAGGTCACGTGACGGTCGACTGGGGTGATCGAGCAGCGCGATGAACATCGTCGGCACGCCATAGACCGAAGTGCAGCGTTCCCGTTCGATCGCCAGCAGTCCCTCTTCGGCCCGAAACGACTCATGCGGTACAATCATCGCGGCCCCATGCACGGCGCACGCCAGAGTGCCCAACACACAACCAAAGCAGTGATAGAACGGCACGTTGATACAAACCCGATCGCATTCGCGCAATTTCTGGCAGTCCCCCACGTGAAACGCGTTCATCACGATATTGCGATGACTGAGGGTGGCCCCTTTGGGAAATCCTGTGGTGCCCGAGGTGTATTGCACATTGATCGCGTCGTCGGCGTGGAGTTCGCATTCTCGATCCTCCAGCGCCTCGACGGAGATCGATTCTCCCAATCGCAAAAAGTCCTGCCAGTCCCGGATTCCCTCAGGGGCCGACTCGGTGAGAGCGACCACTTGGCGCAGCTTCGGAAACGCGGGCGATTTGACGGCTCCCGCGACGGAATCCGCCAGTTCTGGAATCGCCTCCTTGAGCATCTCGAAGTAATCGGACGTCCGAAACTTGTCTACCAAAAACAACGCCGCCGCCTCAGATTGCTTCAGCACATAGGCCAGCTCGTGAGTGCGGTAGGCGGGGTTCACCGTCACCAACACCACGCCCACCCGGGCGGCGGCGAATTGCAATTCCACCCAGTGTGGCCAGTTCGTCGCCCAAAGGCCCAGGTGTTCCCCCTTCTCCAGCCCCAGCGCCAGGAGCGAACGGGCGACGCGATCGACCCGCAAATCGAACTCCCGCCACGTCGCCCGGTATTCAAATTGCTGTACCACCAATGCATCGTGGTCGGGAAACCGACCCGCGGTCTGGCGAAGCACTTGGCCGATGGTCAAACCATCAACCCAAGGACGATCGATCGAATCCATGGCGATCTCCAAAGCGACGAGCGACGACACGCAGCGGGAAAACGGACTCTCCGGCGGTCTCGACATTCTGGCGATACCCCGGTGCAATTGGTAGTTTGCCGTTTGATGTCGCGCTCAGCGTCGATTGCCCCCTCTCCTCCATAACCGAGTTCCCCGCCGTGGCCCGCTATTTCAAATACAAGTCCCCGGCCGATCTAGCCGCCGACGCGGCCGCGCTCGGAAGTTCGCTCGTCGTCTCGGACGACCTGTCGCCTCTGTTTCAATCGCTTTCCATCGGCGGCCGGGTGGTGGGAAATCGGCTACTGGTTCAGCCGATGGAGGGCTGCGACGGCACACTCGCCGGTGAGCCGGATGAATTGACCTATCGCCGGTTTCAACGGTTTGGTGCCGGCGGCGCGAAGGTGATCTGGGGGGAGGCGACCGCCATCTCCCCGGAAGGCCGGGCCAACACCCGGCAATTGCTCATCAACGAACACAACGCGCCCGCACTGCGGACAATGCTCGACGGTTGCCGGTCGGCCCATCGGGAGGCGTGTGGCGATGATTCCGACCTGCTCGTCGGGTTGCAGCTCACCCATTCCGGCCGCTACAGCGTCCCGAAACCGAGTCTGGCGACGCACGATCCCTTGCTCGACCCGCTCACTCTGGATAAGTCGACTGGCCGGCGCGTCGACGCGAGTTTCCCGCTCCTCACCGATGACGATCTCAAGCGGATTGAAGATCAATACGTCGCCGCCGCACGGTGGGCGTTTCAAATCGGCTGCGACTTTGTCGACATCAAGCAATGCCACCGCTACCTGCTGTCCGAATTGCTCGCGGCGAGGAATCGTCCTGGTCAATTCGGCGGAAGTCTCGAAAACCGATCGCGGCTGGTACTCAATGTCGTGGGACGCATCCGTTCCGAAATCCCGGGACTGATCATCGCCACACGAATGAACTGCTACGACGGGATTCCCTATCGGGGGGAAGGGACGGGCGACGACTTCATCGGCAAACCGTGTCCGCATGAGTTCCCGCTGGCGTGCGCCTTCGGCACCGATCCCATGAACCATCTCCGCGAGGATCTGGCCGAACCGATTGAGTTGGCGCGACGTCTGGCGGCGGCTGGCGTTTCAATGATCAACGTGACGATGGGAAATCCGTATTCCAATCCGCACGTGGTGCGACCGGCCGAATTTCCTCCGGTCGATGGATACCACGCCCCCGAACATCCGTTGATTGGCGTCTTGCGGCATTTCCGCATCGCCGCCGCGATCCAGCAGTCGGTTCCAAACGTACCTGTCGTAGGGAGCGGCTACAGTTGGTTGCAGGATTTCGCCCCACAGGCAGCGGCGGCCAACGTGTCGGCAGGCCGCGTCGCTCTCGCTGGTTTCGGGCGGGCGACGCTCTCGCATCCCGAATTCGCCCGGACCCTCGCAGAGACCGGTCGGCTGGATCGAAAACGGGTCTGCCGAACGTTCTCGTACTGCACTGGCTTGATGCGGGCCAAAGGAAACGAACTGGGTCAGTACCCCACCGGATGCCCCCCGTTTGACAAGGAGGTCTATGGGCCGATCTGGGACGAGGTCGAGGGGCGACGAAATCACTGATTCGCCCGTTAGGCGAAATCGAGCCGCAGCAGCGCCACCGCCGGCCGGCCCCGTTCAGGCGGGTGGCTGGTATCGAAAAGCCTCCAATCCGCAGGATTGACAGCCGCCCAAGGAGTCCTGTCCATCCTCTTCATCCCTTTCATCCTGTCTAAAACTTCTTCCGATCCGCGTCGTGTCGTCGAGCGCCTCGGAGAATGGGGCAGACGGACGGAAAGAGTATGACAGGATGAAAGGGATGAACAGGATGGAGGCAGTTGCCATCCGCGCCCGCTAGATGAATTCCAACTGTACCGGGTTGGGGATGATCTTCGCCTGGTAGGCGCGATCCAGCAGCAGCGCCACCGCCTGCCGGCCCCGTTCGCCGAAATCAATCGTCCAGTCGTTGACGTACATCCCCACGAATTTGTCGGTTCGCTCGTGGTCGAGATCGCGTCCGTACTGCTCGGCGTGCTTCAGCGCCTCGACGCGGTGGTCGAGACCATACTGAATGCTCTGCTTGAGCAGCGCGGTCACTTCCCGCATCGCGGTCGCCCCCAGATCGCGACGGATCGCGTTCCCCCCCAGCGGGAGAGGCAGGCCGGTCTCGTCGTGCCACCAGCAACCCAGGTCAACCACCAGGTGCAAACCCTGGTTGCCGTACGTCAACTGCCCTTCGTGAATGATCAGGCCTGCGTCCGCCTTTCCGGCCGCCACGATGTTCAGAATCTCATCGAACGGATGAACCTCGTATTTGAAACTGTCTCCCAGCAGCAGCTTCAGCGCGAGAAACGCCGTCGTCAGCGTTCCCGGGACGGCAATCGTCTTGCCCTTGAGGTCGCCGATGGAACAGGGGGCTCGGGTGACCACCATGGGACCGTAGTTGTCTCCCATGCTCGCGCCACAGGAACAGAGCGCGTATTTGTCGGTCACATAGGCGTAACCGTGCAGGCTGACCGCGGTCAGTTCCAGTTCCCCTTTGAGCGCCCGGCGATTGAGCGTCTCAATATCCTGCAATTCGTGGGTGAACCGGTACCGTCCGGTGTTGATTTTGTCGTTGGCGAGCGCGTGGAACATGAACGCGTCGTCAGGATCGGGGCTGTGCCCCACACGAATCAGAACGGAAGAATCGGAAGCGGACATCAACAGGGTCGCCAGGACAGCGAAAAATGGAAACGCCACGGTGGAAACCGTGGCTTCGGCCCCGAGATTAACGCTCCAAATCGGCCAGAGCAAGCAACGCCCCTGCGGGGTATAATTCACCACGACCTTCACCCATCCGACCGGCTCGCAGGAATCGTCCCATGAAACGCGTGTTAATACTCGGTGCCGGGAAAATCGGCCGGATGATCTCGCGATTTCTCACCGACACCGGCGAATACGCCGTCTGCGTCGCCGACGTCGATCATGTCGCTCTCGAACGCCTGGAACAACAGATTCCCGGGATCGAAACCCGCCCAATCAACGCGGCCGATCACGCCGATCTGGTGGCGGCGATGACCACGCGGGAGATTGTCGTGTCGGCACTCAGCTTCCATTTCAACCCGGGTGTGGCCCGGGCGGCTCTGGAGGCGGGGGTCAGTTATTTCGACCTGACGGAAGACATCGCGACCACGCGGGCCGTTCGCCTCGTCGCCACCGATGCCCGTCCCGGACAGATCTTCATGCCGCAGTGCGGATTGGCCCCCGGTTTCGTGTCGATCGTGACGTCGCACCTCACCGAGTGGTTCGATGAGTTGCACACCGTGCGGATGCGCGTGGGGGCGTTGCCACTGTTTCCCTCGAACGCGCTCAAATACAACCTGACCTGGTCGACCGACGGTTTGATCAACGAATACTGCAATCCCTGCGAAGCGATCCACGAGGGGAAACGGGTCGACCGGAACCCGTTGGAAGGGCAGGAGGAATTCTCTCTCGATGGGGTCCGGTACGAGGCGTTCAACACCTCCGGGGGACTGGGAACCTTATGTGAGACCCTTGAGGGACGTGTTCGTTCACTCGATTACAAAACGATTCGCTACCTCGGACATCGCGAACTGGTCGATTTTCTGTTGAATGAGCTGCGAATGAAGGAGCGTCGGGCGCAGCTCAAAGAAATCCTGGAAGCGGCGATCCCGATCACGTACCAGGATGTGGTGGTGATCTTCTGCACGGTCACCGGCTTGAGAAAAGGGCGTTTCGTTCAGCATAGCGACGCTCGAAAGATCTATCACCAGCAGATTGCTGGCGAATCCTGGAGCGCGATTCAGGTCACCACCGCCGCCGGCATCTGCGCCGCGATCGACCTGCATGCGACCGGCCGACTTCCCGCGCAAGGCTTCGTGCGTCAGGAACAGATCCCGTTCACCGAATTCCTGGCGAATCGGTTTGGCAGACACTATGAACCCAACGGCCAGAACGCGTTCTCGCGATCCGATATCCGGGTTCAAGACGAGGTCTCGCCGGACATCCGCACCGCATAGACCCTCAGTCCATGATCGATGAACCATCTCTGCTCGCAACCATCCTCGCCGATCCTGACAACGATCGGCCTCGACTGGCTTACACCGACTGGCTGGAAGAACTGTTTCTAGGCGAAGACTGGCCGCACCCGATTGGCCCCGCCACGGGCCTGGCGCTGGGCCGATCGTCGTACCTCACTCATCTCCGAGAATTGAGCTTACACGACAACATCGGCGCACTCGGTGTGGAAGGTCTCGCCCAGGGATCCAATTTGGCCAGCCTGACGTACTTGGACATTCGCTGTGAGATCGGCCCAGAAGGTGCCCGAGCCTTGGCCGCGTCACCTTACTTGCGCCAGATGAAAGACCTTCGGCTCTACGGCTGCTGGATTAGGGATGAAGGAGCCAGGGCCCTGGCTCGCTCGCCCCTCTTGGCCACCCTGGAAGAGCTGGACCTGACGTACAACAATCTGACGGATGAGGGAGCGCAGGCCCTCTCCGACAGCCCCTACCTGGAACGCCTGAACCCAAGAGGACTTTCAATCGAGAGTGGCAATCACTTGACCGCGAATGGTTTGCAGGCGCTTCAGGGACGTTTTTGCGACAGGCTTTCCGCAGGGGCTTCGATCGCAGCGACTGAGATTCCATGCGACGGGCAGGGTTAGTTGCTACGACGCCGCAGGAGCGTCGTCGCGTCATGTGGCGGACGGCGTTCCTACGACGCCGCGGTCTAGACGTCTTCGGCAGAGTTGAGTGGAGACAGATTGAAACGCCGTATCGGAAACGCCTGCTCACGCGACAGCGCAGTCAAACAACCGGCGACGATCGCAAAGATCAGCCATGCGGTCGTCGCCGAAGGACATCACCTGGAGCCCGACGCGGCGCGGCGAGTGAGTGGCGACTCTTTCGTGGTGGAAACCAATGTCCATTGGAACGATGTCGAGCGAGGCCGCACACAGCAAGCGGCAAGCTCGCGCGGCATAGCACGCGACTGGTGGCCCGTTCGCTGAAAATGACGGAGCTTTGCGCCGACGCTGCGTACATAAATTGCAAATATACAACGAATACGACGAGAAGCCTGGCCGTGCGGCTACCGGCACCCGGTTTTTAAACACCTTCGGACCGAATCGACCGGCGGTCGCCCGTCTCGATTCTGCTTCGAGTCGAGTTTCCGGACAGACACTTGCTTCACCCGCCGCTGGCCCCCGCGACGCACATTGACACTCGCCGTGCCGACCGTCCGCGAAACATGCAACAAAAACGGTTTCGGTTTTGGACAGGTTCTTCGCGATTCACTTCCAGCGGAAAATCCTCAGCGCGATCACAAACGAAACTGCCCCCCACGCGACGAGCGTGGCGATCGGCCGCCAGAGAGCCGGGAGTGACTCTCCTTCCAGCATGACACCGCGAAGCGCTTCGTTGAGCGCCGTCAGTGGTAGGGCCTTCACCAACGGCTGCATCGCCGCAGGAAATCGTTCGGAGGAAAAGAAGACTCCCGACAGCACGTACATTGGCAGCATCAGCAGATTCATCAGTCCCGACGCGGTCTCCAACGTCGTCGCGCGACTGGCGATCAGCAGGCCGACGCCGGCGAAACAGAATCCTCCTAGAATGATGACCGCAACCAGCTCCAGAAAACTCCCCTGCACCTGAACTCCAAAGACCAGCCACGAAAATCCGAGGAGCGCCAGAATTTCGGGCACCATGAACAACAGCCGACTGAGCATGACACTCAAAAGAAAGTCGCTGTGCCGAAGTGGCGTCGCCAGGAACCGCTTGAGCAGTTTCTTGACCCGCATGTCGACGAGTACAAACCCGACCCCGAACAGGCCCCCTCCCATCAGATTCATTCCCAGCAGACCGGGGATCAAGAAGTCGATGTACCGCGAACCCGCTTCGTTCAACTCCTGATCGGCAATCACGACCACCGTTCCTCCCTGGCCTTTGAGAAGGAGGTTCTCAACGGCCTGTCGCGCGAGCAGGCTCTCGGCGCGGCGTGGCTCCTGCCAGAACTCCCAAGGAGAATCGCCGCTGGCGGGATCGGAACTGGCGACGACCACAAGATCGGTCTTGCCGTCGCGGAGGCGTTTCTTCCACGATTCCGTGGTCGGTTCGTGGACCACAAATCGGGTGTCTCGTTTCAACAATTCGCGGAGTTCGCCTGTCCGGGAGCCTTCGGTCGTGCCCACGAGGTCGACGGTGATCTGCTGCTTGGGCTTTTCGCGAAAGGCAATTCCCAGCGAGATCGCCATGATCAGCGGAAATCCGTAGACCCAGAAGATTGCCGCCGGCTCGCGGAAAAACTCGCGCACACGGGCCAGTGTTAATTCGATCAGTGGTGTGAAGCGGTGACTCATACGGCCCCCTTGTCACCATCCCGGAGGTGACGGCCGGTCAGGGTGACGAACACATCTTCCAGGGTCGCGTGACGGGTCGTCAGTGACGCCAGTTCACGACCCGTTTGGCGGGTGAAGTCGAGCAGTGCCGGCAATGCCAGATGCGGTTCCGACACCGACATCAGATACCGCTCGTCTTCGCGCCGGACCAGTGTCACCGAAGGGAGCGTTCGCAATTCGGCTTCCGTGGGAGGGTTGTTGACCCAGCTTGGTTCCAAAACGTGTTCGCTCCCCAATTGAGAGATCAACTGGCGCGGGGAACCGAGCGCGATCACCTTGCCGTTGTCGACAATCGCGACCCGATCGCACAACTTTTCGGCTTCATCCATGTAATGCGTGGTGAGTACGACCGTACGACCGGCGTTGCGAAAGCCCGAAATGACATCCCACAACTGGCGTCGCGACTGCGGATCGAGTCCGGTCGTCGGCTCATCCAGGAAAAGCAATTCGGGATCTCCCACCAGCGAGCAGGCGATTGCCAGACGTTGCTTCTGGCCGCCAGACAGTTTGCTGAACCGAGCATTAACCTTTTCTTGCAGCGCGACCTGTTCAATCGCCTGAGAGATGGTCAGGCCGGTCCGGAAGAAGCTGCGAAACAGTTTGACGATTTCGCCCACGGTGAGCTTGTCCGACAGGTTTGTTTCCTGGAGCGAGACGCCAATCCGCTCGCGGAGTTCGCGATCGTCGGTCCCCCAATGGCGACCCAGAATTTCAACGTCGCCCGACGTCGCGTCGAGCAATCCCTCCAGGATCTCCATCGTCGTGGTCTTGCCTGCACCGTTTGGTCCCAGCAGGCCGAAGCATTCGCCGACGGGGACTTCGAGGTCGACGCCGCGTACCGCCTCGACCGGTGGCCTTCCAGGATACGTCTTGGTCAGTTGGCGGCAATGAATTGCCGGGCGGACTTTCGGATCGGACATGTCAGGCTTCTCCCTTCCGGGCCGCACACCAGGCGAACAGGCACCAACCGATCAGAAAAAACACACCTCCCAGGGGGACAATCGACATGCCAACCCACCGCTGGTCGAGAACCGTGTAGACGTACAGCCCCCCCGAAAATCCCGCGATTCCCAGGAGGAAACACGCTCCAGTCAGATGAACCCGCCGTTGATTCACTCCCGCGGGCAATAAGCCAAGAGCGATGAGTGCCAGTGCATGGTACATCTGGTACCGGGCACCCGTATCGAAGTCGGTCAAATACTTTTTGTGGAGCGGAATGGTCTCGACCACTTCCCGACCGGTGGGGGTCGCGATGGTCTTTTCGTACTCCCGCCCGGCGTAATGGGTTCGAAAATAGCCATCCAGGCCGTGGGCGGCGAACGCGCCACAACCGACCGCGAGACCGGCCAGCAGCGTGCCGACGGCGATCCAGAATCGAGAACCAGGCATGAACGCAGCACTCAATCGGGTTACGGGAAGGTCGGAGGGGCGGATTCTAGTGGATTCGCCGTTACAGGCGTTAGCGTCGCTCGAACCGGGCTACTCTCCATCGCCAACCCCCTAGAGACCCGATAGAATCAGGGGACTTTGATGCCTGCCACCACCGGAGCGGTGATTTCCCTCCGAAACGCAAATCCCACCCGTCGAGGGAACTTTCCGCCATGCCCCAGACCCGCACCGCGCCCCACACCCACACGATCGGCGTCAATCGGCGAGAGTTGCTGCAGGTCGGGTACTCGGGGTTGATGGGCTTGGGTTTGGCGTCCTGCCTGGGGGGACGCGCGAGAGCAGCGGAAGCGACGCCGAAGTCGGTCATTATTGTGTTCCTGACCGGAGCCGCCAGCCATCACGACACGTTTGATATGAAGCCGCTGGCTCCTCCGGAAATCCGAGGAGAATTTCAGCCGATTTCGACGTCGGTCGCGGGCCTGAGTGTCTGTGAACACCTGCCACTGCTCGCCACCAGAGCACATCAATACGCCATTGTCAGAACGTTGTCCCACAACGACAACAACCACCTGATGTCGACGCATCACGTGCTGACGGGAACCAAGCAGCCAGGGGGCTTTTTCGACAAAGTCGCGTCGCGCGACGACTGGCCCTGTTATTCGTCGGGCTTGGCGTACATGCGTCCCCGCAACGACGGACTTCCCAGCGGCGTCAATCTTCCCACCTATCTGGTCGAAGGACCATTGACTTGGCCCGGACAGCACGCGGGCTTTCTGGGAGCGAAATACGATCCCTGGCAGATCAAAGGAGACCCGGCGAAGTCCGATTTCAAGGTCGACGCGCTGACGCTCGCACCCGGCGTCAACGTCAGTCGGCTGGAAAGCCGTCAGTCGCTGCTCTCGGAACTCGATGGCGAACAGCGCCGCATGGCGGGGATCGCAGAGTCGCAGCGGATGACCAACGATCAGCAACTCGCCTTCTCGATGCTGACGTCCAACCGCCTGACTCAGGCGTTCGACCTGGGACGCGAGAGCGACGCCATGCGCGATCGATACGGCAGGCACACCTACGGACAGTCATTGCTGCTCGCCCGCCGACTGGTGCAAGCGGGAGTGCCGCTGGTCCAGGCGAATATCGGCCGAGTCCAGAACTGGGACAACCACGGGCAGATTTTCCCCACATTGAAAAACCGATTGCTCCCTCCCGTCGATCAGGGCGTGTCGGCGTTGCTTGACGATTTGGATGCACAGGGAATGCTCGACAACACCCTGGTGATGATGCTGGGAGAATTCGGCCGCACGCCGAAAATCAACAAGGAACAGGGCCGCGACCATTGGGGTCCCTGTTTCTTCGGATTATTCGCCGGCGCGGGCGTGCGCGGCGGACAAGTCATCGGACGATCGGACGAAATCGGGGCCTACCCGGCGACAACCCCCTTCAAGCCGGACGACGTCGGGGCGACGGTCTACAGTCTGCTGGGTGTCCCCGAAAATGCCGAAGTGCGCGATCGCCTCAACCGCCCGGTCCTGCTCAACGCCGGCAGCGTGATCGAACCGCTTTTCAGCGGGATCGCGACGTAGGAAACGTTTCTGGAGTTCCGACAACGTCGGTTTCCGTTCGGCTCTTCCAATCCGCGTTGGGTATTTCCAGCGAATCGGAAAGGTTTTGGACAGGAAATTCGCCGTTGCGCAGGACCGCAGGTTCACTTCACCCCGAGCAGGTCATTGATCGTCGACTTGATCTGGTCGCCCAAATCGTTGCTTCCACCAACGAAGAGGCGAACGATCTTTCCGTCCCGGTCGATGATCACGGTCTGCGGGATGGCGGATGCTTCATATCGCTCGGCGACGACGCCGTCGATATCGAGCGCGACCGTCACATCGAGCTTGTGTCGTTCTAGCATCGACTTGATTTGCTTGGGCTGTTCCTGCAGATTCACTGCGACCAGTCGCACCTTGTCTTCGGGGAAATCGCGCACCGCCGCTTCCACCATCGGCATCGCCCGCACACACGGACCGCACCAGGTCGCCCAGAAATCGAGGACGACGATCTTTCCCTTTTGATCCGACAGCTTGAACGACGCCTCCTGATCGAGCAGCGCCAGTGTGAAATCGGGAGCGGGTTTCCCCACCAGATTCGATTCCGTCCCCGTGTTGCGCCCCCCTTCGTCGTCTCCGTCCCCCTCCGACGCGAATTTGGGGTCGACCGCGTTTTTCAATCTCCAGCGATGGTAGGCGAGCTGCGCGACCGCCTGCTCGATTCCCTGACCAATCATAAGCTGGTCGATTTTCGCCAGCTCAATCCGACACGCGCCGAGGATCTCACTGGTTCCCGAAAGCGTTCCGCCGGCCAGCTCCTCGGCGTCGAACGTGAGCCGAAATCCGTCGTTGCGATACGCCTGCACCCGAGTGCGTCCCTCGGTCACCACCGCCTGCGGCGGAGCCGCTTTGGGATCGAGTTCATCGGGATGCAGCCAGAAGATGTGCGAGACCAGCTTGCGCGGCACTTCGCGGTTTTCCAGCCGAACTTCCAATTGAATCTTCTCGGCGTCCATCGCAGTCACCCGTCCCCGCAGAAAATCTCCCGAGGTGGCCCGCAGCAGTTGCGTTGGCGGGCTGGGTCGCTGAATGCGCGGCAACGTCAATAACCGCTCCTTTTTAGACTTCTTGAGCTTCACATCGTTGGGATCGGAGGGGACCAGTTCCAACACCTTGATCCGCTCGTGGGAAATCTTTTTGGCGTCGGTGGTGTCACTTTCAATCTCAACCCCCGTCTCCGTCACGACGACACTTTTACAGGAGATGGTGTCTCCGGTTCGGAGGTGCAGCAGCGGTTGCGCGGCTCCCTTGGCCGCCCCGCCAGGCTGGGCGAATTTGCCAGCGAGCGCCTGAACCATCCGCTGGCCGGCGTTCAACACCGCTCCCTGCTGTTGCTGTTGTTGTATCTGCAATTGCTGGCGGCGTTGCAGTTCGGCCTGCGACGGAGCGGGAGGGGGTTCTTTGTAGACAACCCGACCCGACACACCGGTGCGCAGAGCGACCGCGTTGAGCGCCGCTTGCGGCTTCCACACCAGACACCCAATGTCGGTCCCCTTGCGGCCGTCGACCAACCAGCCACGGATGAACTGGTCGGCCACCTGCATCGTCCCAACAATGGCCCCCGCCGTCGGTGTTTGGGCCTCGCGAGGCGGTCCGACAACCAGCAGCGAACGGATTCGCTCGATCGGAAGGCTGACGGGATCTTTTACCCCCGTCGGTTGAACCCGTACCGTGGTGGCATCGATTCCGAGCAATGCGCCCGACAGTCGCGTGCCATCCAGACCGGTGACCGAAATCCCATTGAATTCAACGGGAGCAACTTCAGAAAGGTAGACACTTTTGACTTCCGCCACGGGGACACGCAGTTCTCCCTGATCGCCCCGCACGATGAACACTCCCTCGCCCGCGTCGAATGCTTCAATCGCGCCGTATTCAATCGCGCCGTTCGTTCGGTGCATCCGAGACTTCGACGCCACGACTTCCTGCGGCCGCGAGCCGTTCCAGTTGCTGATCCGCAGCCTTTCGAGCCGAACGGTTCCTTTGCGGTTGGTGAGTCGCACCCCCCAGGGGCCGGAGGTTTTTTCGGAAATCGCCAATTCTCCCAGAAAGTCGCCGGTCGGGCTGAACAGCAGAATCTGCGGCTTTGACTGATCAATAAACGCCAGCAGTCGCAGGCGTCCCTCTCCCGGCGGAGCGGCTTGCAGTGGAATCAGGTCGGCATCGGTCGGCGTCTCGCGCACTGCCACGATGAACTGTTCGACCGCTTCAATGCGCAATCCTCCTTTGCCTCCCTGGGATGAGCCTCCCAAATCCAAAGTGAAGTCCGCGTCTCCCTTCCACGAGATTTCGATTTCACACGCGGCCAACTCCGGCAGTTTGATGTCTCCCGTGATGACCCCTTCCGCGCTCGCGACAATCTGCCCGGTCTCTTCGGTGAAAACACCCGGCTCCTTCGGTTCCACCTGCGTCCAACCTTCCAGTCCGGTCGGGCCGAGATAGACCAGGCTGGAATCATCGACCTGACGGAAGAGGCGATGGACGATGCCACGGTCGATCCGTATCGGCTCGGGCTGACTGGCCAGCTTCACAACGACTTCCGTCGGGCTGATTGACAGGAGATCTCCGTACAGGAGATTCCCCCCCGCCAGTTCAAATCCGAAAGTTCCCTGAGGGTTCACCTTTCCCGGCGCGATGGGGAAATGGACGCCGTTCACCTGTTCGATGGGAAACTCAAACGGCGTGACGAAACTGGGGGACTGCCAGCGCAGCACTTTCGGATCGGGGGAGGGGGCGATGGTCCCCACGAGCGCCGTTTCGTCGCGAAGTCGCAACCGCGAAGGGGCGGCTGGTTCCGCGGCCGAAGCGAACCCGCTGACCAGAGAGATCGACAGGGCGATGGAGAGTCGGAAGGCGATCATCGGGTTCATCGTTCGTAGATCGGCAGGAAGCGGTAGTTGAGAGCGAGCGCCAAGAGCGACATGGAGGTGTCAATCGACGGCCCTCCCATCGACCCCTTGAAACTGCCGTTTTGCTGCTGCATCTGTTTCAACTGACGGATCAGCAACTTGTTCCATTTTTCCCAGGCGTCGACGTCTCCCTGGAAGAGGGCCTGCGCCTGGTAGTAGCGGGTGTACTCGGCCCAATTCCCTGACTGCTGTTCGAGTCGCTGCTTCAGAAAGCCCAGCGCCCGTTCAAACTCGGGAAGATCCTTCCGTCGGCCGATCGAGTAGACCAGCGTTCCAATCGAAACGCGGGCGAGAGAATCGTCGAAGCCGAGGCCGGAGTACGCGACTTGGCCATTGCCTGAAGTCATCTGTTTGAAGTAGTTGATCGCCTTGTCGATCGCTTCGTCCGGAACCTCGATGCCAGCGTTCCGGGCGGCGAGTAGGCCGACGAGGACGGAGCCGGAGACCGAGGTGTCGGCGTCGTTGGAATCGGGCGAGTAACGCCATGCCCCCAAGGGGTTCTTTTTCTGCGACGTGATTGCGGCGCGGACGGCCAGTTCCAACGCCACCCCGATCGAACGGGGCGGTTTGCCGTCGGGCCAGAGGTTGCGTTCATCGACCACGCCATACGCCTCGGCCAGCGCCAGCATCCCAAACCCGTGGTGGTACATGCTGTTCCCCAGGTACCCGGTCTGCGCGTTCTGATCTCGAATGATCGCCCGGAGCGCTTTGCGAATCTGGTTGACATAAAGGCCGAAGTTCGGGTCTTCGCCCGAAGCGAGAAACGCCATCAGGCAGAGCCCCGTTCCTCCCGGCCCCTGGTCGCTCCCTCCCTGCCAGTCTCCTTTTTCGGTTTGCGTGGAGGCGAGGAATTGCAGACCGCGGTCGTACATTTCGCGAACGTCGCGCGGGACCGCTTCACCGTAGCGGATGTTGGGAGCTTGGGCGTGAGCCGAGGAACCCGTGAATGCGAGGCAGCAGAAGGCGAATAAGGCGGAGACGATCGCCATTGGGAATCCGAGGAACGCGGGTCGAGGGCTAACCAGAGAACGGTTTCTTTTCGATGAAAGCACAGCGGCGGCTCGGCAGGAGCCTCGCCCTCCCGTGACATGCTTCCTCGACGCCGCACGGCGCGCTGCAACCGCCCTTCCGTCACGCGGACACTCGTCACTTCCTGACCGCGACTTACCCCGTTTATCGCTCATTGCCATCCTCCTCACTCGGTTCCGACGCCGTACCACCTGGCGGATCGGCTTTGGGCTGCGCCGGCTCTTCGGCTTTTTTCTCCGGCACCGTTGTCTCCTTGGGTTTCACATCGGTCTTTGGCGCGGCGTTCGGCTCGTTCGCCGGGGGATCGAAATCGGGGAGCATTTTGTTCTGCCGCAGAAACTGCTCCATCCCCTTCCCTTGGGCGATCGCCTGCTGCCACCCCTTCATCTGCTCCTCGTCGAGGATTTTTTTCACTTCCTCTTCGGGAACCCGCGACATTTCGTAGATGATGACGTACGAATCGTATTGACCAAAACGTTTGGGGACACGCACATGCTTCCGGCACAACTCGGTCAGCTTCTCGCGTTGTTCAATCCGTAACCCCATCGACTCATCGGCTGCGACCATCAGCAGTTCGAGTTTCGCGTTCAACCGAAACGTGCGGCGGGCGAGTGACTCCCGCTCATAGGTCTCGCGCTGTTTCGGTTCCAGCGATTTGGGAACCACCCGCTGGAACAACGATTCTTCATTGAACACTCCCGACTGGATCTCCATCTGCAACGGCTGCAATTCGGCCCAGAAGTTGTTCATCGCGTTCTGGTCGTTGCGGACTTTCAGGAACAGCTTCCGCAACTTGTAGTACCGTTCAAAGAACCGCTTGATGTCGGTCGCGCCGGCAAGTTTCAGTTTTGTGGTTTGCGCTTCGGTCAGGTTACAGGCGCGGGCGATGTCGGCGATTTGCAGATCGAGCTGCGATTGCAGTCGCGCTTTCCCCCCCGCCGGGTTCTGTGCCGCCCCGTTCCAGATCCACGCTTCAAAGTTGGATTCGTCGATGCCGCCAAACACGACCCCCCGCTGCACCTGATTCTGCGGGTCGTCGTCCTCTTCCTCCAACTCGACGGCACCTGGCTGCGCAAACTCCCGGATGATGACCTCCTGCGACCAGGCGCGTGAGGTACACAACCACCAGTTCGGAGCCAGGACGGCCGTCGTGAGAAACGAGAGACGAATCGCCTTCATGTACCACGGCGGCCATCGGAAGATGAGCATTTTGGATTCAGCGGGGGCCAGGGGTGCCAGACTCGGGGACTCACAACAATTCAAGGTGCGCCGCCGTCACATCGACCCGGCGACATGCCGTCCGAATGACGTGCGACAGTCGACAGGGCTATTTCGGTTTCTCTTCTGCCGGTTTCTCGTCGGCTGGTTTCTCGTCCGGTACCGCCACCTTGACCTCGACCGCCGCATCTACAACGACGCCGTTCTCCAGTTGAATCACCTGGACGGCACCGCCCACCTCCCCTCCGACTTCCACGTCCAGCGCGATCTGGGCGTTGAAGAAGCCAAAGCCTCCCCCGCCCCAGAACTGCGACGGGTCCATTTTCTGCACGCCGGCCCAGACCTTTTTCTGGGTCTCGTTCAGCACCGAATCCATGCACTCGGCGGGCATGTTGGGGAAGACGTTATTTCCATCCCACTGCATGTATTCCAGCGCGTTCGACCAGTTCGCACTCCAGTGCTTCGCCATCTGGGCGGTCAACTTGGTCCGCTGCTCATCCGACAACACAACATTGCGATCGACCAGCGACACCAGGTTGGCGATCGTCGCTTTCTTGCGATACTCGATCCGAGCGTCGACTTCTTTCTTGTAGGCGGCGACTGCGTCGGCCGGGAGCAGCTTCTCCACGGTTGCGGTGATCGCCGCCTGGATTGCTTCTTTGATATTCGGGTATTTCGGTGGCTGGCCATTCCAGCCGCGCATCATCCGAACCTGAATATCCACCCACTTGTCCCCCGCCTCTTCAAACGCCTTCTCAGCGGCCTTCCGAATTTCGATCCGTTGTTCAGGAGTGGGCTTGCAGGCGTGCAGACTCAACGCGACTTCGGTTCGCAGCGCCATCTGAAACTGCTGCTTGAACTGCGCCCGCTGTTGATCCCGCATCTGTTTGGTCGCGGCGTCGTTGGGCAACGCGCCCACGTTCAACACGCCGATATTCCCTTGAATCACAGCAGCTTTGGCCTGATTCGCCTCGGCGTCATCCTTCTTGTCGCTGACGACAATGTTCCCCAGTACGACCCTTTCCACCGGGACGTTGTCCGCGACTTTTTTTCGCTTCACACCCGCCGGCGCGGGAGGTCGACTGGTGATGACCACTTCTCCTTCATCGACCGCCAACCGCAGGTTGTGCGAACCGAGAATCTCGCGCAGTACACCCACCAACGGTCGCCGACGAAGATTGACGCCGACCTGCGCCTTCTCAATGTCAACCTTCGCCTCTTTCAAACCGTCGGCATCAAAGCGGAACTGGAACTCGTGTTCCTTCGCCAGCTTCTCCATCGCCGCCTTGAGCGAGACGTTGTTGATTCGAACGCTGACCGGTTCCCGCAATTTCTCCAGGAGCTTCTTGCGGGCCTCGGACGTTTCACTCGCGTTTCCCCCTGCGGGCTGTTCCCCCGCCACGAGTCCACCGACAACGGCCGTTTCCACGAAGACCGGTCCGTCGACGACAGGAACGTCCGGAAATTCGGGTTGGTCGGCCGCTTGCGCCGCCTGGATCAGAACTGCGCCCAGTCTCTGGAGAAGCGTGCGCTCTTTCCCATTCCGCTCTGGCGCATCCTCTTCACCCGGCGTGGGCACCTCGTCCGATTCGTCCGCCTCGACGCGCGCCTTTTCGACGCGGACCGGCTGCTCGTCGGGTTTGGCGTCCTGGAATGCGAAACTCCGGGAGGGTGTGAACAACATCCCCGCGAGGACCAGACCGGCGAACGAAACGCCGGGCCAGCGTCGAAGGTTACTGATAACGGATGTCTGCACGATTGTTGTCTCCCGTTAGGGGACGGGTTGTGGGGAGGCGCGGACGGCAGGGGGCTTACGCCCCCCGCTCGCCTTGCACGCTACTTGCCGTCGAGTTTGTTGAAGTACTCGTCGAGGCCGGCGCGGAATTCTTCCGGCAACACCGGGCCCGATTCTCCCGACGTCTGCTGAACGCCGCGATCCTCGCGCACTTCCTTCTCGTTGAATCCACGCCCGATGAGGGCCAGGGCGGCGTCTTTCGTATCGCCACCACCCCCACCCCCGGGGGTCGATCCGCTACCACCACCGCCACCCGACTTGATCCGCCGGGTCGCCAGCAGCAACTCAATCGCCTCGGTCTCCGCCGCGATCGCCTGGGAACCCGTGTTCGGTTTCGCCAGGATGTTCTTCGCGTCGATCATCACCTCCGACACTTTCTGCATCAGCGCGAGTTCCTTGCCGAACAGAACTTCGGATTCAGGCAGATCGCGGATCCGGGCTTCCACCTTGTCGACCCGATCCCGAAGTTCGTCCTGCGTCTTCGAAAGCTGTCCCGCCTGGCTGGCATGCTCCTCGGCGGTGATCGCCTTACGTGCCTGCTCGGCGACACGGGTTTCCTCCCGCAGATTCACTTCAGCTTCCAGAATTTGCAAAACTTCCAGGACGATCGACGGGGGCAGACTGCCGCGCGATTTGCAGCCCGGGCAATTCCCCCCCTTGCACGCGTCGACCAGATCCTCGGCCCAGCGGTCGAGATTGTCGGACCAGAATTCCGCCTGAGCCATCCCCAAGCCGTTTTCCTTCTTCAGCTCGTCACCGAGCGTCCGCAAGTTGCCGACAATGTCGACCTTTTTCATCTCTTCCAGAACGGACTTGAACTTCGAAAGACGACGGCGTTCGAAGTACGACTGCATGTCGTCCATGATCGTCGAGACATCCTGGCTGCTCTTCCCTTCCTGCCGAGCCATCTCGTCGAGAACCGTATTCGCCTTCTCGTCGGCGGGTCGTCCCTGTCGGCCAAACGCGCTGCTCACCTGGTCGCCGATCCGGCCGGCGATGTCGTACTGCAACCGCGAGGCGGCTTTCAGTCGCTTCACCAGCGTGCTGCCCTCCAGATTCGCCAGCACGCGATTCAACTCTTCCGAGATCTTGTCGAACTCGGCGAGCAGGTCGCGCTGTTCCTCAACCGCTTCATCCAGCGTCTCATCAGCGGGAGGTTGCTTCCCGCCGGATTTCGACTTGCCACCACCGAGGGTGGTCGTAGCGAGACGCAACGTCGGATTGCTGGGCTTTTTGGGATCGCCCGGCTTCGCGTTGGGATCGTTGGGCTGCTGCTGACTCTCGCGATCGACAATCGACGGCACAGCCGGCTTGGGCTTCTGCGCTTCCTTGGTTCCCGGCGCACCCGGACCGCCACCTTGTGACTTGTCCTGTCCCGCTTTGGGGGCGGGCTTCGAGGGGGGCGTGTTCGACGCCATCTGCGCCTGGGCCGACTGCTTGAGCAGGTCAGCAACCGACGGCATCCGGTTCCCCGAAATGTCCTTCAAAATCCCGAGCATCTCGGCCCACTTCTCCAGGTGGCCGACACCCAGTTCCGGATTCCGCGCCGCCTGCTTCAGCAACTCTTCTCCCGCGTTCGCAAGCGCTCCCAGCCGACGGCCATTCGCCTTCTCGGCTGTCGCCTGAGCGTCAAGCCGACGCCGCGTTTCCGGCTGGTCGAGCTGTTCCGGAGTCATGTTCCGCAGCTCTTTGTTCGTCTCGTGCAGCGTCATCTCGCGATCGCGCACTTCCAGCGACTGCCGATGCCACTTGTGAAGTTGCTCGGTGATCCAGATCGCGTGATCTTCCGGACTCAACACGTACAACGTGTAGGTCGGCGAATAGATCCGCTCGCGACCCGGGAGATAGTCTTCGACGAACAGCCGCAGTTGAATCAACTGCGGTTCGATTCCCAGCGACTTCGCCGAGAAGGTGCCCGCCAGCTCCAGCGACTCTTTGTCGGGCGAACCCGCTCCCAGAATCTTCTCTCCCTTGGCGGGCTTTTCAACCGTCTGATTCTCGGCTCCTGTCCACTCCATACCGACCCGCTTCACCCCAAAGTCGTCTTGCGCCCGCAGCTTGAAGTTGAGAGCTTCCGAATCAAGAACAATCTTCTGACGGGGAAGGTCTTCGCACGCCAGCGACGGGGCATCATCGTCCCGACCGGTGATCGAGATCACGAACGGTTCGCGACCCGCCAGGCCATGTTGATCCTGCCAGTCGAGCGACACGCGACGATTCTCGTCGACGGTATACGCCGAGCTGTGAATCAACGCCCCGGTCGGTTCGACCGACGCGCCATCAATCTTCGCCGACGCCAGCTCACGACTGACCGTCGCGTCGAATTCGACCTGGCTCCCCTTGACCAGCGCGAGCGACCCGCCCCGCAGATCCTTCTGGACCGGCTCGGGACGTTGCAGGTATTCGGGGAGCTTGACCGAGGCCTTCACCGAGGTCATCTCGGGCCGAACCATCGGCACCAGTTTCACATACTGCGAATAGTCGCCAATCCGGACTCGCAGTTTGCCTTCGTCCAGTTGCGACGGCAAGTTGAACACATAGTCGGTTTCCCGCCGTTTCGCCTCAACCGATGCCTGTTGCCCAAGCTGGGCCGTCCCCAGATCGGGTCGCGATTGCGTCTGGTCTTTGAGGGTCGCTGTCACCGTGAACGGCTCGCCGTGCGGCACGACGATTTCCGGCTTCAGCGGATTGACCGCCGCGAAGGTGTATCGATCGACGTTGCTCCAGGGAGCAAGCAACCGCGCCCAGGCGTTGCCGGCGGCGGCGGGAAAGACCGCTGCCAGCGCGATCGCCCCGGCGGCGAACGTGGCGACGGCGATTCCCCAATGACGGTGTTTGGGGTTCGGGACGGCGGTCGCAAAGTCGCGTTTCCCCGCGTCTCCCGCGACCTGGTGGATCGCGGCCTCGCACAACGCCCGCGAGCGATGTTGCTCCAGGTCACTGTGGGTCAATTCAATAACACCCAGCAACTGGTCACCCAGCGAGGGGAACTTCCGGCTCAACAGTCGCGCGAGTTGCTCCGACCGGCGGTGACTCCACACCCAACGATGGAACGCCACGGGGAACAACGCGCAGCCAATGAGCGAGCCGGCGAAGAGCGCGGTCCGCACCCAGCCTGGGGGATCGGAAAGACGGTCGACGACAAACATCGCCAGCCAGGCGGCCAGAATTCCGAAGACCGCGCCGCAACCGGCTTCGATCAGCTTGATCTTCCACACCTGCCGGCGGAAGTCGGCAAGCTGTCCCGTCAACGACTCAGGGAGTCGCAAACGGTCGTTCGGGGGGGCGACACTCATCGAAAATCTCCAAGGTTGCCGCAAGGGAAAAGGGGGCTGGGGTAGTTTATCAGGGAATTCTGATGGGAACACTCTTTTTTTGACGCACCTCTGTTGTTAGACGCCACAGAGGCTCAAAAAGTGTCAGGGTAGTCCGCTGTTTCTGGTCTGAATCTGGAACTTCATCCGGCGGTCGCCCGTCGAACAATCGGCTTTCGCCACCTAGAACAACCCGACCACCTTCCTCAAAACCCAAAACAGCGTCAGCAACCCAATCACCACCCCCATGACGGCGGGGTGACTCCACAGTTGCAGACGGCGTTCCGAGGCGGGGGGTTCGGGAAGCTCGGCAAGGTATTGGACGATCTCATCCAGATCTTGGGGGGGAATCACTTTGCCACGCGTTATGCGGGCGATCTCTTCCAGGACTTCCGGTCGGGCCGGCTTTCCAATCCGTTCGGTCGCGACCCCCTGCACATAGAACGACGCATCAAGTGACGTGCCGGTCTGTTTGCACGAGAGAACCACTTCATGCCGACCCGGCTCCTGCGGAGTGTACCGGCCGGTGAACAGGCCCCACTCTTCGCCACCCGAAGAGAGTCGGACGGTCTCGGTCTTTCCCGAGGGAGCGGTGATGCGGGCGGTGACGTCGCCATCCGACAGCGGCTCGCCCCCTTTCTCCATCACATTGGCGCTCAGAGAGAGCGACTGCCGAAGCTGTGGCTGGTCGGGTGAGTAGAACAGCCGCATGGTCTCCCCTTTGGCCATGTTCCGCTGATAGGCCATCCACCGCACTACCTGACCCCAGAACCGATAGTGGTACCGGTCTTCGACCCCTTTGCGCCAGCGCCAGGCTCCATCGGTTCCCATGAACAGAACCTTGCCCGCGCCAAACGTGCGGGTCACCAGCAACGGCAGTCGGCCGAATTCGTTCGACGCGTCTTTGTGAACGCACAACACTTCGGTTCCCGCCTTCGCCCGCGAGACGGGAGCGTACCATTGAAAACCGGGGAGTCCTTCCCAGACCTCGATGTTGTCGTCTTGGGTGTCGGCCAGTCGCGTCAACAGACTCCGCCGACCCAGTTCGGTCAGTTCAAAATGGCTCGGCGTCCGGGATCCCCAACCTTGAGGCTGCCCTTCGTCCATCACCACAGGGCACAATTCCCCCAGTTCGGTCTCCAGCAGCGAAAACTGCCTCCCCTGCAAACCGGGCATAAAGACCAGTCCGCTCGCCTGCTGTTCGACCAGTCCTTTCAGCAGCCTGCATTGCTCGGGTGTCAACTGCCCGTCGTCGAGTCCGACGTCTCCCAAAAAGACCACGTCGAACTTGGAAAGCTCGTCGAGGCCGGCGGGGAACTGCTTGATGTAGTCTTTGTTGCCGCCCCCTACTTTTGACAAGCCCGGGTGGAACAGCAGGCACGACACCTCAACCCCCGGATCGCGCGACAGGGCATTGCGCAGATAACGGTATTCCCACCGCGGCACCGACTCGACCACCAGCACCCGCAGTTTTTCTTCGCGGATGGAAATGGGAGCCGACAGGCTGTTGTTCTCGTCCAGCAGTTCGTCGGCCTGTTTGGGGATCGTCAACGTGACGGTCAAATCCCCAACCGCTTTGGGCTTCCAGGTCAACCAGTCGCTGGTCCGCCCCATCGCCGCCACGCGCACGTCTTTGGTTACCTCTTCCCCGTCGGACGATTTGAACACCACGGTCGTCATGTAATCGCGGGGGAGGGAACTTTCGATTGTGAATGGAATCCGGACCGACTTCCCCGCGATGCCGAACGTGGGGACATCCAGATTCAACAGTTCCACATCGGGCAACCGTGTGCGACTGCCAACCGCGACGGCAAACACGGGTACCCCCGCCAGCCTCAGCCGGGCGGCCGCCTGCGACGGGGCCGTTCCTTCGTTCCAGTCTCCATCCGAAGCCATGACGACGCCGCGGACGTTCTTCCCCTGCTCCAGAACGGCGGCAAGAGGCGTGTGCAGGTCGGTTCCATGCCCGGGTTGCGACTCGGCGATCGGTTGAATCACCACGTCGAGTTTTTCGGACAGCGCCTTCCACGATTCGGGATCAGACAGTGCCGCGATCGCCTCCCGGCGGGTCTGCATGCCCCCCCCCTCGGCACCCCCCGAGCCTTTCGTCGGGACATCGCGCGTCTGCATGCTGGGGGAGACGTCGGCGAGGACAAACACCGTCGGCTTCTCTTTGGGTCGGAACTGCTCGATCCATTCGGGCTGATTGAACAGCAGCGCCACCAGACAGACCAGCGCGAACCGAAACGCTTCGAGCAGCCCGATGCTCTTGCGGAATCCGCTGTTGCGCCATGCCAGATAACACAACACCGCCGTCGCCAGGATGACGATCACTGACCCGATGAGCGAAATCGTTGTCCATTCCAGATTGGGACGCGCGAAGCTGTTCATCTCGGCACCCCCATCGGATTTCCGCCGGGCGCGGTCGCCGCCGGCTTCCGCGCCTGCGGCAGACAGAGCGCCGCCTCACCGACCAGTGCAATCAACATCGCCCCCAGAAACATCCGCCAGATTTCCTGAACCAGCCCGGCGAGACTTCCCGCCTTGTCGGTCACCCGCGAGAAATCCAAGCCCTCGAACAGCGTCGCCACACGCGTATCGGCCAGAACGGTCGCCTGATCCTCGCTGGTCGGACGGTTGAGGGCATACAACCGATCTCCGTTCGCGTAGACCCCGCGGTGATACACAGCGGCGGCAGACAACGCGTCTTCTCCCCCCGCCAATCGTTGCCACGTCGACGGATCCTCGATCCCTTCCCCCCCCGCGACCAACTGCTGCGTATTTCCCAACACACCAGCACCGGCGGCCAATGACCGCTGGATCATCACGTACAGCACCACACCATTGAGCGCCAGCGACGAATCCTGCGGCGAAGTGGTTGTCGCGAAAAAGTAGACCCCGCCGCGATTTGTGGCGACACGCGCCAACAGCGGTGCGCCCCCGTTCAAGGTCGCCAGCGGAATGTGTTCCCCTTCCAGCCCGCAATACCGGCGGATTTCGAGCTGCCCCACCGGAAGCGACTGACCCGACAAGGCATTCGACAAGAGGTCTTCATCGGCCCGCCAGCTCTCGACCGGCCAAGTCTTCTCTTCGACCGACCAGTCTGTCCATTTCATTCCGAAAAGCTCCGCCGACGTTGGGTCGCGCGGCGGCAAAAAGACCACCTGTCCTCCCCGTTCGACAAAACGCTCGATGGCGGCGGCCGATTCTTTTTCGGGAAGCGGTGCCTGCCACACCAACAGTCCCAGCGAGTCCCATTCCAATCCCCCCAACTGATCGGGGGACAACACTTCGGCCTTGCACGAGACGCGCGGGTCGGGGGAAATCGCCGCCGCCAGTTCCAGCGGCTGGGCGGCCGCCGGATCGTCGACAACCACCGCCGTCCTGCGGGGGGCGGGATCGTCGAACACAAAGTACGCGTCGTTGTCGGCCGGGTTCGAGTCGGCGGGCAGCGACACCCGGCCCCAGCCGCGAACTTGCGACTTGTCGAGCGGAATGCGGTGATCCTTCAAGTCGAACTGCGCACCCGCCATTTCCACACTCAACTCCGACCGCGCCCCTTCAATTTCGAAAGAGACCGGTATCGTGGTGCGATCGTTCGGGCCTTGCGATTCCCCTTCGCGCGTGATTCGCAATGTCACCAGCAGTTCCGCCGACTCGCCCACCTTGCGACGTCGCACGTCGCTGACCCGAATCGCCAGGTTCGATTCCGCGGACTCGGGGTAAGCCAGCAGATGGAACCGCACTTTCTGGCCCAGACTGCGGAACGAATCCCGCAGGGCCGCCCAGCGTCCCCCCTCGGCATCCCAGTCGTTCGCGCGGAGGTCGGAACAGATCCAGATTTCCGTCCGCCCCGTCTGGTTCGTTTCAATGTACTCGCGGGCCTGTTCGAGCATTGCCGGCAGGTCGGCGGCCGAACTGACTGGCTCGGCGAGGGCCGGGTCGGCGAGCATTTTTGGGCCATCCAACTCGCGCGGCTTGGGCGAAATCCCGTCGATGAGCATCCAGCGATTCGAGCCGAGCGTTCCCAGCGCGGCGGCAAGCTGCTGCCGGCCGGTGTCGAGTTTCGACAATCCCCCGGAAGCGCTCGTCTGCTGCATGCTGGGAGAACGGTCGAGCAGCACCAGCGTGGTGTCGGCTTTGCCCCCTCCCGCCCAACCCAGCCAGCCACTCGCCAGCGGACGGGCAACCGCGAGAATCAAACCCAGGATCGCCAGCACCCGGCACGCCATGATCAGCCACTGGCGGATGCGGGCGTAGCCGCGCGACATGCGGTTCGCCGCCAGCAGAAACATCATCGCCCCCCAGCGCATCGTCTGGTAGCGGCGCTGGTTGATCAGGTGGATGAGAATCGGAATCGCCGCCAGCGGTAACGCCAGCAGCAGCATCTGCTGTTGAAAGTTCATCGCGCCCCCTTCATACGGGTGCGGCGAACCAGGAACCGCATCAAGACCTGCTCGTAATCTTCATTCAACCCCACCTTGTGGTAGTCGACACCCGATTCCAGCACGATCTGTTTGATCTGTTCGAGATAGACCCGGACCGCTTCCAGATACCGGGCGGCGATCTCGGTGGGGTCGGCGAACAGCGGTGGTCCCCCTTCCATGTCGATGAACCGCATCGGCCGGCGAAAGTCGAACGCCAATTCCTGTGGATCGAGCAAATGGAACACCGCCACGTCATGCTTGCGAAACCGCAGGTGCTGGAAACAGCTCCGCAGCGATTCGGGGTCAACGAACAGGTCCGAGACAATGATCATCAGTGCCCGCTGACGGATCGTCTCGGCGAGTTCATGCAGCACCGGGGCGAGTTGCGATTCGCCGTCGGGCTGGGCTTTTTCCAGCATGTCGAAAACCGCCATCAAGTGGGCGGGGTTGCGCTTGGCGGGGATATTGGTGACAATTCCCTTGGCCGCGCACGACAGGCCGACCGCGTCCCCTTGCTGGAGAGCGAGATAACCCAGCGCCCCGGCGATTTTGCGGGCGTATTCGATTTTCGTCGTTCCGCCGGAACCGAAGCCCATCGAGCCGCTGGTGTCGATGACAAAACAGCAGCGGAGGTTGGTGTCGGCTTCGAATTCCTTGACGTAAAACCGGTCGCTCCGTCCGTAGGCCCGCCAGTCGAGACGCCGGAGGTCGTCGCCGGGGACATATTTACGGTACTCGGCGAATTCGACACTCGAGCCGCGATGGGGGCTGGAGTGTCGACCCGACACCGTCCCCATCATCGGCTGTCGCGGGCAAAACGGAATGGCCGCCAGCCGCGACAGCACGCGGTGATCGAGAAAACTGCGGGAGCGATTGTCGGGGAACATGCTGGTGAGTTACTGCTCGGCGTTCGTTTCATCCAGCAGCCGACGGACAATCTGACGGGCATCGACCCCTTCCGATTGCGCGGTGAAGGTGGTGATGATGCGGTGGGTGAGAACCGGGACGGCGACCTCAATCACATCTTCGAGCCGAACCATGTAGCTCCCCAAGAGTGCCGCCCGCGCCTTCGCCCCCAGAATGAGGTACTGCACCGCGCGAGGACCGGCTCCCCAGCCCACCAGCGGCTTTAACCAGGCCGGCGCGGTCGCACCCTGCGGACGTGTCTTTCGCACCAGTTTGGCGGCGAAGGAGTAGATATGGTCAGGAACGGGAACCCGGCGGACCAGCGCCTGATGTTCCAGAATCGCTTCGCCGGTCATCAGGTGAGCGAGCTGCGGGAGCGCCCCTCCCGTGGTGGTCCGGGCGATCTGAATCTCTTCGAGTTCTGATGGGTAGTCGAGTTCAATCAGGAACATGAACCGGTCGAGCTGCGCTTCGGGGAGCGGGTAGGTTCCTTCCTGCTCCACGGGGTTCTGGGTCGCCAGAACCAGAAACGGCTGGTCGAGGGTAAACGTTTTTCCGACCACGGTGACGCGATGTTCCTGCATCGCTTCGAGCATCGCCGCCTGGGTTTTTGGAGGGGCGCGATTGATTTCGTCGGCCAGCACGATATTGGCGAAGACCGGTCCGTGGACGAATTGAAATTCGCGTTTGCCCCCGACACCTTCCTGCAGAATGTCGGTCCCGGTGATATCCATCGGCATTAGGTCGGGAGTGAACTGGATGCGGTTGAACTTCAACGACATCGTTTCCGACAGCTTGCTGACGAGCAACGTCTTGGCAAGACCGGGAACCCCCATCAGCAGGGCGTGGCCACGGGCGAAGAGGCAGATCGCCAACCGCTCGATGACCGCCTGTTGCCCGACGATGACCCGCGAGAGTTCCTGTTTGAGCTGTGCGTAGATATCGCGAAGGCGGTCGATCGCCTGCACATCGTTGTCGCTCAGGCGTTCGGGAGGGGAGCCTGCCGTCGTCGTGGCCATGAATTCGGAATCCGGCGGAGTCGTCTGGAAAGATTGAGGGCGCGTACGATTCGCCACGGGGGCGAGAACCTTGAACCGAAGATCCACTTGATTATGTCAATTTGTCTGAGAGATTGCCTGTTGAAACGTGAAAATTGTTTGTAACCGCCGACTGGAAGGGAGAGAATGGACGCAACATGCAATCACCGCGGTGGAGGACACGCAATCAGTATGTGTACGTAAAGAAAGGATACGCGTGTATATTTTTGATTGCAAGTGGGAAATTGGATTTTTTGCCAACGCGGCCTGTTTCAATCACCGACGGGTGTCACGGGCGTGCGTCTTGATCATCCCGTAGGCGGCACTCTCTGAGTGCCTGCCCCGCTGTGCGTTCGCTGCGAACAAGACCGCACCGGGGCCATGCGAACGACCCGGTCGGTGCCGGTTCGCCCATGCGTTTGGCGGCTGTGCTTCACACAGCGATGGAACGACGGTGGTTGGCCACCATCTCCGCGCTCGTTCTGGATCACACCCTATATGGGGAGGCGGGCAGAGGACCTTTATCCTGTCCATCCCTTTCATCCTCTTCATCCTGTCAAATCTTTTCCGTCCGTCGTTTTCGTTTTTTGGAGACTTTCCAATTTTGACAAGTGGGTGTCACCCGGCACGGCCGAGATCGACGCGTACTGCGACGGACAACCGTTGGTGTACCTGCTGAGAGATGAAGTGAGGAAGAACGAATGGCGGGGACAAGGCCCCGCACTCCATGGAGTGCGTGATCTCGATCCCGCCTTTCCTTCATCCTCCCTCGACTTGCGGCAGGCACACAAGACGTTCTGCCTGCCGATGCGATATTGTTCGTGGTTTGGTGGGAATCAGTCGTTCCAAAACCGTCGACGGTTCGCCGAGATCGACGCGCACAGCGACGGATCAACGTTGGTGTGCCTGCTGAGAGATGGAGTGAGGAAGAACGAATGGCGGGGACAAGGCCCCGCACTCCATGGAGTGGACGTCGATCACCGCTGACTGCGTTCGCCGATCTGAAAGGGTGGCGCGTTTTTTGCCGAGGTGTGTCGAAGATTGACAGCGGATGGGCCGACTTCGTTGCGAGAAACGGAGTCAGGCTCTGCGGGGACTCACCCTGGCAATCGCTATCCTGACGGGCCACCCACGGTGCCGCTTCGTTTCACTTGGCAACCCGCGAAGTGGGCAGTTTGGGCTGCGAAAGTGGTACCGTTTTTTGCTGCGATTGACACGCGCTCCCGCGTATCCGCGAATTGCGATGCGGACGGAAGTGTTTATGGCCGCGAGGAATATGGCGCCGTGGTCCCCTCCCCCCGTTTCACCGTTTTCTCCGACTGATTTCGAACCTCGCGAATGATCGTCGCGAACGGATCGCCATTGAAGCAGACTTCGGTGAAGAATGTGAAAACCGACGAGTTGTCTGTCACGAACATCGGTGCGAGCTGGCCGGCTGTGGTTGTGTAACTGAAGCCGCCGAGGATCTCACTCTGGCCGCCGCCACGCGTCTCCAGGAGTGTCCCCCCGCGCTCGGTTTTGTAGCCGAGGATCCAGAGCTTGCCGCCATCGTTCAGGATGTGCGTTCCCTCGTTTTCCACATCGACTTGCCGGCCCCAGACCCGCTGCTTCTTGATCGCCAGTTTGTGCGAAACAAAGTCCTCGAAGAAGAGTTCCCCGCCTTCCGCGCGGCGAGTCGAAGTGAGATCGCAATCCGAGACGCTACGGAACACAACGGTGCGGCGGGTATCGATTTCCAGTCCCCCCTGGATCGCGCCAAAATGCTCCAGCGCGATCACCGGGGAAGTGCCATCGACGATCCGGAAGTCCGGTTTGACCTTGCCCGGGTAGTCCACCATGCCACCAACTCCCAGGAGACGCTTGACGTCGCCACGAATCACCACTGTGGACGAGAGCGTGTACGAGCCGGGCAGAAACACAGTGGTTGCGCCCGAGTCGATCGCCTTCTGAATTGCGACAGAGGAATCGACCTTGGCAGTCGGATCCGCCCCAAAACTGTCAACATTGGCCCACGTCTGCGGATCGTCCTCGGGAATCACCGGCGGGTCTTTAACGTTCAGCCGCAGCGACCCGGGAGCCGATGAAAACGGGCTTGTCGCGCTGTGAGAACAGTATTCGGAAAGGTCGGGACCAGTGGTCAGAGGTTGTTCCTTGTCGGTGATCCGGACCGAGGCAAACCAGTCGGGAGTGGTGACATCGCCCGCCGCCCGCGCATACCCCGACGTTTTGATATCACGCGCGAACAGTCGACCACCGTTGTAGTTGATGATCGCGGGCCACTGCTTGGACCCGTCCCGTCCCGTCAAGCTGGCGTCGACAAGACACAGCGTGCCATAACTGCGGACCGCAGGAACGGCGTTCTCACTGCGGAGACCTCGAATGCTGATTGCCTGACCTTCGTTGTCAAAGCCAAATTGTGACTGGCCGCGCAGGGTGATGTACTCGAACGTCTGCCCGTTGACCGCCCGGGCGGTACAGATCCCACGTTGAAATCCCGTCACCTCGCAATTTCGGACAAGCAACGGGCCGTTCATGTCCCGGTGCCCCAGATCGAGGCCAACCAGGCCGCTTCCTTCGCTTGCGACAAAGCGACAGTTTCGCACCGCGCCGGAGTTATTGGAATAGAATTGCAGGCCGATCGCTCCGGGATTGTCTCGCCCGACATCAAACGTCATGTCCTGAACGTAATTGTGGAACCAGTCGGCCGACCCGAACCCGCCGCACCACATGATGCTCGCGGGAGATTTCACGTCGGTGAACGTGCCGTCCTTCAGGCGAATCACTGTTTTCCCCGCGTTTTGCCCCTGCAGGA
>CAMATH010000077.1 GCA_945860955.1 Planctomicrobium piriforme
ACGAACTGAAAACCGGCCAGAGGTGCCCACCGGCAGATGAGGCACCTCGGCAACCGTTCGGAACCCAATTCCCGCCACCTTTCACCCCACCCTCCCTGGCCGGTTTTGGGGCGCCCATGAGTGGCCGGTTTTGAGGCGCCCAATGACAACGTCGGCTCAAGCTCTCGTCGATTCCAAGGCAGCCTCGAAGATTCTGGCGATCAGCGAACGAACACTCTGGGGACTCGCGCACGGTGGCCAAATCCCCTTCGTTCGCGTCGCCCGTCGGCTCATTCGTTTTCGGCCGGGTGATCTGGCCGCGTACATCGAGGGGCAAGTCAGTTCAACGGCTCCCGTAGCGTGTCCAGGTGCAGGCAAGCCCAGCCAGGGGGCGACGAATGGGTAGTCGCCCCGACTTCCGCAGCCATTTGACCCCGCCTGCGGTCGCAATCCAACTCGGTGTAAAACCTCAAAAGATCCTCGATTGGATCCGTTCGGGGGAACTGCGAGCCGTGAACCTTGCGGCGGTCGCCCACGGGCAGAGACCGCGGTGGCGGATCTCGCCTGCGGATCTCGATCAGTTTCTCGCCACGCGGCGGGCCGTGGCCAGCGTTCCGCGAGTTCGGCGATCTCGCCGACCGCCGCCTGACGTCATCAAGTTTTTCTGAGGCCAGCCGTGGCATCGCGAACGCCTCGATAGCGACGCCGCATTCAACCCTTTGAGGCACGAAAGAATTGCAGAGATGAGATTCACCGTCAGCCAAGGTTTGTTCGCACCGGTCGGCGACTATCGTGCGACGCTTGTCGGCATCAAGGAGATGAAGCCGCACGCCGAGTACGGTCGCAGCGTTCGCTTCATTTTTCGGGTGGCCGGTGGCGAGCACGACGGCGCAGAACCGTGTGCATTCATCAACGTCGAAGATCCGCCGAGCCCGACGAATCAGTTTGGCAGGTTTCTCGCGGGGTTGACCGGAACCGCGATTGTGCCTGGTTCGACGATCGACGTCGAGCAGTTCATCGGCAAGATCTTCCAGATCCAAGTCGAAGATGCCCCCAACCGCAAGGGAACCCGGGTCAGCAGCGCGACTCCGGCGTTCTAATCTCAAAGCGAAACAGGTGCCGGTCTCGACACCGGCACCTGTTTCTTACAACGAAAGGTAGAAGTGATGATACCGAACGATTCAACGATTTTGGAGGCGGCTCTCGAGTCCGCCGAACTCGGAATTGCCGTGTTCCCGTGCCATTCCATCGACGATGGAAAATGCACATGCGGAAAGACCGACTGCAAGCACCCGGGGAAGCACCCGGCGACGATGAAGGGATTCAAGTCGGCAACGACTGACCCGCAGCAGATTCGCGAGATGTTTTCGCGGGGCAAGTTCAACATCGGCGCGGCGACCGGCTCGACGAGCGGTTGGTGGGTCCTGGATCTCGACGGCCCGGACGGGATCGCGGCCTTCGACGGCTGGATGCGGCAGGAAGGTGGAGAACTGCCGCCGATACCATCGTCGAGCACTGGCGGCGGCGGCAGGCACCTCTTCTGGAAAATGAATGGCGACGAGATCAGGAACACGACGAAAGTCGGCGGCGATCCGATCGACGTTCGCGGGACTGGTGGTTATGTCATCCTGCCGCCGAGCAATCACGCCAGCGGCGGCTCCTACGCATGGGAGCGTCCCTTCGAGACGGGGATTGGGACCACGGCGCCCAACTGGCTCCTGGATCGGATCGCCGGACGAAAGTCTTCGGGTGGAAGTTCGCAGAACTCGCAAAGTTCGCAAGCCTCGCCGTTCACGTTCAAGATCGAAGCCGGCCTCGCCGACAATCCGGGCGTGAATGAAGGGAGTCGCCACGACACGGCAATGCGGCTGATCGGTCGAGAACTGGCGGCCGGTAAGCCGGCGGCTCAGGTCGAGCGGCTGGCTCTCGCCTTCGGTGGCCGTTGCTCTCCGCCGATGGATGAAAAGGAAGTCGTTCGCATGGTGTACGACTTCGACCGGAACCGAACAGCCGAGCTTGCGGCCGAGGCGGATGCCGTTGATGAGGAGCCGTTGCCTGAGTCCAAGTGGCCAGTTTTGGCCCCAGCCGCATTCCACGGAATTCTCGGCGAGACGGTCAAGGCGATCGAACCCCATAGCGAGGCCGATCCAGCGGCGGTGCTGGTGCAAGTTTTGACAATGTTCGGAAACGCCATCGGCCGAGGGCCGTACTTCATGGTCGAGGGAACGGCGCATCACCCGCGGCTGTTCGCTGTCGTAGTGGGTGCCACCAGCCAAGGCCGAAAGGGAACGGGCGGCGACCGTGCGAAGAGTCTGTTCCAGAATCTCGACCTTGATTGGATCAGCGACCGCGTTCAGAACGGACTCGTTTCGGGCGAGGGATTGATACATGCGGTTCGCGATCCAGTGATCAAAACTGACAAGAATGGTCAGCAGAGCATCGTCGACGAAGGCGTCTCCGACAAACGCCTTCACGTGGTCGAGAGCGAGTTTGGTGGTGTTCTTCGAGTCTGCAAACGCGAGGGGAACACTCTCTCACCGACGATGCGCCAGGCATGGGACGGCAGCAATCTGCGGACGATGGCCAAGAATTCCGCCTGCAAGGCGACTGAGCCGCACATCTCGATTATCGGCCACATTACTCAAGCCGAACTCGCGACAACCCTGGGTGAGGTCGAAGTGTTCAACGGACTCGGGAACCGATTCCTCTGGATTGCCGCGCGGCGTTCCAAGCTTTTGCCAAGTGGTGGCGGCGACCTGGATCTCGGCCCCTTCGTCGCACGACTGTCCGCCGACTTCAATTCGGCAAAGCAGATCGGTCGGATGCGGCGTGACGAAGCCGCCGAGGCACGGTGGCAGGAGATCTACATTTCCTTGGCCGACGTCAACCACGGCGGCCTCGCGGGAGCCGTCACAAGCCGAGCCGAGGCCCAGGTGTTACGGCTCTCGATGATCTATGCTCTCGCCGATGCCAGCGCCTCGATCCGGGTCGAGCACCTCGAAGCGGCTCTCGCCGTCTGGCGATACAGTGAGGCGACTGCGCTCATGTTGTTCGCCGGCTCGACCGGAAACCGCCTCGACGACCGGCTCCTCGCCTTGATTCGCAAGTCTCCCGGAATCAGCCGGAAGGGACTGCATCAGGCTCTCAACAACCATTGCCCGGCCGCGGAGTTGGTGGCGGCCCTAGCCCGTCTGCGGGATGCTGGCCGGATTCGATGCGAACATCGGACCGGTACTCGTGGCAGGTCGAGCGAGTGCTGGTGGCCCGAGAGTCTGCGAACTTTCGAACAAAGCGAACCTCGCGAGCAACGCCCCCCCGGCACCTCGCCGACAGCCGAGAGTACCCGCGAACAAAGCGACGAAAGCGAACAAGCCACCCGAGCCGGCGGCGACGGTTCGCAAAGTTCGCAAAGTTCGCAAAGTTCGCAGGTCGCACGGGGAACGGAGGTATTCCGCCTGTGAACCTTCTCGATGTTCTCAACGTCATTCGGCTGGCTGGCGGAACGGTGCAGATTGACGTCGGCGAGGTTTTCGTGGAGGTTCCCACCGGGACCCTGACCCTCGATCACCGGGCCGTTCTGGTGGCCCACAAGTCGGAGATCATCCGACTGTTCGGCAACGACACCAGGAGTTCGACGGGAACCCCGGTCCACGGCACAGTCGCCGCCGATATCTCGCAAACTCCCATCAAGACCGAGCCGGTGGTTGCTGTCGACCGCCAATCAATCGATCGGCAGCAACGCCCCCCCGGCGATGCGCCGGCCGTCTGGCGGGAGATCGTAAGGAATGATCGGCAGGAAGTTCCCCTTGTGCGGGTGATGATGAAGGTCGACACCGAATGGTGCAACCCGGGCGGCGACCGATTCATCATTCCCGCCAGAGCCTTCGGCTGCCTGGTCGTCGATCCCATCCGGCAGATTCCCAACGACACCGACCGACACACGATCGCCGACACGTTGAAACGCAAGTACCGGTCCGGATCTCCAGCGGTGGCGGTTGAGATCTGGGGCAAGTCGCGAGTCATCGACCGATCACTCGTTCACTTCTGAAAGAAGTGAACATTGATCAACACGAATGGATTGCAGAGTGCGCCGCAGCTCGCCGAGGGGTTGTTCTTCGAGCCGCCACCCGCCCCGCTCGAAAAAAATCGGACAACTGGAAATGCGGGTGTCAGTGACACCCGCTGGTGGCATGTTTTGGGCATTTACGGGCATCGTCGGAGTCGAATAAACGCCTTGAAAACAAGCCTTTTTAGTGCAAAACGAAAATCGTTCTTTAGAATTAGAAATCCGTTGCTCTATCCAACTGAGCTACGGGGGCAAACGCTTGTTTTTTAGGGTTTTCTGCGGTTTCCGCCGTTGCTTTTCAGCATGGCTGACACCCGTTTTTTCCCCCACTATCGCCTCGGACTGTACGAAATCGCTCCCGACGGCGGCAACTGACGGCATTTAGCCGACATCCGCCCCTTTTCAGGGATTGGGCGATCAACGGAAAGGATTCTATCGAAGCCAAACGGGCAAAGCCACTTCCCGCTTCCCACACCCCCATCCGACCCATCGGATTCGCCCAGCGCTCCGAGGTTTCTCCCGTGCGGATTGATTCCGGGGACTGATTGCCGTCCGGGCCGAACCCATGCTAAAACGGCAACGGCCGGCCCAGCTTTTCCCGTTTCGCCAGTTCCAGCAGTTTGGCCCCCAAAGCGACATCTTCAATCGCCAGGCCGACCGACTTGAACAGCGTGATGCTCTCGGGCGTCTGTCGGCCGGCCGCCTGCCCGGTCACCACGTCGCTCAATTCATGCATGTTTGACCAGTCAACGGCACCGTCTTCCAGCGCCTGCCGAAAATCTCCCGCTTCGAGCCGGCATTGCTCGATGCTGTCGCAGACGATTGAGTCGGCGCGGCGGACGGTTGTCACGTCGATCTCGGCTTTGTTCCAATGATTCGCCCCCACGACGTTGAGGTGTGTCCCCTCATCCAGCACACGTCCATCAAACAGCGGTGTCCGGGCGGTCGTGGCGCAGATCACGATGTCTTTCTCGGCGGCGACGTCGTCCGGTGTGTGCATCGGCACGACGCGAGTCAGACACAGTTCCGACATTTCATCGGCGAACAACTGACACTTGTCGATGTTGCGGGAATAGACTTCGACCAGCTCAATCTTGCGAACTTTGCAGACCCCTTGCAGTTGCGTCCGCGCCTGCTGACCCGCGCCGAACAGTCCTACGACTTTGCTGTCGGGCCGGGCCAGGAATTCGCTGGCGACGGCGCTCGCCGCCCCGGTTCGCAACTGCCCTAGATAGTCGGCTTCGACCAGCGCGAGCAGCTCACCTGTGACCGACGAATAGAGTCCCACGAGAAACTTTGCCCCTGCGGCGGTCGTGGTATAAGACTTCCAGCCCACCAGTCCCAGATAGTCCGCCGCAGCGGACATCGTGTGCAGGACAATCCCCTCCCCCCGCGCTCGCGCGCGGGGAACATTCGTCGCTCCTCCCTTGGCAAGCTGGCGAAACGCCTCTTCCAGAGCGGCAATCGCCAGATCCATGTCGAGCAGTTCGCGAACCTCGGAGTCGGAAATATAGAGGGGGGGCATTGACGTCGCTCCTCGCAGGGGGAACCGCGCGGGACGCTCTCGCGAGCGCTCCCGGGCGGCATTTCGTGAAGGGTGAGGTGTCGCTGCCGTATTATAACGCAACCATCGGAAAATCACCCGAAATCGCGGGCAACGATCCGTGCCGCTTCAATGCACTCCCGGCGAACTACTCGGCGGTGTCCTGGACGAACTTGGCCATCTCGGCGAAATTCCCCTTCAGTGACCCGTACAGTTTCTGATAGATCGGATGCAGCGCATCGTAGATCTTCTTTTCTTTCGGCTGCGGCGAGGTCGCGTCGACCACTTGAATGGTCGCCTGGCACGCTTCGACCACGGTCTTGAACGCACCCGTCCCCACGGCGGCCAATAGCGCCACGCCGTACGCCGGCCCCTCGTGCGAATTGGTCACGGCCACGGGGAGTCCATATACGTCCGCCTGAACCTGCCGCCAGAACAGACTGCGGGCTCCGCCGCCCGACAACCGTACTTCTTTGGCGGGAACTTTCAACTGCTGGATGATCTGGAGCGAATCGCGCATGGCGAATGTCGCCCCTTCGATCACCGCCCGCGCCAAATGCGCGCGGCTGTGACGCAGTGTGAGACCGACCCAGGCTCCCCGCGCGTTCGCGTCAGCGTGTGGGGTTCGCTCGCCGGTGAGATACGGCAGAAAGACCAGCCCCTCGCAACCCGCCGGTGCCTCGGACGCTTCGTTCGTGATCAGTTCGTACGGGTCGATCTTGCTCTTCTTTGCTTTGGCCATCTCATTCTGGCAGAGTTGATTGCGAAACCATTGCAGACTTCCGCCGGCGGACAGAACGACCCCCATCATGTGCCATTTGCCACGAACGGCGTGACAGAATGTGTGCAGTCGACCGGCCGGGTCGTACTGGACTTCGTCGCTGTGCGCGAACACGACCCCGCTGGTTCCCATGGTTGCCGAGATCACGCCCTTTTTGACGATCCCGTTCCCCACGGCGCTCGCCGCCTGATCCCCACCGCCGCCTACTACCGGAACCCCGACCGAAAGTCCGAGCAGCTTGGCGGCGGATGTATTCAGCCGGCCGCTGACTTCTTCGGATTCATGGACCCGGGGCAGCCAGTCCTTATCGATCTGCAGGCGGTCGAGCAGTTTTTTCGACCAGATGCGGTTGCGCACATCCAAAAGTAGCGTCCCCGACGCGTCGCTCACCTCAGTGGCGAACTCGCCTGTCAAGCGGAGCCGGACGTAGTCTTTGGGCAACAGCACATGCCGGCAGCGGTCGTAGTTCTTTGGTTCGTGGTTTCGCAGCCACAAAATCTTGGGCGCGGTGAACCCGGTGAGTGCCGGGTTCGCGACCATTTCGATCAGTTTCTTACGGCCCCCGGCGAGTTTCTCGATTTCGATACACTCGGCCTGAGTGCGTTGATCGTTCCAAAGGAGCGCGGGCCGGATTACCTGCTGCTGTTCATCAAGGAAGACACTGCCGTGCATCTGGCCGGAAAGCCCGATACCGGAAATGTCGGACGGCTTGATGTCTCCCTGCTTCAGAACGGCGCGCACCGTCTTAATCGTCGCCTGCCACCAATGTTCGGGATCCTGTTCCGACCAGCCGGGTTTGGGACTGAGCAGCGGATACTCGGCGGTCGCCGACGCGAGGATCTTGCCATCGCGGCGCATCGCCAGTGTCTTGGTGCCGCTTGTTCCAATGTCGATGCCCAGGTACACGCTCATCTCAACCGCCTCGCGAACTCCGGAGAAAACAGGGATCTGGTTGCAAATGTACAGCAATTGAAGGATTCCCGCCAGACTCTGGAGGTCGAAACTCGAACCCAGGACCACTAGAATCTACGGTCACTGTCATCATCGGTACCACCCATTCACCCCCCCAGGCTCATGGATCTGTCCCAGTTATTCGGACTTTTCGTCGCTTCCCGCATCCTTCACGTTCTGACCGCGGTCGTTCTGGTTGGAGGGACATTTTTCATGCGGTTTGTCCTCAGCCCGGCCGCCGCGAAGTCACTTTCGGACCAGGATCACCAGACCCTGCGTGCCGCGGTGATTCAGAACTGGAAAAAATTCGTTCATGGCGGCATCGCCGTCTTTCTGCTGACCGGATTTTTCAACTACTTCCGGGTCATCATGGACGGATCCCATAAAAAGGACGGACTGTATCACGGATTGATCGGAACGAAGATCATTCTGGCGTTCGTGATCTTTTTTATCTCGTCGGCCCTCGTGGGACGGTCGGCCGGGATGGAAAAACTGCGCCAAAACTCCCGATTCTGGATGGGCGTGAATATCGCCCTCGCAGTGATCATCATCGCGATCTCGGGGTACTTGCGTCTGCGCCCGTATTCGCCCCCCGGAATTGTTGAATAGCCACGTCGCGATCCAAAATGACAGCGCAAAGCGGCGATGATTCGCCGCACTAAAACAAAAACGGGAGAAGTTAAAAACTTCTCCCGTTGGTTCTTACGTTGGCGAACATGCCGCCGTGCTGCCGACCGCGTCTACCGGGTCCGCAGATACAACATGGGATCGTCAATGATCCACGGAGTCGAGATCGTGCGGCCATCATCAACGTTGACGACGTTGAAGAAGAATGTCGTCATCCGCTGGGCGGTGTAGCCGTACGGTTTCTGGGTCGAGATGTGGTCCTTTTCGGTCAACGGCTCGACACCGGCGTGGGCGTAGTAATGCACCAGGCCATCTCCGGTGAACGACATGCCCAGCGTCCACCAGCCCGGTTCGGTGATCATTGGGCCGGGAACTTCTTCGCCCCGGGAGCCGGCACGCATCAGCAGCATCGCCGAGTCTTCGGTGTGCTGGCCGTCGTGCTTGCTGTGGAACTGAATGAAGAAGCCGGGCCAGTACGCTTCGACCTTTGACTGCTGCTCGCGCGGTTCACCGCCACGGAACATGCGGCGCCAGGCGGTCTTGGCCGTTTCGACTTTGGTCGTTTCGAGTTCCGCGCGGAAACCGAAATGCGAGCCAGTCCGCCGTTCCCACTGCTCCCACGGGGGGAGGTAGACTCGGACCACGCAACTGGGGGTTTGCGAAACGGCGATCGGTCCCCCCAGAATCGTCGTCACGTTGACCAGCAGATCGTCCTGCTGCTGCTTGCGCGAGACGTAGCCCGGAACACCGGTGAGGGTCGACTGAATCAGCATCGCCCCTCTGCTGCCGGGGAGGCCACCAGGGGGCGTTTCAACCCGCTTGACAATGTCGGGCTGACCGCGATAGGTGCTTTCGTAAATCCGCTGGTTCTTCGAAATCCCCGAGGGGAGTCGATCCTGCTTGTCGAGATTCGTGCTGCTTTTGGGAGCGTTGGGGTAGTATTCCCAGTCTTCGGCTTCGAAGTCGTCGCCGACTTGTTCGACCTTCTGGCCACGACCAGGGACGACCCGGGCGCGAAACTGTGCGGCGACGGTACCGGCTCCCACGAGTGCGACCAGCGCACAAAGAGAGAGTCGGCGAATGACCCCCGGCTGAAACAAATTGCGGAACAGCATTTGTGTATTCCCACAGCAGAGTAGCGTCTACGAAACGACCGGTCGAACGACACGCGGCGAGGCAATTCAGCACGTTGGCAGGCGCCAGCCAACGGCGTCCTTGCCAGGTTGCGGTTCCACAGACAGCGCACGACCGAACTCACTGCGAATATCGGCGAAACGCGTGGTTCCCCCATGACCGTTGGAACCGCATCCACCACGACACCCCCAGTTTACCCAAGCGGACCCCGGAAATCGACTGTAGCGGTTGCGACGACTTTGCCGGCCTGTGGCTCCCGACTTGAATTTGGATCGTCGTCCGGATCCAATCGGTTCCAGTTGACCCGACCTCGAAATCGCATCGAACGCCATGCTAAAGACAGATGATCACCGAGTTGCCGTCCGATCGTGGTGTCGGCGGGGGATTTTGCTGACCGTGACCGGTCTGTGGTTGGGTGGGGCGCTCACCGCGTTCGCCGCCGACAAAGCCACATCTGCGAAGAATCCACAATTCTACCCCAAGGAGATTTCCGCCGTTCCGCAAACGAAGGCGGGCACGACGAAGGCCGCCGAGCGAACCGGAGAGGACTGGCCGGAGTTTCTGGGACCACGGGGGAATGGCACCTCCGGCGAAACCGGTTTGCTCGCGAGCTGGCCCGAAAAGGGTCCGAAGGTGTTGTGGAAACTCAAAGTGGGGGAGGGGTACACCGCCCCCTCGATTCGCGGTGACCGACTGGTCTTTTTTCACCGCGTCGATGACAAGGAGACTATTGATTGTCTCACACCGGAAACGGGAGACAAGTTGTGGAGCCATTCGTACCCGACACGGTTCAACGATCCCTACGGTTACAACGGCGGCCCGCGCTGCACGCCGTTACTGACCGAGACGCATTGCTTCACGTTTGGAGCCGAGGGGAAGCTGACCTGCGTGGAATTGGCGACCGGAAATCGTGTCTGGCAACGAGATACGAACCGCGATTTTCAAATCCCCCGGGGATTCTTCGGCGTCGGATCGACTCCCATTCTGGACGGGGATCGTTTGATTGTGATGGTGGGAGGACATCCCAAATCGGGAGTCGTCGCGTTCGAGGCGGCGACCGGGAAGACGCTATGGGAAAGTGTAGAGGCCGAGACGTTTCCCCCCGCACCAATGCGGATCGAGCGGGACCGGCCGCCGGCGAAACTCGCCAGCTACTCTTCGCCAATGATCGCGACGATTCACGGCCGTAGACACCTACTCTGTTTCATGCGGACTGGTCTGGTGTCGCTGGATCCGAAAACGGGCGAAGTCAACTTTTCGGTCTGGTTTCGCTCGCCGATCCATGATTCGGTGAACGCGGCCCGGCCGGTTGTTTCGGGCGACCAGATCTTTCTCTCGGCCGCCTACGAAACCGGGGCGATGCTGCTGAAGGTCGACCCCACTGGCAAGAAAGCCGACGTTGTCTGGCAGGACGTTGACGCGATGCAGACGCATTGGTCGACGACGATCGAACATCATGGATTTCTGTATGGCTTCAGCGGCCGGCACGAGCCCGGGTCCAACCTGCGATGCATTCGCGCCACCGACGGCAAACTGATGTGGCGGACTCGCGATAATAATGAAGACGAAGAGCCCGATCCCAAAGCGGGATTGGGAACCAGCATCCCCAATTACTACGGTCGCGGGTCGGCGATTCTGGCCGACGGCAAACTGATTGTGATGGGGGAACGGGGAACGCTGGCTCTCGTCGATTTAAATCCCGAAGAATTCCAAGAGATCAGTCGGGTGAAGTTTCGAGAGCTGGGTTATCCCTGCTGGACCGCCCCGGTTCTGTCTCGCAAACGGCTGTTCATCACCGGTTCACGGCAGTTTCGAGGATTGGGGGGATTCAATGACTATGAATACCACCTGATCTGTCTGGATCTGGCCGCCGAGTGAAACGACGGGGCCGATGTGAAAATTGGAATTGTCAGGTCAAACACCAAACGACGGCCCACCGATGCTCACTCGCGTACTTGAACCCGAGGTCATGGACTCGCCCGCAGAGGCGCGGGATTATGACTCGATGGACCACTCGGCGGTCAACGCGCTGTTCGCCGACGATTTCCTCGCCGCGCTTGACCGTGCGTCGCGGACCGAGTCGGCAGCGTGTGCCGTTCTCGACGTCGGGACGGGAACCGCGCAAATCCCGATTGAAATCGCCCGCCGACGACACGGGCTGGCGATCACGGCGATTGATCTCGCGCCGCACATGCTGGCTCTGGGACAAATCAACGTCGATCGTGCGGAGCTGACGGGGGTGATCACGCTGCGGCTGGTGGACGCGAAGGGACTGCCGTTCGCAGATCAGTCGTTTGACGCTGTCGTTTCGAACAGCATCATTCACCACATACCCGAGCCGGTGGTTTGCCTGCGGGAAATGGCTCGAACGGTGAAGCCGGGCGGGGTCTTGTTTGTGCGTGACCTGCTGAGGCCGAACGATGACGCGACGCTGACCGGGCTGGTGGACCGGTATGCGCACGGGGCGAACGCGCACCAACGGAAACTGTTCGCCGACTCTTTGCGGGCGGCGCTGACGCTTGAGGAAATTCGCGAGCTCTTGAGATCGATTGGACTGCCAACTGACTGGGTTGAACAAACGAGTGATCGGCACTGGACGATCAGTACGCACGTAAGGGTTTGATTGAACAATCGGAGAACGTAGCCCCCACTCTCCGAGTGCGCGGCCCGTTGTGCGCTCTTCGTCACTCGACGCACTCGGGGCTGGCGCAACCTCCCAACCGAGCCGTCCGTCACGAAATGAATGGGACGTCGTCGGGGCTTCGCCTCTTCGCCGGGACTCGCGAGATACTGTCGACACGGCGCGAGCTGATCGGTATATTCTTGTCCACTGTCTGGTTTGGTTGCGAGTGTTGTCGGGCGAAGTGGAAACAGCCATGGAAGAGACTCTGGAGATTCTCCGTCGCTATTGGGGGTACGCGAGTCTGCGCCCCTTGCAGGGGGAGGCGATTGAATGCGTGCTGCAAAAGCGGGACTCGGTGGTGGTGCTGCCGACCGGGGGAGGGAAATCGCTCTGTTTTCAGATTCCCGCGCTGCAACGGCCGGGATTGGCGATTGTGATCTCGCCATTGATTTCGTTGATGAAGGATCAGGTCGATACGCTGGTCGATTGCGGGGTGGAGGCGGCGTGCGTGAACAGCACGTCGAGCGCCGACGATCGCCGACGGATCGCCGCCGACGCGCGGTCGGGCAAATTGAAACTGCTGTACCTCTCTCCCGAACGGTTAATGTCCGATCGGATGATCGAATTTCTCCAGAGCATTCCGTTGTCATTCGTGGCGATCGATGAAGCGCACTGCATCAGCGACTGGGGCCACGATTTCCGGCCCGAGTACCGGATGCTCGGAAAGCTGAAGGAGTTGTTTGCCGGTGTTTCGCTGCACGCGTTCACCGCGACCGCGACTCCCCGGGTGCGGGAGGATATCGCCCGCGAGTTGAAGCTGTTGGAGCCGCGAATTCTCGTGGGGTCATTCGACCGCCCGAATCTCGTGTATCGAGTCCAAAGGCGGTCCGATCGGTTTCAGCAGATCCTCGACGTCATCAAACGGCATCCCAACGATTCCGGCATCATCTACTGCATCCGCCGGCTGGACGTTGACGAAATCTCTGCCGCTCTGGTACGCGAGGGCTACAGCGCCCTCCCGTACCACGCGGGAATGTCGGACTATGACCGCACCCGCAATCAGGACGCGTTTCTGAACGATCGGACGAAGATCATCGTGGCGACCGTGGCGTTCGGCATGGGGATCGACAAGTCGGACGTGCGTTATGTGATTCACTCCGGCGCCCCGAAGTCGATCGAACATTACCAACAGGAATCGGGGCGCGGCGGCCGCGACGGGCTGGAGTCGGAATGCTGGCTGTTTTTCTCCACGATCGATTTTCAGACGTGGAAGAAACTGCAGTCGGATCTTCCCCCCGAGGCCTACGCGATCGCGCTCAAAATGCTGGAGGGGATCGAGCGGTTTTGTTCCGGAGCCCGCTGTCGGCATCGGTCGCTGGTCGAGTACTTCGGGCAGGATTTTGAACCGGAAAACTGTCAGGCGTGCGATGCGTGCCTGGCGGAATTGGATGTTGTCGCGGAGCCTCTGATTCTGGCGCAAAAGATCCTCTCGAGTATCGTTCGCCAAGGGGAAAAATTCGGTGGCGATTACACCGTCAACGTCTTGATGGGGTCGAGTGAACAGCGCATTCTGACAAACGGGCACGACAAACTGACCACGTACGGATTGCTGCGCGAACACGACAAAAAGCACGTGCGCGAATGGGTCGAACAGCTTGTGGCGCAGGGCTTCATTGAACGGCGGGGTGAGTTCAACGTGCTGGGGGTGACTCCCGCCGGCCGGCGTCTGCTCAAGGGGGAATTGCAGCCGCGTCTGCTGAAGCCGCAGGAGAAGCCGAAACAGTCGGCCGCCGACCGGATTTCGTGGGAAGGGGTCGACAAGGGACTGTTCGAAACACTGCGCGGCTGGCGAAAAGAGGTGGCGACCGCCCGCGAGGTTCCTCCGTTTGTGGTGTTCAGCGACGCGACGTTACGCGAACTCGCGAGAACGCGACCCTCCAGCGCGGGAGGGCTGCTCAAGGTTCAGGGGATCGGGGAGCATAAAAGGGACGAATACGGCGATGACCTGCTCGCGCAGATCGCGACCTATTGCCAGACGCACAAACTCCCCTTCGATGTCGGACTCGATGCCCGCCCCGCCACTCCGCCCCGCGAGCGGAACCCGGCGGCGACGACGGGACTGAGTCCCAGCGAGGCGAAGCGGCACGCGTTTCAGCTTTTCGCGCAGGGGAAGCCGATCGATTTTGTGATCGAACAAGTGGCCCGCGCTCCATCCACCGTCTGGGAATACCTCAACGAGTTCATTGTGGCCAACACGATTTGCGAACCCGCCCCCTGGGTCGACGAGCCGACATTCGAACGGATCCGGACCGCGGCCCGAAGTGTCGGCAAAGAGAAACTCAAGCCGATCTTCGAGACACTTGGCGGGACGATCGACTACGGGCTGATCAAAGTCTCAGTGAACTGTCTGAATAACGCTCCACCGGAAGGCGATCCGCAACCAAGCTGAGTTCATGGAGCAACTGGTCGGTGGGAAGGTCGGCCTATTGGGGACGGCGGAGCGGGGTGAACCGGCAGAAACTCCAATCCCGAAAGGAATACATGCGGCTGAATTGTGCGGCAGTCGACGGACATCAGTCAAGCTGCGCACCGTGTTTCGGGAAGCGCTATGGGTGCCTGCCAAGCGTGTCGCGGTACCGGAATCACTCACCGCCGTTTCGTCAGCACTTTCCGTACATACTCCAGCGCATCAACCAGTGCGTCGATCTCGTCGTTCGTGTTGTAAAACGCCAGACTCGCGCGGACGGACGCAGAGATACCCAGCAGGTCGTGGAGCGGCATGGTGCAGTGGTGTCCGGCGCGAACGGCAATTCCCTTGCGATCCAACACTTCCGAGACATCGTTGGCCTGCAGCCCTTCCAGCACAAAACTCACGATCGAACCACGGTGTTCCTCGGCTGGTCCCAGAATGCGCAGGCCCGCGACTTCACTCAGGCGGCGGTAGGCGTAGTGGGTCAGTTTCCGTTCGTACGCCGCGATGGTGGCAAAGCCGACGTGGTTAACGTAATCAATCGCCGTCCCCAATCCAATCGCCTGGGCGATCGGCGGTGTCCCCGCTTCAAACTTGGCGGGGATCTCGCCGAAGTCCGAGCGATCTTTCCAGACCCTGCGGATCATATTCCCACCCCCCAGGAACGGATCCATCGACTCCAACAGCTCCCGTTTGCCCCACAACACCCCCACGCCGGTCGGTCCGTAGAGTTTGTGACCCGAAAATGCCAGAAAGTCGATACCAAGCGCCTGCACGTCGAGCGTGTCGTGCGGAACGCTTTGAGCGCCATCGACCAATGTGAGTGCGCCCCGCTGCCGCGCCCGGCTGGCGATTTCACCAATCGGGTTGATCGTTCCCAGCACGTTGGACATACCGGTGACCGCCACCAGACGCGTTCGATCGGTCAGCACCGAATCGAGCTGTTCAAGATCGAGCCGACCGTCGGGGGTCAGCGGAATGAACCGCAGGGTCGCGCCCCGTTCATTCGCGATCTGCTGCCAGGGAACCAGATTCGCGTGGTGTTCCATCTCGTTCAGCAACAGTTCATCGCCCGGCTTGAGGAACCGCCCTCCCCAGGCGCGCGCCACGAGATTGATCGACATCGTGGTTCCCGAGGTGAAGATGACTTCATCGACCTCGGGTGCGTTGATCAAAGCGCGGATCTTCTCGCGCGCCTCTTCCATTTCGGACGTCACCTGGTCCCCCAGCGTATGAACGCCGCGATGGACATTCGCGTTGTACTGCGCATAAACCTCGGCGGTCTTCGCGATCACCGACGCCGGCTTCTGACTGGTGGCTCCCGTGTCGAGATAGACCAGCGGCAGATCACCCGGCAACCGCCGCGCGAGGATCGGAAAATCACGGCGGACGGCCGCCACATCAAAATCAACCACAGAAACGGCCGAAGTCTCGGAACCCATGAGTGAAAGCTTCCTGAAAGTGTTGTTGATACATTCTAGACCTGTGTCGCCAGAAACAGAACCACACATCCCCATCCATCGATCCTTGACGTTCGTACGCCCCCCCGCGAAACTCCCGTCATTGACCTGCAACCGACCGATCCCTTCTTGAGACTCCCCGAACATGAACCGACTGGGACTGGCGACTCTCGCGTGCTGCGTGCTGTTGGGCGGTGTCGCCCAAGGCGAAAACTGGCCTCAATGGCGCGGCGCGAAACATGACGGAATCTCCGCCGACAAAAGTCCCCCCACCAAGTGGACCGCGTCGGATGGAGTCGCCTGGCGGCTCAAGATGCCCGGCCGCGCCGGGGCGACCCCTATTGTCTGGGACGACAAGATCTTCCTGACCTCGGTGGCCGAGGATAACGACAAATTGTTGTTGTTCTGCGTGGGGACCGACGGCAAGATCCGCTGGCAGAAACAGATGAGCCAGGGAAATAAAGACGCCCGCGTCAACGAAGGGAACAGCGCGTCCCCCTCGCCAGTCACCGATGGCAAACATGTCTGGGCGTTTCTCGCCAATGGCGTGTTGGGCTGTTACGACTTCGAAGGGAACGAGGTCTGGAAGTTCGACGTACAAGACCGCTACGGCAAGCTGATCATCCAGTTTGGAATGACCTCCAGCCCGCTGCTCGACGGCGACCGGCTGTACCTGCAGCTCATTCATGGCGAAGGCGACCCCAAGACGCGCGAAGCCAAGATTGTCTGTCTCGACAAAGCGACCGGCAAAGAACTCTGGAAGGCGGAACGCCCGAGCGAAGGCTATGCCGAGAACGAGCATTCGTACGCCTCTCCCACGCTTTATCGCGACGACAAACGCGAATTCCTGCTGACGCACGGTGCCGACTACATCGTCGCCCATGATCTGAAAGACGGGCATGAACTGTGGCGGTCGGGTGGCTTGCAGCCCGACAAGTACGACCCGACATTGCGGCTGGTCGCCTCGCCGGTCTGCGCCCCGGGGCTGATCATCGCCCCCTCCGCGAAGGGAGGGAGGTTGATTGCCCTGAGTCCCGAGGGAAGTGGCGACATCACAAAGACGCCGTTCAAGTTGTGGGAATACACCCCGACCCCCGACGTTCCGTCGCCGTTGATTCACGACGGACTGGTTTACCTCTACCGTGAAAATGGGGTACTGGTGGTGCTGGATGCCAAGACCGGCAAAAAGCAGTACGAACAGCGGACTCCCGGGGAGAACAATCGCGCGTCCCCCGTCTACGCCGACGGCAAGATCTACCTTCTGTCGCGGAACGGCATCACCACCGTGGTGAAAGCGGGACCGAAGTACGAGGAGATCTCGCAGAACGCGCTGGAAGAAATCACGACCGCTTCCCCGGCTTTCGCGAATGGTCGGATTTACATCCGCACCTACGAAGCGCTCTGGGCGATTGGCAAGTAGTTCGATCGGCTGCACGAACGGTGGCAACAGTCGCGGCGGCACCGGGTCGCCGCGACTCGGTGTTCGTTTCCTCGCTCCTCACGAAGGGGCTTTTTTCGAGATTCGTCATGCGTGACCAGCGGCTGTGGATTGGTGTGTTGGTGTGTCTGGTCGGTTGGGGCGACACGGGGGCCGCCGAGCCGGACGCGCCCGGGGTCGATCCGAGCAGATTTGAAGTCAACATTCTGGTGAACGGCTTGCGGCAGCCGATGGAGCTGGCGGTCGCTCCCGACGGAACGGTGTACTACATCGAACTGGAGGGGAAGCTCAAAGCGTACGATCCGAAAACCCAGCAGACATCTCTGGTGGGGGAATTGACGGTGACGACGGCACAGGAGAACGGCCTGATCGGTCTGGCGCTCGATCCCGATTTTTCCCGGACACACTGGGTTTTCCTGCAGTATTCGCCGCCGGATTTTCCCGGTCAGCACATCAGCCGCTTCACGCTGAAGGATGGCAAGCTCGATCTCGCGTCGGAGAAGCTGCTGCTGAAGTACGAAGAACAGCGGAAGGAATGCTGCCATCACGCCGGCTCGCTGCATTTCGGTCCGCGCGGAGAATTGTTCATCGCGACCGGCGACAACACCCATCCGTTTGGCGATTCGCAAAGTTTCGCACCGCTGGACGAACGACCGGACCGCGCTCCGTACGACGCCCAGAAGTCGTCGTCGAACACCAACAGCTACAACGGCAAGATTTTGCGGATCCGCCCGACTCCCGAGGGGGGTTACGAAATCCCCGCGGGGAATCTCTTCCCGCGCGACGGGTCGGGGGGACGTCCGGAAATCTATGTGATGGGTTGCCGAAACCCCTGGCGGATCAGCGTCGATTCGGCGACCGGTTACGTCTACTGGGGGGATGTCGGTCCGGACGCGAATGGAGAGGGGCCGCGCGGCCCCCGCGGGTATGACGAAGTCAATCAGGCCCGCAAGGCGGGGAATTTTGGGTGGCCCTATTTTATCGCCAACAACCAGGCGTACGCCCACGTGGATTTCAACACGGGCACGGTCGGGGCCAAATTCGATCCGCAGGCCCCGGTCAACAACTCCCCTAACAACACCGGGGCGAAAGTACTCCCCCCCGCGCAGGCAGCGTTCATTTTCTATCCCTACGGGGAATCGGCCGAATTCCCGGAACTTGGCCAGGGGGGACGGACCGCCTGCGCCGGTCCCGTGTATCACCACTCAACCGATGTCCGGTCCGGAATCGCGTTTCCCAAAGCCTACGACCGGGCGCTGTTCATCTTCGAATGGACCCGGAACTGGATCAAAGTGGTCCATCTCGACGAGGACAACAACGTCCAGCGGATCGAGCCGTTCATGCCCGGCCAGCAGTTCGTCCGGCCGATCGACATGGCGTTTGGCACGGACGGGGCGATGTACCTCATTGAGTACGGCGAAACCTGGGGACTGAACGCCAACGCCCGGCTCGTTCGGATCGACTATGTGAGCGGAAACCGCCTGCCGGTGGTGGTCGCATCGGCCGAGAACAACATCGGCAAACAGCCGCTGGAAGTGTCGCTGTCGAGCAAGGGGACGTTCGACAAAGACGCGGGAGATGAATTGAGTTACGAATGGAAACTGATTCGCGCGACCGTTCCCAACGCGACACCCAAAGTGCTGTCGCGCGAGGCGAATCCGCATGTGACGATCACGGAACCGGGGGTTTACAACGTCGAATTGGAAGTGACCGACTCACACGGCGGCAAGCGGGCGGCCGCTGTGCCGGTCGTGGTGGGGAACGCGCGACCGACCATTCGATTCGTGGAACCGCAGGCGGGGGACTTCTTCGATCCCGAACAGCCAATCAGCTACAGCCTGATCGTCGAGGATGCCGAGGATGGAACGAACGACTTCGACGCGGTGGAACAGAACAAAGCCGAATACATTGATGTCGGCTCGCCCGCGCGGGTGTCGTTGAACGCGCTGTACGCCACGGGTCCGGTTCCTTCCGCCGACGGAGGGGCAGCGGCCGACCAGGGGCCGCCCGGGATGAAACGGATGAAGCGGACCGACTGCTTCAATTGTCATGCCGTCGATCAGCCGCGAGTTGGTCCCCCATTACTGGAAGTGGCGAAAAAATATCGGGGCGTCGAGGGGGCGTTGGAACAGTCGGTTCAGCGGGTGCTGAAAGGGTCGACGGGAGTCTGGGGGAAAATCCCGATGATTCCGCATTCACAGCACACTCCTGACGAAGTCCGCGAGATGGTCGGCTGGATCTACAGTCTCGAGCCGGCCGGCCTCGTGCGGATCTTCCACGGATTTGTGGGCGAGATTCCCGTACTGAAGGAAGAGGCGGGAAAACCGGGGTACTACTCGCTGGAGGCCAATTACGTCGATCGCGGGGCGGGAGAAATTCCGCCTCTCACCGCGTCGACCACGCTGCACCTGCGGCGGAGGCTCGTGGAAGCCGAAACCGCCGACGAGATTCATGGTCCCCAGAAACTGCAATCCGGCACCGCTGGCGGCGGAACATTTATCGGCGCGATCAACCACGACCACTACCTGCGGTTTAACAGCCTGTCACTCGATCGGGTGAAGAAACTGAAGCTGCGGGTGGCGTCGGCGGGGGCCGGGGGAGAGATTGAAATCCGTCTCGACAAACCCGATGGCAAGCTGCTGGCGAAGGCCGAAATCGAGGTCAACGGTGCCTGGGAAAAGTGGTACGAACGGACTGTCGAAATCCCCGCAACCCAGGGGCGACACGATCTCTTTGTGCGATTTGTGAACGCTAAGAACCAGGGCGGGTTGATGAACCTCGATTCCATCTACTTCGAGTCCGATGTCGCGCCGCCTGGCCTGGATTGAGTTCCTTGAAGCCGGTTGCGAACGGACATTGCCGCAAACGCAGCCAGCGAGTGCGAACTCGCTGGCGTTGACTCATCAAGGGGCATCGATCTATTGTGTTGGACCACCGTCTGATCGACGCCCGAGACCTCGTTCTCCCCAACAGGTACGCCCCACCGATGCTCTCGATACTTGGAAGTCCCGCGAACCCGTTTTGCGATGGGCATTCACGCCGGCATTTTTTGAAGATCGGCGGTTTGGCGCTGGGCGGGTTGGGGTTGCCGCAGATTCTCCGGGCGGAGCAATCCGGTCGCGGCGGAGGACCGGGGCTGGGACACAAGGCAATCATCATGATCTACCTGTCGGGCGGTCCCTCGCACCAGGACATGTATGATCTGAAAATGGACGCCCCGAAAGAAATTCGCGGGTCGTTCCGTCCGATCCAAACCAATGTCCCGGGAATTGAAATCTGCGAGCATATGCCGCGACTCGCGGCGATGATGGACAAATTCGCCATCATTCGGTCGCTCTATGGCAGCCCCGACCAGCATGCCTCGGATACTTGCCTTAGCGGATATCCGATAGGTCCAAAGGGGAGGCAGGACAACCATCCCTCATTGGGTTCTGTTGTTTCGAGGTTGCAGGGACCGGTCGATCAAGCGGTTCCCCCATTCGTCGGGTTGACCACGAAAACAGGGCACGCTCCCTATTCGAATCCGGGCGTTCCGGGATTCCTGGGACTGGCCCACGCTCCGTTCCAACCGGACGGCGAGGGGATGGCCAACATGCGGCTCAACGGAGTGTCGCTCGATCAATTGCGCGATCGAAAAGCGCTGCTCACGAGTTTCGACGGTTATCGCCGGTTCGCTGACCAGAACCCGATATTTCAAGGAGTCGATTCCTTCACTCGCAAGGCGTTCGACGTCCTGACGTCGAGCAAACTGGTGGAAGCGCTGGATCTTGAAAAAGAGGATCCCGCGTTGCGCGATCGCTACGGTCGCGGAAGTTCGAACCCCGCGTTCGGCGAAGACGCCGGGCCGCACTGGATGGACCAGTTCCTGGTGGCCCGACGACTGGTTGAAGCGGGCGTTCGCTGTGTCACGTTGTCATTCGGAAGCTGGGATCGCCACGGCGCGAACTTTGAACGCCTCCCGGAACAACTCGGAAAGCTGGACCAAGGTGTGACGGCACTTGTCGAGGATCTCCATGCCCGGGGTCTGGACCAGGACGTCAGCGTCATCGCGTGGGGTGAATTCGGGCGAACTCCACGGATCAATCCGGGCGGCGGTCGTGACCATTGGCCGCAAGCGTCGTGCGCGCTTCTCGCGGGGGGGGGCATGAAGATGGGGCAGGTGATCGGCTCGACAAATCGCCTGGGTGAAGTCCCCCAAGATCGCCCGATTCACTACCAGGAAGTCTTCGCCACACTCTATCGGCAACTGGGGATCGACGTCGCGACGGCGACAATTCCCGACCCCAACGGCAGGCCTCAGTACTTGGTCGACCGCCGGGACGTCGTTCGCGAACTGGTCTGAGGTGAACCGAAGCCCACGGGCCACATCGACTGCTCACTCCGGGTTTCCCTCCAGAAACCGCAGTCCCTCGGGAAACACCTCTTCCAACGTCTTCTGCGTGATCGTCACCGATTTCCGTTCACCCGGGGACAACTTGACCGTCTCCGCGGGAACACTGACGGAGCTTCCCTGTCCACGATCGAATGATCGGCTGATCGTGATCGCCCCCGCGGGGAGCGGCATCGCCCGGGGTTTCGCCTTGAGTTCGAAATCGTAGATTTGAAAATACGCCGCGTCGTTGGGCAGGCCGGGAAAATGGATGGACAGGCCGACTTTCTGTTTCGCACCCGCAACTCCCGCCAAATCGACACGGGCCAGCGGTGGAAGTTCAATCTCGATTTCCTCGCCGACCTCGGGAACATTCGCCAGGGTAAATCCCGCTGAAGAAATCACCGCCAGTCGGTATCCGCGCTCGGGAGATTCAATGCGGAACCGCCCCTCGCGGTCGGTCGTCGTCCAGATCTCGTCGAGTGTGTCACGCAGCGACAGGTCTTCACGGAGAACGATCGGCATCGTCGCTTCCTCGGGAAACAACACGACCGTCGCACCGACCACCCGTTCCCCTTGAGGGTCGCGCACCATACCGTGCCGCAACAACTCGGGATTGGGGTCCAAATCTGCCTGTTCGGTGTATTGGTCGTAGCGCTCGCTCGCGCGGGGAGAAATCGAACCAAAGCTGATCCCCACCGGCTCAAACAACTCACGGTACATCTGCATCGACGCGTCGTGGTATTTTTTCCACAGTTTTTCCGCGTGGGCACCATTGGTGAAATACAAATTCGGATGGATGGGTGCCCCCAGTTTCTTCCGCTGGGCTCGCAACCGGTCCACCACTTCTTCCCAGGTCACCACTTGGCGATCCCACACGATCACATTCTTGGCGATCACGATATTCAACGACTCGATCCCGCGGTTCACTTTCGGTTCGGCCTCAACCGGAAGCGTCTCTTCGTCTCCCGGCTCTGGTTCCGCGGCCGGAACCGATTCTTCGGGAATTGCTGCCGCCTCACCCGCATGGACGGTCTCGTGGACCACCGGGGTGGCACTGACCCCGGGTTTTCGTTCCTCGGCTGTCGAAACCGCCCCGGCCAGCCCAATCCCAAGGAGTGTCAGGACACAGACCACGATTGAGAAACCACCGACGCCGCAGATCGGCTCCCGTTGGTTGGTTTGAAACAGCCGTTCAATCCGCTCAAGAATCGAACCACCGCGCGCACCGAGCGCCAAGTGCGGTGTCGCCACTCGCGACTCTTCCACAAACAGCAGGGCCCGCCCGTACTCCACGCGATTCCCCAGCGCTCCGACAGCCAGATCGTCACAGCACAGCTCGCGAACGTCGCGGATCCGCCGGGTCAGCCACCAGACCGCAGGGTGGTAAAAGAACAGGGTTTCGAGTACCGCTTGAACCAGGTTGATCACGTAGTCATGGCGGCGAACGTGGGCGATTTCATGCGCCAGAATCGCATCAAGCTGCACTGCGGAAATTCCCGACAACAAACTCACAGGCAGTAAAATGGTCGGACGCAGCCAGCCAACAACGACCGGGGTTTGAACCAGACTCGACTGCAGAACTCGCAGCACGTGGCGCACACCCAATCGATTCGCCAGTCGCGCAACGGAGGATTGGACGGCGTCAGTCACGTGCGAAACACCCACCCGGCACAACGTTCGAATTGTCCAAAGCCCACAAATCGGACGGAATGAAAACGCGCAGACTCCCACCAGCCACAGGGCAACCAGCGGTTTGAGCCAGGGCCGAACGGTTTGACCAATCTGGCTCGCCCATGGCAGCCCCACGTGGTCGGCTATGACGGACTTCTCCAATGCCGAATTGAAAGCCAGCTTTGCGCCAGCGACGGGCATCGCTTGGTTCGGATTCGGCCCCTCAATAGATGTTCCATTTGCCAAGGCGGTCTCCGCGGCGGTTCTTTCCACCCGCATCGCCAGCTCGGTGCCGCTATCCCCCTGTCGAGCGGACCATGTCGCAAACCCGGTCATGGTCACTGCCACAACGAAGCCACTCATCGCGATCATCAGAAGCGAGTACCGTAGTGAAGGGTTCCGATTCTTTGTCAATCGATCCACCCCGGCTGCGATCAGCGCGATCGCCGTGAATTGCCAGATCGAATGCACCAGGATCCAACCCAGCAATTCGAACAGAGGAGTCATCTGCGGGAATGTCATGGGAGTTTCTTCTCCATTGCGTCGAGCAGCGCCCGGGCGGCGTCGAGTTCGTCTTGGGTGGCAGTGGTACGGGACAGCGCTTTCAGGACGAGGCTCATCGCCGCCCCGTCGTAGACACGTTCAATCAGATCGTCGAGCATGCGTCCGCCGGCATGATCCCGGGTGACGGCGGCCCGATAGACCTGCGGCGTGACCGTCTCGTCCCGCCGAACCAGCCCTTTGTCGAGCATGATCCCCAGCATCTTGACCGTCGTCGAGTAGTTGGTTCCCTTCGCGGCCTCGACTTCCCGATGGATCTCGCGCACCGGACTCGGGCCACGGTCCCAGAGGATCCGCAGAATGAGGAGTTCCACCTCCGTCGGTTGTCGGGAAACGGGTCGTGCCATGAAGAGAGTGCTGGTGGATTTGAGGGCGGGGCAGGGGGGGGGCGGAACCGGATTGGCGAATTCATTCGCCAATCTCCATTCAGTCTAGCGAACGAATTCGCCAAGTCAAGAGCCGACTACCAGATCAACGGTGCCGGCTCGTTCTTCCAGAAGATCCAGCGGCGGGTTTCCCGGTGGGTCGCGGTCGAAATCGTCTGTGGATCGCGCTCCCCCGTATCGAGATCAAGCAAGCAGAGAAACCCCGCGCAGCTTGTGACGATCAGCTTTTTGCCATCACGACTGATGTCGATGTCTTCGATCGTGGAACCGATGAAGTGCTGCCAGCGGAATTTTCCCGCGAAATCAAACGCTCGCAAGTAACCGTAGGCGTCACTGACAATGAATTCGTCACCACGGGAGATGGCCGCATACACCCGCATGCCATCTTCCAGTGCGATCAACGGCGGTGCCATCTCGTAGGGTTTCGTGTGGAGCCCCGGAAGTTCGCTCGTGGGAACTCCGATTGTGATTCCGCTATAGAAGTGACACGAATTGAACAGGATCAAACTCGAATCGGCATTGAACGCCGCAAAATGCGGGTACTCGCTCTGAGGGCCGATCTCCCCCGCCACAGCCAAAGTCTCGGCGTCAAACACCAAATGCTGACTCCCCTGATGACCGGCGGCAATCCACTTTCCATCAGGCGACACGGCACCATGTTCCATGTAGAGCCGATAAGGCAGTGGCACTGACGATTTATCGTCCCGCAACAATTCGAAGTCTTCCAGAATTTCAGCACTCGTGGGAAGAAGTCGCGACGCCCCGTCGCTTCGCAGCACGAAGACCCCCGTTTCGCTCACGAGCAACGCACGACTTCCATCGGCGAACGGCACGAGACGAGTCACTGGCGGGGGATTTTTCGGAGCGGGAACGTTGAGTTCCTTTGGAACTCCTTCGAGTCCGGTCGGCCACGAGAGTTGGGAAATGACCGGCCCCTGCCAGCCGTCGTGGACGTTGACTCCGGTTTCGGTGGCCAACGCGAAGAACCGACGGTCCGGTGATCGCCCAATCGCTATCAGCCCGGGAAGATCGGTCACGGTTGTCCCCTCAATCAGATGAAATCGGGGCGACTCCGTCGGCGATCCAACTTGCAATACAACTCGGCCGTCGTCGAGTAACAACGCGAGAGGCAGAGATTGCCCCTGTTCGTCCAGCATCGCGAGCAACGGTTCCTGCGCCGGTGGAAACCGTTCGCGCAGGCCATTGGTCTCACCCCGCCGATTGGCCTCACGCACGACCCGCATGACGGCTTGCGCCAATGGCCCCCGGTTGTCCTCGAGTGTTTCTCTGGGAACGTCTGCCACGCTCTCCCAGCCCTCCGTGAGTCCCCGGCGCACATAGTCATTCACGACGTTCGCGTGCCTCAGGCCTTCTTGCGTCCAGGTGCGTGACAGTTCGTCTTCGGTCATTGTGGCTCCATCGGGGAGCTGGGACATTTGGGCCTCACTCGCGCCAGGCGGCGGTGTTAGGTGACGCGGACGGCAACCCGCGGCCACCAGCGCGATGGCCATCGGGAGGTGGCGGGACAGGAAACCCTGTAGCACTGTAGCGGCCTCCAAAACCGAGTTCATTTTGTTCCGCCTCGAATTCATCGCGGGTATTTTATCATCCCGTTGGTGGCTGGACGCGGTGGAGATGTGCTGGCCAAATCGAGTAATGCCTTGATTGTCGCACAAACCCAGTGACACCCACCAGACAGACACAGGAAATCTTCGTCAAATCGAAGGAACCAAGAGTGACGTAACCGGATACTGACACTTGGCCGGCTACGTCACATCGGGCAGATTCAGAACACCGTTTCACGTACTGGCTGATGGGTGTTCCGCGAGGCCGCCAAGTCAAGAGCCGATTACCAGATCAACGGTGCCGGCTCGTTCTTCCAGAAGATCCAGCGGCGGGTTTCCCGGTGGGTCGCGGTCGAAATCGTCTGTGGAGCGCGCTCCCCCGTATCGAGATCGAGCAGGCTGAGAAATCCCGCGCAGCTCGTAACAATGGCTCATCCGGAGAATGCGTACCTGGGCAGAAACAGGATCTGAAAAGTCTCACCGGCGGTCAGGCGGGGAAGCACTTGCCGAACGCGGTCAGCAGTGAGAGCCGGCCCTTGACTCGCACCTTCCGGCGGAGAATGGCCCAAACGATGTTTCGTTCCTTACGAAGGAAGCCAATCCAGGTGGCCGAATCGGCCGTCACCGCGCAATCCGCCGTGCCAACGAGTCCTGGTTGAACTTCGACACGCTGATTGCGAATGGTCACCGTCGCCTGTGCCGTTTCGTTTCCCGTAAAGGTGAAGTGGTACACGGCGTCGAGCCCTTTCGACTGGCCCGACTGGAACACGATGGGAATCCCGAACAGGAAGCCCTGGATACTGGTAGGCAGCAGTCCGCCAACCCGCCTGAGAGTTTTGTGCGGAAACTTTCGTGCGACGAACTCCTCGGCGTCGGAACGCGGCACCACATAGACGGTCTCCTCCTTCTGCTGCAGCGGCTGGATCGTTTGCGCCATGAAACCTTCACGGTCGGCAAGGAAGGGGCTGATGACCTCTTCGCCCGCAGGACAGACCGCCAGACAGTACGCCGCTTTGTAGTTGGCCCCAAAACTCAGGCTCTGCCACATTGAGGCCGTTTCGTTGTCGGGGACGCGACGGCGGTAATCGGCACCGCTTTGGCTGTCTGTGACCTGTTCGACCCAGTCGGTGAAGCCACTCATGAATTCTCGATAGTTGTGGGTCATGCACGAACTGGCGTCGAAACGGCCGTCGGGCTTGATGGCGCCGACGGGGCAGGCCGCGACACACAGTTTACAGCCCAGACAGGGGTTGTAGTCGATGGGGCGGGTTTCAACGTCGACGTCAGCCGCCAGCAGTATGGTGCCCAGGATGATGAAGTTGCCGAACCTGGGGTGAATGACATTGCGGTGAACACCCATTTGCCCCAGACCGGCGGCGACCGCCACCGGTTTGTGAGAGACAACCCAAATTTTACCCGGAAACCGGCTCATTTCCATGGGGAATCCCGCCGAGGGATTGAGGGCGCCGACTCCCCGGTCTTCAAGCTGGCGGACGATTTCGCGGGCGACCTCGTTGACCTGATCGGTGGTCTCATGGAACTCCAGATTGGCGACCGACCGGTTGAGACTGCGCACCGGCTCGCGGTTCATGCGGCAGACGAAGCTGATCAGGGTTCGAGTCTGGGAAAAGGCCTGCAGGATGTCGGTCCGTTGATCGTCGATTTCGGGCCGGTTGATTGCAACGAAGCCGACGTCGTCGGCTCCGGCGGCCAGACAGATCGCCCGCAAATCAGCGGAGGACAGGGATGTGCGGGCTGGTGCGGCTTCCCGGTTGCGAACCGCCACCACGGTGGGATGCTGGTCAAGTCTGGTCAAGCTCTGTCCTCGCGGGCACGTACTGCTGGCTGATATCTTGCTTGCGTTTTGCAAGTGGATTGCTTGCATTTTACAAGTGGCGGCGATAGATTCAAGATCAAACGTGTGAATCCGCCGGGAGTGTTCTGGCGGAATACCCCAGTACAGACCTCGGCCGCCATGCGCAAGTCCAGACGATCGCCCTGCCCTGTCGCCTGTGTGCTCGACGTGATTGGCGACAAGTGGACACTTTTGATCATTCGTGATCTGGCGGCGGGCAAGTCGCAGTTTAAGGAGTTCTGCGCGTCGCCCGAAAGAATCGCAACCAATATTTTGGCCGACCGTCTCGACCGGCTGGTGTCGCACGGCTTGGTCGAGCGTTATGCTTCAGATGATCACCCGGGCCGTGAGGCCTACCGTCTCACGCTGAAGGGGCGCACTCTGCTGCCAGTGTTGAAGTCGATCGCCGATTGGGGACTCGCGCACATCGAAGGGACCGAGGCGCGAATCCAAGTTGCAGCTCCGTGAACGTGCCCATCGCGCCCGCGGAACCAGCGTGATCGCCTGAGTCTGTCACTTCAGCGGGCGGGGAAACGCCCCGAGTCGGCGGAAAAAGATGGAAAAAGATGCGGGCCACCCAAAGAACGTCGAGAGTGGGTGAATTGTCCTCCTGGAGACCGCTTTTGCCGATGATCCACCACTTTTCACTGGGGGGCGAGCTTGCTGCAGGACGGCTGTTTTCCGCTACGGCACTGACCTGACTCATCGATTCGCGAAGAGTTTCTGCCCGCGCTCAGCCGATTGCCGGTACTGTTGCTCCATCCCCTTTGTCCCCGGACTCATTCAATTCCGGTCTCGGGCGCTCCAGCGCGTCCACTGGCAGTCCACAAAGGACGCGTCCCATCGCCGCCGTTCTCCGCCACCGGCACTGTTTCCCGCCCCTTCAGGCAGCGGAAACAGCGCAAGGGTCGTTTCGTCCGCATCCAATCGTTCTGGAGGAGCGAATGAAGTTTCATACCGGATTCCCCGAGTGATACGGATCGCATCAACACGTCCCCGAAAACCGCGTTCTTCGGGAAGGTGGCCTGGAGGGACACCGCCGATAAACAGTCCGCCGCTCGTTTCATCGAGTTGATAGTCCACCACCGATGGAGTCGCCTCTCTCCCCCCGATGAACAGTCGAAGTTCACCTCCGTCGAACACACCGGCGAGATGAACCGGATTGAGCGATTCGTCAAATTCTCGGGAGGCGAACACCAACGACCGCCCTTCCCAGCGACGGGCCAGTCCCCAGCGACCATCCGTGTTCCGATAGATCGCCATCCAGTCGGGACCCAACCACGAGACGACGTTCGACGGCCTCGACGGCTGAGGATCCAACGGTTGCACGATCAGTTCGACCGTGTACGACTCCCCGGCTGCGGGGACCAGGTCGGGCACCACCATGTAGCTTGAACCGCCGTTGAATTCCAGGGAGGCCCCGTCACCGCCGGTGTCGCGTCGCACGGGTCGGTGACCCGTCGCGTAGAACAGCAGGCACGCGACCCCAGTCAAAACAATCGCGGCCCATCCACGGCGTCGCCACCGCCGGGTACCATTCTCTCTCACGGAAACCTCGGCCACTCTGTCGGTCTGGGCAATGGTGCGATTGGAGGCGACCTCTGCACAATCTTCGGTGTTTGCTGTGCTGACGGATTCCTCTGTCGCGGCGGCCCCCATGACGGACGACCCAGTGCCCGTAGACTCTGTGGAACCCGTTTCGTCGCCGGTGCCACTCAGCGGGCATGTTTCGAGTGCGGAGATCACGTCGCTGGCGGTCTGAAATCGCTCACCGGGCTCCTTCGCGACCATCTTTCGAAACACCCGCTCGAGTTCTGCGGGGATCAGCACACCACCGGAGGACAGTCTGGGGATTGGCTCGCTGACGTGCGACATGATCATGTCGACCGCTGAGGCCCCCGAGAACATCGAGCGTCCCGTCAACAGGAAGTACAACGTGCAACCCAGGCTGTAGAGATCCGAGCGGGCGTCCGCGCGACGGGTGTCTCGCCCCTGTTCCGGTGCCATGTACGCCGCGGTCCCCATGACCATGCCCGATTCGGTGAGTTCGCTCCCCTCCAGTTCTTCCGGAAGATCAAACCGGGCCAGCCCCATGTCCAGCACTTTCACCACGCCGTCTTCGCCACGCAACAGGTTGGCCGGCTTGATATCGCGATGAACGATCCCCAGAGAATGCGCATACTCCAGTCCTCGAGCCGCCTGCAATACACAGTCAACGGCGGCTTCGACCGCCAGCGGACCCTGTTGCCGCACCGTTTCGTTCAGGTCACGTCCTGAAACGTACTCGGTAATCAGGTAGTGCAACCCCCCCTCTTCACGCGCGTCGAGAGCGGCGACAATGTTCGGATGCGTCAGTCGGGCGGCGGCGCGGACTTCCCGGTTGAAACGCCGCAGCAATTCGGGACGGCCCTGCATTTCACGTCGCAACAGCTTCAGTGCGACGGTCCGCCCCATCCGCTGATGCACCGCTTTGTACACCACTCCCATCCCGCCGCGCCCGATCCGTTCCACGATCCGGTAATCACCCAATTGGGTCGGATTCTCGTTGGCCGCCTGTCCCTGAACGGTACCACCCAGTTTTTCCAGCCAGTCTCGGGAGGCGTGCGGAAACCGTGCGACCAGTTCCTCAAGCTTGGGAGAACGCCCCGCTCGCTGCCGGTAGGCGACCTCCAAAGTGAGCAGTTCCTCGAACGCCGCCCTCCGTAAGGTGTCGGGCAGCCCGGTCATCCACGCCTCGACACGCGGTGTTTCTCCCGACCTGCAGGCCGATTCGAATTCGTTGCAAAGCCGATTGAGCTGCACGAGCTGCTCTTTGGAAATCGTTTGCGACTCAGAGTCCATGCGATGCGGTTGGCTGTTGGCTGACTGGAACCATCGTGAAGCAGACGACTACGTTTCATTCTCCCAGAGACGTGAGATGAGCTGTATCTTACGTTCAACGGTCCGGTTGACGCAGTCCAGTCGCGCCGCCACGTCCGAAGTCGAGTCCCCCTGCATTTTCCACATCGCGATTCGCCGCAAGTCGGGGTCCCCCGTCGCATCCAGTCGCGCCATCAGACGATGGATCTGGTCGGCGAGTTCGGCGGTGAATTCCGGACTCGGTTCGAGACTGAGGATCTCGCTGAGCGATTCCCGCATCGCGCGGGGTTCGGGAGATTCACTCCCCGAAGTTGGCTGACCTGTTCCGCCACGTTTCAGGCGATTCTCGCCCCGAATCAGGTCGACGGATTTATTGAGCGTGATGGCCATCAACAGTGGCCAGAGATTGTCGGCCCCCAGCAACTGGGGAAAACGCCCATTCTGGACCCCCAGACAAAAGCTCTTGAAAGCGCTTAACGCAACGTCTTCCTCATCCGCGCCGGCCCGGGGGGCACCGCTGAGTTTCCGCTGCGCAAGTTCGACCATACGCTGAAAATAGACTCTCCACAACTGCTCCGCCGCGATCTGGTCGCCCGCCCTGAGCTGGTCGATCCAAGTTGTGACAGGGTGCGACGACGACATCGAATGCGGCCGGCAGGTGACGGGAACCAATGAATTCTGCGACGGAGTCTAGCAGATTCCATCGCGACCTGATTTGATTTCCCGACAAAAAACGGCGAAGAGGCGAAGCCTCGACGGGGGCCAATGGCGCGAGAGACTTGCCAATCTCATTCGTTCGCGCCGCTGACACCCGCAGGGCTTGCCTCTTCGCCGTTACCTGCCTCTTGCCGCAAAACAGACTCCGTCACGTGAACAATCCGTCAATCGTCGACGGCCAGTCCGATCTGTAGCGTCCGTCCGAACAGTGTCCGCAGGGACTTCCGATCCGTCAGATCGATGACACCGTTGCCATTCAGATCCGCGAAGTGACCCGCTCCCACTTGTCCCAGGAATTGCCCGAGTACGACTTCGTCCTGAGTGTCGACTCGACGGTCGCCGTTCAGATCCCCTTTCAAGCGGTAGAATCTGCGACTCGATTCCCGAGTTCCATTGCCGTCGCCGTCGAACTGCAGCTCGTAGTAGCCATCGCTGGTGAGTCCCTTCGGACCGAAGTCGAAGACCACCGAGTTTCCGTTTACCACGGCACGTCCCGTCAGGTTGACCGTTGACGCTCCCTGGCCATCCAGTCCGTGTCGGATGAGCTGGAATGCGTCGTTGGAACTGTTTCCATCGCCAATCGTCGCCAACATAAGAGGCAGCACGTCTGCCGAATCAAACGTCAGCACGAGTGAAGTGACGTTCGACCTCTGTGCAGCTCCCGATTCGACGTCGAACTGTGTGACCACCAGCGGAAGCACAGCGGCGGAAACCAGAACGTCAGCCGGGGTGGCCGGGGCCGACTCGGTCCTGCCGAAGCGATCTCGACCGATCGAATAGAACCGGTAGGAATGGACATTCCCGTCCGAGATCGGGCGGAACGGCAGCGTCGCCTGACTGAATCCGTCGGCATTCGCCACGCCCGCATTGGTCCGGCCGATCAGCCGGGGAGCTGTTCCATCCACCGCAACCCACAAATCAAAGCTCGCCAGTCCGGCGGCCCCGACATCGCGACCAGACAGGGAGACGTTCCAGACGCTGGACGAACGGTCCACAGAGACCGCGTTCGATTGCGGTGCCGAGACGTCGGTGATCCACGATGTGTTCTGTGTTCCGGTTCCCGCCCGAGCGGCGCGATCCATCACACCGCCCGCCTGCACGGTGAGTCGGTAGGTTCCGGTCGCATTCGTGATGCGGGCCAAATTTCCGATGCGAAACGTGTTTCCCGACACCGGGGTCACGGTCTGAACCCGGGTCATGCGATTGGGGCCGCCGTCCAGCGTGAGCATCACGTCGCGCCAGTCGAACGTCGCGGGATCGATTTCCCGGGTGAATGTGACGTCGATGGACTCGACCGAAGTGTTACGCAGACCGGGGGTGACGGGGGTGATCGACGCGACCTCCAGGGGGGCCACCGCGGTTCGGTTGGCTTCCAGGTGGTCGTAGATCGCCCTCAACTGCGGCAATTCACCGAGTGGTTGATCCTGCCGATGCATCAGGCCATAGTTGCCAAAGAAGTTGACACTGGCCGCTGAGGTGAAGTTGAATTCGTTATAGAGATCGACGCCGATGTCGCGGACACCGTCGAGAAGTGTCTGATAGACCTGGTACATTCTGGGGTGGTGCAGCGCCGCTGCCGCCGCCGGTCCAGCGGCGGTCCACCCAAACGGATTCGGATTTCCGATGACGTGGGAACCGCTCTCGTAGGTCACCAGGGAGAGGTCTTTTCCCCAGATGTCTTCGAATCGGTCGGCCAAGCGCCGGTGTTCCGCGAGGCGAGCGAGCGCCCAGGGGATCGAAGTGCCTTCGAGGAAATTGATCAGGTCGTCGGGGGTCGTTGACGCGCCAAACGCGAGCGCCGAGTTGTAGTCGATGCCGGCATAGGCCGAAGCGGAGACGGCATCGACGTGGTTTCCCACGTTGAGCAGAAGCTGTTCCAGGATGTAGGGATTCGCCTGCTGGCCGGCGACGACCCGAATCAGGCGATCGCTTTGGCCGGCGAACACGTCACTCCAGATGTCAAAGTCGCGGCGTATCTCTCGGCCGACGAACGAGAAGAAGTGCTGCCCCTGATTCTCCGGTCGAACCATTTCGTCTTGAATCCAGTGATTGACTTCAAAGAGGCTGTTCCACACCTCGTTGGACCATTCCACGTAGATCTTCAGTTGAGGGTCCAGCGTGTCACGGACCATCGTCGCGAACAGTCGGACGTAGTCGTCGTTGGCCTGGTGCGGCATGTTGAACCACGGATTCGCGTCGATCTCGTTGGCGAGTTCGATCTGGTATTCCAGTGCGACTCCGTTGGTGTGGTAGTACTGATATTCGCCATCCGCCTGCGACATCGCGGTCGGGGTACGCCGATCGTTCCAGGAAACAATGTCGGAGTCGTTCGTTGACGCCCAGTCCATGAAGCGGACGGTGTTGAACGGATCCAGACGCTGAAGGAATGCGGGATGGAATGGTGAGGCGTCGCTGGGGTTTCCCAAACCGGCACCAACCAGACTTTGCCCCTGGTAATCCGGCATCCACAGATGGATGTTGCGGATGGGGTTGGCGGGATTGGTCGCGTTGATATCGACAGTGAAGTGGGCGCCAGCGGGCATATTGACCAGCGCATAATGTCGTCCGCCGGCAAGCGTGCCACGTTCCGTCACATAGGGAATGGCCAGCTCCCCTTCACCCTCCCATTCCGCCCGGTAGATCCCGGCCGGCTGATTCGCCTCAGCGGTGAAGACGACTGTCGTCGCCCGCTGTTCGTAAACAACGCCTTCGGAATTGACCCACGTTTTCAGGTCTGTGACCCAGCCGCTGGCGTCGACCGAGAGTTCCGGTCCCTGGCCGACAAACGACTGCCAGGTGGTGTCACCGGTGGCCGGGTTGTAGGCACGGACTCCCCAAGGACGTGCCCGTTGGAAGGCGTCATTGAATATCCAGGCGGAACTCCAGTCGACCACGCTCTCCAGATTCACACCCACATTCAACACGGGGCGAGCGCCGGGGTCGGGCGGAGTTCCGGCGGAATTCCCCAGAAATGAAAGCAACTGCTGTTCCGTGGCTCCGGTCACCAGGTCGACTCCCTGGAGCGCCTCGGGAACGATGGGGCGCACGAAACGGGCGTAATCAAAACTGGCGTCAAGATCAGGATCGAACGGCTCGTAGGGAGTGGGGTCGGCAACCCCGGCCCTCAGCGTGGTATTGTTGTGTGTGAACGGATCAAAATTGTTCGCCTTCTCCCAGTTGGTGTAGGTGACAATTCCCAACTGAAGCGTGGCGGGCATGTCTGGCCGATGCAGCCGCTGCATCACCCGCCATTCCCCGCCAGGCAGTTGATACAGCGACGTGATCACGTCCCCGACCCGGGCCAGACGCAATCGTGCGGAGTTCGTCTGCGTTGGTGTGAGAAAGAGCTGTGAATCGCTGTTTCGCGTCGACTTGGCTTCAAAGGTGAAATTGCCGTCGGTCGCGTGCCCCAACGACAGGAAGACGTAGTTCTCACCGTGGTTACCGCCGTCCTCCTGCATCGTTCCCGGCTGCCAGTCCGTTGCCGGGTTGGTGATCGCTCGCGGAGTGCGTACCATCAAGCCCGCCAATGAGAATTGAGCGTCGCCCGGGACATTGTCCGCATCGGATCCGCCGACATCATCGCGGTCGGTGATTTGAACCGAGGTCGTGAAGACAAAGTCCCCTGCGACCGACTTGAACACCATCGGACCCCGGTAGTCCTGGTACCAGACCGAAGTTTCCGGCCGGAGAGTCATTTGACCCTGCCGCGTCTGGTTGATGTCCCACGTTTGCAGTTGATTCGAACTCCATCCCTCGGTCTGTTCAATCCGGGACCAGTTCTGCAGCGTACTCGCGTCGTTGAATTCGTCGCTCAACTGGGTGATGTCGACCGCGTTCGATGACAGCAATTGTCGGCTTTCCAGAACTTGTGCGGCGACAGGCCGCGACGTATCGCGCCGCCGGCGTCGCAATCGGTTGTTCAGTAACTGGCCCAGTGAGAAGGGAAATGAGATCTTCATGGTTGGACTCGCGTGCGTCTGTTTGGGACTGAGGCGGAATTCGCCCAAACAAGGCTCGATGTCCAACCCTCGGTTGCGACAAATTTCTGGGAATTGTTCCGCAACTCGAACTGCACAACCACATTCCGCAGTTCGGCTTCGCGGCCCACGAGCTGCGTTCGCTGGCTGTGGCACCCAACTTATACTTCACGCGGCCGAATGCAGGAGGTTTGCGTGGTAGGGTGGGTCTCTGACCTGTCCACCCAGAGTGGCGGATTGTGTTCCGCTTCAAGTGCCGCCGCTCCGGACGGGTCAGAGACCCGTCCTACGGCGGCCAGTACCCAACGTCTCAATGATTGGGAGGGAGCGTTGCGGGAATCGTCCGTCGTGCAGCGAACGAAACAACGTAGGCGGCACTCTCTGAGTGCCGGCCCCGATGTGCGCCCGATGCGGAAAAATGCGACCTTGGGCCATGAGACTCAATCCGCGACGACTCCCGCTCGCGCGTTTCTGAGAAGTCGTTTGCGTTCGCTTCGTGACGCCCGTTTCCAGACGGGTGTCTGTCGCAGTTCTTCCTCGGTTCTCCGGATCGGTGGCGAGCCGTCGACCGCCGGTCGCGGAGTTGTCGGCTCCAATGCGGGCGACGCGTGCGATTCCCGTTCCCGCTGCGATTCGGATTCCGACCAAGTGGCTGGCTCCCGCTGCGGATTCTGCTGAGGGGGCGGTTTGCGTCTTGGTATCGCGGGAGGATTTCGCCGGTGTGGCTGTTGTCGCGGTGACTGTTGTCGCGGTGACTGTTGTCGCGGTGACTGTTGTGACGAGGGGGGGCCGGGAGGTGGTGCGCATTCTGTCGCCGCCACTGGGTGAGTGGGGAACAACGCGGGCGCGTCCGGCATTTCGGCTAAATCTGACAGCGCGGGGACAACGGCGGCGGCGGGTTTTGGAATCGACGGCGCAGAACGGGGATCCTGCCAGTCGGCAATCTCCCACTGGATTCCATTCTCGGTCATCGAGAATGCCACCGAGGGGGGACGCTGGCACAGTTTATGACAAATGAGGTCGAAGCGGTCAGGATGTGAAGGGTTCTGGTCAATATGCCAGAGCGCGCCGACCGACTCGACCAGCATGGAGCTGCCGAACGCTTTCGCGAGCGTGACTTTCCCGGCCGACAATCGCGCCGGCAGAACCGTGAGTGGTGTCACCAGCAGGATCGCCATGTGGCGTTCGAAGGCCAGCCGGTTGAGCTGATCGAGCAGCGTGCGCAGTTCCGACTCGCGCCATTTCCCAACCTGCCGAGGGAGGGCTTCGATGACGAGAAGTGAGACCGGTTCGTGTTCTGGTGAACGAGGTATGGTCAGGTGCGCGGGGGGCAGATTCTCCTCAAATTGCCACTGGCGCAACAACGGAAAATCAGCCGGCAGGTTGAACGGCCGCTCACACGGATTCCCATCCGGGCCGGCGGGTTCGACGACGCCATTGGTGAGGTGCAACTGGTCGAGCCGACCGCCAGCCAGCGCGACCAGTCGACCAAAGTCGCGCCGCGGATCGCCTCCAGCGGTCACAACGGCGACCTTTTGCGCGAATTGCTTGCAGTACAGCCCGGTCGGCGGGCCAAGACCTGGAAACGTGGTGCCGGCGGTGAAGCGGGCGACCAGGTCGGCGACCAACCCCGAGAAATCACTCCCCGAGGGAGTCCCCAACACCGTGACTCTTCCCCGGGGAAGCCATCGCTGCCAGATCCATTTGGGTTCCAAGAGCGACTCTTCGTCGATACTCCAGTCCCGGATTTGGGCCTGCTCAATTGTCTCCTGCTGCGCCTCGGAAACGGGCGGGCGTCGTTTCCCCCGACCGCTTCCACCCGGGCCAGATGTGTGAATCACCCGTGAATTCATAGGACACCGCGTTCGAATCCCCTGGGAGCTGCGTCGATGAAGTACTCATGCGTTTCAGTATACGTGTGTATTTATAGAGGTCAAGTGTAAAGTGGACTTTTTTTCATTTTTTGGATCGAAGCGGGGTTTGGCGATTCGAAGCGGCGAAGAGGCAAAGCCCGGCGATGGCGTTTACTCGCAGTGGAAGTTGCTGGACGCCTGTCGCGACGACGCTCTCTTGTCGCGACGACGCTCCTGCGGCGTCGCGCCCGACGGCGCAGCCGGCGGCCAGGTCGGTAAACGTGACCCGTTGTTTGACAGTCGCATGCACATCCGCAAATGCATGCGAAGGCTCAATGGAACCCGCCAAGCCTACTGCGCACTGTTGGAATCAACACGTACTGCGCGTGGCCCCCGGCAGCGCATCGTCGCCTGGCTGGGACGCCTCGACCAACACCGCCGACTCGGGATTGAGCAGTCGGCTCAGATGGATCGCGGTAAAAATCCCTCGGGAGACCAACAGCGATCTTTGTTCGGTGAGGAGTTTCCAGTCCGGAAATTGCAACGAATCCAGTCAGGTTTTCTGACGGCGGGTTTGTCGGTTATGCTTCGGCAGTCCCTTCTCCAACCACTACGACACGCATTGGCTCCCGGCGAATGTTCGCGATCGCCTCGGCGTCGTTAAACCGAGCGGCGAACACTTCACCGGCAATCGGAGGCGGCAGGCATTCCCCAAACTTCAGGTTTTCCATCGCATCTTCGCTGGGCGTGGGCACAATCTCATCTCGAATGCGGGAGGCGATCAGCGCCTCAACCTCGGCCAGCTTCATGGTCGAGGGAAATCGGACGCAGAGTTTATCCATCCTCGCTTTTGTATTGCCGCCCAGGTGATCCATGACGAGTCTGTTTGCCAGCCCTCCGGCGAACGTCCACCACTGAACCTCCCCGTTTGGCTGTTGGACCAACATCGTCTGGTCAGGATACGCCCACGGGTAGTCCATACGTATCTCGCCAATCTGCGAAACGGCGCGCTGCGACCAGAATGGTTCGGTTGTCTCCGCGGCCAACACGCGGCGAATGGCTTGGCATACCCGAAAGCTCAGGAATTGTCCCTCACCGATCCAGCGGGATCGCCCTTTCTCGTCGGTGGGTTCAACATGCGCGATGCGACGTTCCCAGTCCAGGCGATTCGTTTTCCAGCTTCTCCCTGCCAGAACGAGGATCGCCGGACCGTCCTGTTTTTTGTAGAAGGTCGATTCATGAACGTTGCCGAGTTCTTTCTGTCCGCTGATGACCTGGAACAACGGTGGCGACGTGAACACCGACAGGATTTCCAAGAAGTTCTTTCTGCCGTATTCGGCCTCCCCCTCTTGGCCGAAAGAGAGAATGCCGGCGTCCTCAAAAAGAGTGCCGGTGCGGACCAAATGATCCACGAGCGTCTCGATTTGTTCGCTGGGCATGGCGGCAAAGGCAGGCACGTCGGCCAGCCATTCCACAAAGGCCCGTCGACCGACCCCACGTTCTTGCAGCACAAGGGCCATCAACTGTTGGACGAGAATATGGAACGGCTTGGGCGGTGCCTTGACGGATTCGACGAATCCCCGACTCCAAAGGTCCAGTAGCGCCGCTGCTCGTAGCAAGCCTTCATCGCTCGTCGCCAAGAACAAGCAATTCGATCGTCGCCGTGTGGCCCGCCGTTTCGTTCCCTCGATTCTTCATGCGTTTTCTCCGCTGGTCGGTCGAGGCATCATCCCGTGGACTTCGACAACCCGGTTTCGGCGCAAATCTTGAAGCAAGTTCGTGATGAAGTTCCGCCTCTGATCGTCGTCCAGAGCATCCGACAGCTTCGCCAGCAACAGCTTGTCCACCACTGTCTCAGTCGCCGCAGCGATTTCCGCCGAGACGACCAGGTTCGGGCGTCGGCCTTCAATAAGCTTCTTCGCCTTGAGCGAGCGGAATTCGTCCTCGCTGATCGGTTTGCCTTTCTGCACCTTGTCGAGAGCGATCACATCCAGCAGGGCGAGGTCCGTCCTTCCCATCAACATTCGGGTGTACCTTTCGTCGATCGACCGTTCCCGGCAAAAACACCCCAACGTTCGTGAACCGCAGCGAGGTCGGCGTCTCGACGAGGTTGATTCTCCCGTCTCTCGGTTCGCAGGTGACTGACGATCATTCCGAGAGCCGCCTCGGCCGGTTCCGCCGGGTGGCAGGATCTCCCGAGTCAATCGCGCAAGAGGCGGCGAAACGCGGCCGCCGATATTCGCACGGGATGCCGACCAGTCGCGCCGCATACGTTGGGCAATCGTCCCGAAGTTCGACGGGCAAGACCTGAACGCGGCGGGCGGGCGGGAGGTCGGTGGCGTGCAGAGGCCGAAGCTGCTCCCTGATTCCGCATGGACTCAAATTGGTGTACAAAACTCAACAAATCCGGGGGATGCGCTGATGGGTGGCACTGACCTTCGACCCCAAAGAGCCGAACGTTTCCAGCACCATCTTCCGAACCGTGCAGGACCTGACCGGCGGCCGCTATTACTTTGAGAGTACCTACGCCCCCAACGTGGTTTGGATCGACATCACCAAACTCGACTTCAGCAAAAGTCAGCCCGAGAGAGAATTGAAGGTCGAGAAGGAGATCTTCAAACTCAACGGCGACGTGACCGAAAAACTGGAGAAAGCGCAGCCGTTCGTATTCGGCAGGAATAAACCGTGATGCTCCAGCGAAGCCAGGGTTGTAACGGCTAACATCCACAAACCGCCCTGTCCCATCGGGAGTGAATTCGCCGCGACGCGCATCGCGAACGCGGGTTGCCTCAGTCGCGGAGCCGTCGCGTGCCAATTCGGATTCGCCGGATGGCGAGTCCGATCCAGCCAAAACCGGCAGCCACCGTTCACACGATGAACTACGGAGTTCGCCGTGGAACATTTCGGGAAAATCGGCTGTTGGCTTGTGGGGGGTACTGCCTCGTGGCCGTCATCCACAACCAGCAAACCGATACGCTCATTTCCATCTTCAACAGTCCGTTCGGGCCAGATGTTCTAGTCGTCACCGACAAGCTCGCGGAAGGGATCGACCTGCATCGCTACTGCCGGCATCTGGTTCACTACGAACTCAAACCCAGCCCAATTCGAACGGTCCAGCGCAACGGGCGCCTTCGCCGCGTGAATAGTTGGGCGGCGATCACCGGCCAGCCGATTCGCTACGCCTACCCGGCGTTCTACGGAACACGCGACCATCGCCTGGTGCAGATCATGAAGAAACGCATCAACAGCTTCTCGCTGCTGCTGGGAGGAGTTCAGGACTTCGATGTCGACGAAGTGGTCGACGCCGCTGAAAAATGGCGGAACGACGTAATTTCAGCGGCCAAGACTCAGCTTGCGAAGACGACGGGCAGTCTTCGGGCGAACGAATTCATGGTGAAATAGACTTGGCAGAGGGCTGTGAGAGATGGCGTCGACTGCTAACCGTGCGGTCTTGACGCTCCATCGCATCCGCCTTCGCTCATGCGAATAGGTCGTTGAATTTGCCGGGATCGATCTGGAACATTCGTTCGGCGAATTCGTTTACATAGAACATATCTGGGGTGAAACGCTGAGCCCTGACGCGAATTTCAAACGCCGGATTGCTCGGGTCGACGGCGAAAAGCACCAGGCCGATTCCGAACAGCATGCAGAGGGCTTCCAGGCGGCTATAATCCTCCTCGGAAATGACCTTCGGCATAACAATGTACGACTTTGCGGAGAACAGCCGATATGCCACAGCTTGTCCAAATGCGACCACCGGCTGTTGCGGATCTATCTTGATCTCTGCAGAGATGATCTCCAAGTCGAATTTGATTCTGTGTGATGCCAAGGGTTTGTACACACCAACGACGTCTGGAGTACCCCACTTTCGTTGAAGCCCCGCGCCGCCGAGTGATACGGCAATAGTCGCTTCATCCAATTCCCCCTTCAGCCATTCTGCAAAGGGGTCGTAAAACTCATCTTCGCGGAACTTCGGCAGCGGTGTTGTGGGCGGTGGAATCGGTCCCGGTCCCGCGCTTGCCGGCAAATACAGTCCGCGGCTTGGCTTGTGTATCTCATTGGGATAGCGTTCGGCAAATCCTGAAAGCGAGCCGTGAACAGTGTTTGGTGGAGTTTCCGGATTCTCGTCAATGATCTGCTGGACCAGTTGTGAATACCGAATTCCTCCAGGATTCGCAGCTACAATTTGACGTCCTGCATCTCGGATCTGGGTAACTGACAACTTCGCCATGCAGACACGTGTGGGGTTGGTTTGGATTGGACCAGTGAATCAACAGGGAGAGTGTATTCTCTACTGCAGGCCGTAACTGCTCAATAACCCCGCGGTCGGCGCGCGGTCCGGCGGCGCTCGTCGCAGGCGTCGATTGAGTGCGCGAGTTTACGGAGGTGGAGAAGTTGCCTCAGGCCGCTGCCATTATCCGGTCTCGGGTGCGGGGGTCGCAGTCGCTTC